>NZ_CP020538.1:1200000-1556250 GCF_002080435.1 Sphingobium herbicidovorans | reverse complement strand
TCGCGCTGGTCGCGCTGTGGCTGCCCCATGAAGGCATCCAGGTTAAGAAGGTTTTCGTCAAATCCGGGCTTCCCCATCCAGCAATAGGTTCCGCGCGGCGACCTCCCTTTGTAGCGCAGCATTGGATAGCCGAGCTCGTCGTCCACAATCGCCATGGCGTTCTCACGATCCTTGTTCACCATGTAGCGCGACCACATGTCCCGCTGCTCATACATGTGACTGTCCATGTCTATTATCATGACGCTCTCCGTCTCCGTAGTTCGATTTCCACCGAGATAACGCAGGTGGCGATGGAAGGAAGGACCGGTTCGCTCAGACGACCGGAGCCAATTCGCTCAGGCCCCTGCTGACGGCGATCTTGTCTTCATGCCGCCGCACGTTTATTATTGCGGAAGGTGCCGCGCAGAGCACAGAGCTAAATGGAGGGGTGCCAGATGGACATGCAGGCTTGTTCCACTATTCCGCTCGGCTTGGGCGCCGTTGCACCGATGGAACTGGCTCGTGAGCTGCTACACCGGCATCCAGATCATGGCCGTGCTGAGGAACTCAGGGGGCGGCTCGACAATAGCGAAACGTCAGTCGACATGCAGACATTTGCGGAGCTTCGGTGGGACTTCATCTGGGCGATCCGCAACAGGCTCTATGGACTCAGTCCGCAGGTAAATCTCGCGCCCGTTCTCTTTGCACTTCGAGAAATGACTAGGGGAAGAACGGTCGAACATTCATTGGAACTGTTTCTGTCGTTCATGACTTCCATGTTCCCGCAAGGAGCGGTGCTCGAGATCGAGCGATCGGGGAACCAGGTGCATTTCTGGTACAGCACCGCGCGTCCGCGCACCTTTGAGGTTCCGCGCACCTTTGAGGTCCAGAGCGACGAAATGGACGCGCTATCGATGATGGTCGCGACCCTTGCGTGGCTCACGCGGACCAAGCCTGCTGCCCGCGGGCATTTTGCGGCGGAACCGATCGGCTGTCCATCGTGGCTACCGTTCTTCTTTCCGTATCCAATGAGCTTCGGAGGCTCACGCTCGTGCTTGTCCTTGCCAATTGAGACGCTTTCGCTGCCGACCGTGCGAAGGGAAGAGGAATGCAACGAGATCTTGCACAGGATGGGTGAGGTCTCTGCATGTGGTATGCCTCACAGTGAAAGCTATCGAGAACGCCTAAGCGAGTTGATGCGGGCAGAAATAATGTCACGGGGAACGCTGCTAGGGCAGCGCCGGGCCTGCCAAGTTCTTGGCAGGAGCTGTGCATCCTTGCGTCGAGACCTAGCAAGGGAAGGAACGTCGTTCAGATCGGTGAGGGACGATGTTATCGGTGATCTTCTCTCCTCAATGCTCACACTCGATGGTATGAACATAACGAAGCTCTCGGAACGCCTTGGTTTTTCTGAACCGCAATCATTTCGCCGATGGTTCAAGAGACGCAACGGGGCTCCCGTTCATGCAGCTGCAGCTGTCAATGATTTGCAAGGTTCCAAGCAGTGTGCGCGGGATGTGAGTTAAGGGCTTACGCCGATCCGCCGACTTGATTTGGTGTGTTTTGCCCAGGTTTGGCTCGACAATTCTGGAGGGCTGCCACGCTTGCACGAACAGAAGTCGCTTTGAGGGAGCGGAGAAGTACTCCCGAATCTTGCCTTCTGGGTCGCCGCGGTAAGTTGCCATCTGGGACAAAGCCGTCGTTAACGGGCGCGGTGGCGAACGTCGGCTTCTTGGTGCGAGCCGTCATGCGAAGGTCGGCAACCTCCCTCTCGGGAAGGAGAAAGCTGGGCCGATTTCGGAATGGCAGCTTCGCAGCGGTCGGCTCAGGAAAGCTGCCTTGGCCCACTGGAGAGAGCTGCCCAGCAGCAGTCGACCGATGCCGGACGCTGAGCAGCATAATTCAGGTGCTCAGGTGCGGCCGGTCCGCTTCCCCATCCTCGGCAACTTAGACTGGCAGTAGTCCGGTTTATCTGTGGCCCTGAAGGTCGGCGCCCGAAGGCCGATCGGAGAAATCCTCTCCATAGCCGCTGAACGTGCACATGCCTTTGGAAACTGGCGTAAGGGGCGGTTCGCTATACTTCTTCGCCTCGCTCCACCACAGCCGCTTCATATGCTCAAGCCGGGTGGGATATTTGGAAGCTAGGTCAGTACTTTCAGAAAAGTCCTGCCTTACATTGAACAGCATCCATCGATCCTGATCTTCGGACCCGCCGCATGGGTGCATACCGACCGCACGCCAGTCACCTTCAACGATCGCGCGATTTCCGCGAAGTTCGAAGAACTGGACCGTGCGAGCGGAAGGCGCGCGTGCGCTCTTGAAGGATGCCAAGATGGATTTGCCAGCTACGGGGATTTGCTGAACGCCGTTGATCTTGTGCGCGAAGCTGCCCTTCGCTGCTTCGATGATAGTAGGAGCGATATCGATCGCCTCGACAAATTGCGGACGGATCGCTCCTTTGCCTTTGATCTGTCTGGGCCATGATATGACTAACGGCGTTCGAACACCTCCTAGATAAGGCCACAGCTTGTAGCGCCGAAAGGGAGACACGCTCGCCATCGCCCATGGACGCTGATATTCGGCTTGCGTCTTTGCCGTTCCAATATCCTCGATGCGTGCAAGCTGATCCTTGAGGCTCAGCCTGTTGGGACGATAAAGGCCATCGAACGATCCTGTAGCACCGCCTTCGCCCGCCGCCCCGTTGTCGGACAGCACCACCACCAAGGTGTCCTCATCAACACCCTCCGCCTTCAGAGCATCCATAAGCCTGCCGATCTGTGCATCCGCATGCTCCAAAAAGCCTGCATAGACGGCCATAAACCGGGCAAAGAGCGTTTGCTCGTCCTGGCTGAGCTGGGCCCACTTGCGGTCGCCCGGATTAGGTGGGGGCAGAATGGTATTTTCTGGAATGACGCCCATCCGCTTCATGCGCGCGAACCGCTCAGCCCTTATCTCATCCCACCCCTTCTCATAGACGTTGGCGTAATTATCGCTGTGGGATTTCGGCACCTGGATCGGGGCATGCGCGGCTCCGAAAGCTAGGTATAGAAAGAACGGCTGCTTTGGCGCATCGGCGCGCTGACGTTTGATCAGGTCGATCGACTTATCGACCAGGTCTGATGAAAGGTGATAATCGGGCTTTTGCGGCACAGGAACGTCTTGTTCGTTCTCCGTGAGCTTGGGGCGGTATTGGTCCGTCCATCCGGACATGAAGCCGTAAAAATAATCAAAACCGCGATTGCGCGGCCAAGTCGTGCGAGGGCCACCGGGTTCCAACTCGGTGTTTGGCGACAAGTGCCATTTGCCGATTGCCCAGGTGGCATAGCCACTTCGCTTCAGAGCGGCCGGAAGCATCTCAGCCGTCGCGGGGATATATCCGCTATTCTTTGCCCACTGCGCATTCGGACCTGCGGCGATGTCGGGAATGTCAGCCATACCAATCGACTGGCTGTTGCGTCCGGTCAGCAAGGACGCGCGGGTGGGTGAGCAGATCGCGCGTGTCTCGAACCTATTATACCGGAGACCGCGGGCAGCCAGCGCGTCAATCGACGGCGTACGTATCTCGCCGCCGAAACAACCAAAGTCAGAAAAGCCCACGTCATCCAGAACGATCAGGACCACGTTAGGCCGGACGGACGATCCAGCCCTCGGCCGCTGAGCGCCCACCAAGGTTAAGCTGCTGGTGGACAGCAGGCCCAGCAACACCATTCGACGAGAAATCACCTCGCCTTGATCGTCAGCCTCTGTCTCTTGCAGCATCAAGACAATCCACTCCCATCTACGGACGCACGCCTTTTGAGCGGAGGCCGATCATGCAAAATCCTTTTCACTTGAGTTGCTATGCGGAAGTAATTTTGTCAACGGTAGCGTATCGATATTCCGTGAGGAGGGTCATATAGTGGAGGCGAGTATGGAGCACGCCCGCAGTCGGGGCCGTCCGCGACAGGCTGAACTTCAGGACAGGCTTATTTCGTCCGCACTTGACGTTCTGGCGACGAACGGGATCACCGGGCTGACCGTTGAGCGCGTATGCGCGCTGGCTGGCGTGCCAAAGACGACCTTCTATCGGCGATGGTCGAAGCCCTTCGACGCCGTTGTAGAGGGCATTCTCTCTCGCCCCCGTGAATTGACGTACGTAGACGAAGGAAATGCTGTTCGTGATCTGAGCCGGTTTTACAACAGCCTAGCGGCCCTCTATTCCGATCCGATTTGGCTAGCATGGGAAAGCCTCTCCCGCTGCGAACCTAGCGTTCGATCCAATTTGGCGGCGCAACTTGAGGAAGAGGGAAGGCAACGCAGGGAGCACAATAAGCAGGCACTTGGCAACGCACTGAATGAGCAACGTCTCGATGCCGCCCTCGCGCCCGGCCTGATCCTGAACGTCCTTAATGGCGTCGCCCGCAATTCTGCCGGTCTTCGCTGGCATACGGCCGAAAGCGAGGTACAGGAACTTATCCTTCGGCTAATTGGATTGGGGTTGGGCACCAACCCAGCGCTCGACCAGTCTCGCTGATTGACATTTAAAGTGGACCTTCAGCTGCCATTGTCGTCAGCCATTCGATGGCGTGCAGCAACGCATTCACCTGGCCGAAGCGATGTTCGACCGTGGCCACCATCAGATCGCGCACATCTTCGGCGGTTATCCCTCCGGTCGTGGCGACATAGCTCGCCGAACGAAGGCATCGATTGTCTATGGGGCCACCGGCAACCTTCGCGCCGTTCAGATCCTGCTCGGCTACAGGAAGATCGAGAATATGGTCCGCTACCTTGGAATCGACGTGGAGGATGCTCTTGCCGCCGAAAATACCGAGATCTGAATCCGATGGCGCCCGTTTTCCGGTGGAGAGCCAGACACAGGCGCTTGTGACAAAGCAATCGCTCCCGTCCGGCTCGCTAATGGCGGCCTCCGACAAAAACCGACATTGGGCTCTTCGGCTGCTTTGGGTTACCCAGTCCAACGACAATGCTGCCAAGCAATCGACGATTCGAACTCCCCCTTCAACGAGGATAGGTCAAAGTAAGCGAGTCTTCGCTCCGGCAGTCAGGTCCAATTACCCCACATTTCCCAAGTAAGGCGCTGATTTCGCTGTCCTGACCATTATATTTCCTATATAAAACATGGTGTTGAAGGCTGCGAGGGGCGCGTTTCATGGATCACCCAGAGGGTGCGGGCTTGCAACGGGCAGATCGGGTGGATTTCGACCCTCGCGTGCGGCTGGAATTTCGCGGCACGCAGCTCAGTTCCGACGGCGGCCTTCTGGTGATGCGCGAGCTTGATGACGCGCTCGGGTTGTCCGATTTGGCGTCAGCGGCGCTGCGCGATACTCGCTCTGGCAAGAACACGGTCCATCGGCTCGACGGCCTGTTCCGGCAATCAGTCTTTGGGCGGCTGGCCGGATACGAGGATGTCAACGACGCCAACCGTCTCGCCTGCGATCCGGTCATGCGCCAAGTTGTCGGCGGCAGAGCGGTCGATGCACAAGCGGCCTCGGCATCGCAGATGGGACGGTTCGAGACCGAGACGCTGGCTCTGGCCGGGAACCGTGCCGCGCTGGCCGACCTGAACGGGCAATGGATCGACCGGTTCCATGACCGTAACGGGCTGAAGTACATCGTTCTGGACATGGACAGCTCGGTCAGCCCGACCCATGGCGACCAGGAAGGGTCCGCCTGGAATGGCCATTTCGACTGTAGCTGCTATCACCCCAACTTTCTGTTCAACCAGTTCGGGATGCTGGAACGCTGCGCCCTGCGCCATGGCAACGTCCACAGCGCCGATGGCTGGCGTGATGTTCTCGACCCCGTCATTGCGCGCTACGCGGAGCGCGACCTTGGTGGCAGGTTCTTCCGGGCCGATGCTGCCTACGCGATCCCGGCGATCTATGAGCGATTGGAAGAAGCGCGGTTCTTCTACGCCATCCGGCTGCCCGCAAACGCGGTCCTCAAGGACAAGATCGCGCATCGGCTAACGCGCCCTGTCGGGCGGCCGTCACTGACCAAGGTCAAGCGGTTCTTCGAGGAATTCGAGTATCAGGCGGCGTCCTGGGACAAGGAACGCCGGGTGATCGCCAAGATCGAATGGCATCCGGGCGAACTGTTCCCGCGTGTCGGCTTCATCGTCACCAACCTGCCGATGGAGCCGGACTGGGTGGTGCGGTTCTACAACCAGCGCGGCACCGCCGAGCAGCACATCAAAGAGGGCAAATACGCCTTTCGCTGGACGCGGCTGTCGTGCCGGAAGTTCCGCGACAATGAGGTGCGGCTGCAACTGCACGCCCTGGCGTACAACCTGGCCACCTTCTTGCGCTGCATCGAGCTGCCCGAGGCCATGGCCGACTGGTCGTTGACCAGCCTGCAACTGAAGCTGATCAAGATCGGGGCACGTGTGGTCCGTCACGCCCGCACCATCACCTTCCAGCTGGCCGAGGTCGCTGTCACCGGCACGATGGTACGCGCCATCCTCGCCGCTATCCGCCGATTGCGAGCGCCACCGCTATGCGCATGATCGCGATCCACGCTCAAACTGAACGAAAGCGGCTGGACAGATCTGTCCGCTGCGCTGAAAAACGCCGCCCCTGGGCAAGGAAACAGCGGCTTCGCGGTCTGATCCGTCCAGATCCAGCAGTCTGCGCGACCGCAGGTGCCGCTTGCGGCAGAAAATCCTTGTCTAGCGCTCGGATACAGGCGATCTTCACCTCAAACGACACGCCACTTGGGGAATGCAGGTTCTACACGCTCGACTATCGGTTTAACCTGCACCCGGTGGCTTGACACATGTACTTCGTTCTTCAGGCGATGGACCGCCCGGACGCGGGTGATATTCGCGCGCAAACGCGCGAGCGCCACGTGGCTTATATGTCGGGCGGCGAACTTCCGGTTCGGGTCATCCTTTCCGGGCCATTGATGGACGAGGCGGAGGAGAAGGAGGTCGGCTCGCTCATCGTGGTTGAAGCTACGAATCGGCACGATGTCGAGGAATTCTCCCGAAATGATCCCTACCGAAAGGCCGGGCTTGTCGGTGCGATCTTGATCTTGCCGTGGCGCTGGACCCGCGGCAACCCCGACCGGAGGAACTGATATGACCTTGCAGCTTTTTACCTGGCAGACGCCGAACGGGCGCAAGATTTCCATCATGCTCGAAGAGCTGGGGCTGGGTTATGAACTGCGGCCGATCAACATCCTAAAGGATGAGCAATTCTCGCCGGACTTTCTAGCGAAGAACCCCAACAACAAGATCCCTGTGATCGTCGATCCCGATGGCCCCGGAGGTGAGGAACTGGTGCTCTTTGAGTCCGGCGCCATTCTGGTTTATCTGGCACAGAAATACCGAAGCGAGCTACTGCCGTCCGATCCACGCGCGCAGGCAATAACCTTGCAATGGCTGATGTTCCAGATGGGCGGCGTGGGCCCGATGCTTGGGCAACTCCATCACTTTCGCAGATATGCTCAAGACCAGGAATATTCGCTCGGGCGCTACCAGAAAGAGGTGGAGCGAATCTACGGCGTGCTTAACAAGCGGCTGCAAGATTCAGCTTATATCGCGGGGGACGGGTATACTATCGCCGATATCGCCACCTATCCCTGGCTCGCGCGCAACCCGCTTCACAACATCGATCTTGAAAAGGTACCAAATCTCAAGCGCTGGTACGATCACGTTGGTGCACGCCCCGCCGTGCAACGCGGAATGAACATACCGGAAGCAGGTTGAGAGAGTCATGCTTCGAGTTTTAGGAAGGCGCAGCTCCTCCAATGTCCAGAAGGTCCTCTGGCTCCTGGACGAGTTGGATATACCGTTCAGCCAGGAAAATTTCGGCGGCGAATTTGGCGGGAACCGCGACCCGGAATATCTTGCCGTGAATCCCAATGGCGTCGTGCCGACGTTGATAGACGAAGGCAACGCGATCTGGGAATCCAACACCATTCTCCGCTATTTGTGCAATTCGCGCGGACCCACCTCGCTTTATCCCCAGGACCCGATCGACCGGGCAATGGTCGAGCGCTGGATGGACTGGCATCTTGCCGCCTTGAACAAGTTCATGTCACAGCTTTATATCGGCATCGTCAAAACTCCGGAAGCCGAGAGAGACCTGCAGGCTTTAGACCGGGCGCGCATGGAGTCGCAGCGCTGCTTTGCGCTACTAGACGATGCCCTTGCACAAAATTCCTACCTTGCTGGCGATGCATTTTCGCTCGCCGATATTCCCTGCGGAATCATGGTCTATCGCTGGATAGCTCTCGGGTTCGCCAGGGATTCGGAGCAGCCCAATCTTCGTAGGTGGGCCGACCGTCTCGCGGAACGGCACGCCTATCGCAAGAACGTCATGGTCGGCCTTGGCTGACCGGAATCAGAAATCAAACAAACGGAAGGGCTGCCAATGACGGTTGCTGACGAGAAAACCCTGGAAATCCTCTTCACAGAGGCACGTTCTCAGAATGGCTGGACCGACCAGGTGGTAACGGATGCGGAACTTCAGGAGGCATATGATATCGCCAAATGGGGACCGACCTCGATGAATATCCAGCCATTTCGGGTGGTATTCCTGCGCTCTCTTGAGGCAAAGGAGCGGCTCAAACCCGCGCTGAAGCCGGGCAATGTCGAAGAATATGTGTGTATGCACACGCATCCTGACGGCATGTGGACGGATCCTTGCGGGGTCCTTTCGCGGTGACGCAACCGCCTCCCTTCGCGGCTTTCGCGCCGCCGGTCCGCAAGCCATCACCGCTGCGCAAGGAGATCACGGCGGCCTATCGCCGACCCGAAGCAGAATGTGTCCAGCCCTTGCTGGATCTGGCCGCCTTGCCCCGCAAGCTCCGGTCGGACGCCCGCGACACCGCGTTCACGCTTGTCTCGGCGATCAGGGAAAAGCGGACCCGCAGCGGCGTCGAAACCCTGGTTCAGGAATTTGCCCTGTCCAGCCAGGAGGGCGTGGCGTTGATGTGCCTGGCCGAGGCCCTGTTGCGCATCCCGGATGACCAGACCCGCGACGCGTTGATCCGTGACAAGATCGCAAAGGGCGACTGGATGTCGCATGTGGGTAGCGGCAAGCCCCTGTTCGTCAATGCAGCGTCCTGGGGGCTGGTCGTCACCGGCAAGCTTCTCGACAGCGTGAATGACCGGGGGCTGGCCGCCGCACTTTCGCATTTGCTTGCGCGGGCGGGGGAACCTGTGATCCGGCGCGCCGTCGATATCGCGATGCGATTGATGGGGGAGCAGTTCGTTACCGGTGAAACGATCGGCCAGGCGCTGAAGCGCGCGCGCTCTCTGGAGGCAAAGGGTTTCACATATAGCTACGACATGCTGGGCGAGGCGGCGATGACAGCCGCGGACGCCGCCCGCTATTATCGGGATTATGAGCAGGCCATTCATGCGATAGGCAAGGCATCGGCCGGCCGCGGCATTTATGTCGGCCCCGGCGTCTCCATCAAGCTCTCCGCCCTTCACCCGCGATACAGCCGCGCCCAGGCCGGTCGCGTGACCGACGAACTTCTGCCCCGCGTCAAGGCGCTGGCCGCGCTGGCGAAACGCCATGATATCGGCCTCAATATCGATGCGGAGGAGGCGGACCGCCTCGAATTGTCGCTGGACCTGCTGGAAAGCCTCGCGCTCGATCCCGATCTGTCGGGCTGGGACGGCCTGGGCTTGGCGGTGCAGGCCTATGGCAAGCGATGCCCCTTTGTGATCGACTGGACCGTCGATCTTGCGCGCCGCGCGAACCGGCGGATCATGGTGCGGCTCGTAAAGGGCGCTTACTGGGATACCGAAATCAAGCGCGCGCAAGTCGATGGGCTGGCCGACTTTCCCGTCTATACGCGCAAGGTTCATACCGATGTCGCCTACATAGCCTGCGCCAAAAAGCTGCTGGCCGCGCCCGACGCCATATTCCCGCAATTCGCGACCCATAACGCCCAGACGCTGGCGACCATTTTTCACATCGCCGGCCCGGATTTCACGGTCGGCGACTATGAGTTTCAATGCCTGCACGGCATGGGCGAGCCGCTTTATGGCGAGGTGGTCGGAAAGGGGAAGCTCGACCGGCCGTGCCGCATATATGCGCCGGTCGGGACGCACGAAACGCTGCTGGCCTATCTTGTCCGCCGCCTGCTTGAAAACGGGGCCAATTCGTCATTCGTGAACCGGGTCGCTGATGCAAGCGTAGCGATCGACGAACTCGTCATGGATCCGGTCGAGCAGGTCCGCGCGATGGACTTGCCCGGACGCCCGCACGACCAGATCGCCTTGCCGTCCGCCCTCTACGCTGATCGCCGCAACTCTGCGGGCATCGACCTGAGCGATGAGGACGCGCTGGCGCATCTGTCGCGCGCCCTGGCAGAGAGTGCGACGAGGCAATGGCATGCCGCGCCCGCAATTTACGGGCGCCCGGTCGTGCGCAGCGAACGACCGGTGTGCAATCCTGCGGATGCGACCGATGTGGTGGGAACGGTGGCCTTCTGCGTCGAGCAGGACGCGCGCGACGCCTGCCGGATAGCCGCCCATGCCGCAGCAGCCTGGGCCGCTACGCCGGTTGCCGACCGCGCCGCCATGCTGAAGCGGGCAGCCGACGCCATGCAGGCGCACATGCCTCAGCTCATGGGGCTGGCCATCCGCGAGGCAGGCAAGTCAGCGGCAAATGCGATCGCCGAGGTTCGCGAGGCGATCGATTTCCTGCGCTACTATGCCGCGCAGGCTCGAACGACCTTGGGGCCAACGCAACAGCCGCTCGGCCCCATAGTCTGCATCAGCCCCTGGAATTTCCCGCTTGCGATATTCACGGGCCAGATCGCTGCAGCTTTGGTCGCGGGCAATCCGGTCCTTGCCAAACCGGCGGAAGAAACCCCGCTGATCGCCGCCGAGGCGGTGCGCATCCTTCATGCCGCAGGCGTCCCGGCCGATGTGCTCCAGCTGCTGCCGGGCGCGGGCGAGATCGGGGCCGCGCTGGTCGGGGCTGCGGAAATCGCGGGCGTGATCTTCACCGGCTCGACAGAGGTTGCGCGCCTGATCCAGAAACAGCTCGCCACGCGTCTGTCGCCCGGTGGCCGCCCGGTCCCGCTGATTGCGGAAACGGGCGGTCAAAATGCCATGATCGTGGATAGCAGCGCCCTTGCCGAACAGGTGGTGGCCGATGTGATCGCGTCGGCCTTTGACAGTGCTGGCCAGCGATGTTCGGCGCTTCGCCTGCTGTGCCTGCAGCACGAGATTGCCGATGGCGTCCTTTCAATGTTGAAGGGGGCTCTGAAGGAACTCAGCATCGGACGCCCTGATCGCCTGTCGGTCGATATTGGTCCGGTCATCACCATGGAGGCCAGGGCCAGCATCGAAAAGCATATCGATGCGATGCGCGCAAAGGGGCGGCGTATCGAGCAGCATGCAATGCCGACCGACATCGGGCGGGGCAGCTTCGTGCCACCGACGATCATCGAGATCGACAGCGTCGCCGATCTTGAGCGTGAGGTTTTCGGTCCGGTGCTTCATGTCATCCGCTATGACCGAGAACGGCTTGGGCATGTGATCGAAGCGATCAATGCGACAGGATATGGGCTGACCTTCGGTCTCCACACCCGCCTCGACGCGACCATGGATTATGTCACCGAGCGGGTGAAGGCGGGCAATCTCTATATCAATCGCAACATGATCGGCGCGGTCGTCGGCGTCCAGCCATTCGGGGGACGCGGGCTTTCCGGTATTACTTGTGAAGGCCGCCTTCCTGGATCAAGCTCTTGCCCTCCGTTCGCCGAACTCAACCGATCGTCACGCGCTCCAGACAACCTTCCGAAGCAGAGAAAGCTGCGGCACCTTCGAAATCGGGCACTGTGCAGACATAGAGATATTCGGCATTTTGGCCGCCGAGGCAGCAGGCGAGCGCGCGGCGGCCTGCAGCAACAGGAACAAGATGCGAAACTGCGCCGCCCTCAGTCATGCGAATGACGCCAGGGCCCGCGACGATTGACGATCCAGCCACGGCAACGGGAACCGCGCTCCAGATCGCCCCCTGTCCGTCCAGGCAAATGCCGTCAGGTATCCCGCCATCGGGCAGCATGCCGAACAGGCGACGGTTCGACAGGGCGCCTGTCACAGCATCAATGTCGAAGCACGTGATGCGCATCGCAGTACATTCAGCAACGTAGAGCGTTTTCCCGTCAGGGGCGATCGCCATCCCATTCGGCGACATCATGTCGGAGGCGGCGATGCTGGCGCTGCCATCCGGCTGCACAAGAATGAGGCCGGTGGGATCCGGCATGCCATGCGCGTCATCAGCCCAAATGTCGAAGCCAGGCTGACTGACATAGGCGCGACCGGCATGAACCGACATGTCATTTAGCACAAAGCGGCACAGGTCCGAAAGATCGGCATGAACCGACACACCGTCTTCGCTGATCCGGAGCAACTTGCGCTGCTTGGACAGAACAGCAAGCAGATCGCCACCGTCGAGGACACCCAAACCACCTACGAAATCATCTGCTTCCTGGTGGATGATCTCCGCTTTGTCGTCGTCGTCGAGGCGATAGATTCGACCGGCGGCAATGTCGGAGAAGATGAGCGATCCATCGTGCCAGCGGGGACATTCCGGCAAGGTAAGCCCCTCAACAATGACTTCTGGTTCGGGCAGTCGGATCATTTCGCCTTCTCCTCCGTAGGCTGCTCGTAAGCGTCGATCCTAGAACCGCTGACCGATGCCGCCGTCATGGTACAATGACGCGCCAGTGACGAAGCGCGATTCATCGGATGCCAGATAGACGAATGCGTGCGCAGTATCTTCCGGATAGCTCTTGATGCCGAGCGGTCCCATGGCAGCGACGGCGTCTTCCGCTGCCTCGTAGGATTCCCACAGCCCCTGGTCGGCATATTCCTGGAACGCCTCGCGGAGCAGGGGCGTGACTGTAAGCCCTGGATGAACCGAATTGACCCGGATCCGCTTGGGGCCGAGTTCCACCGCTGCGCAAAGCGTCAGCATCCGTCCTGCCGCCTTGGAAACCTGGTAGCTGAGGTTGTTGGCGCTCGGCATGTAGGAGGCCATGGACAGCGTGTTGATGATTGACCCGCCGCCCGGGAACCGGTGGGCGGATTCTGACAGGGCCGGAATGCATAGCTTCATTCCGAGGAACAGCGCGTCATGATTGACCGCCATCACCTTGCTCATCTCATGTAGCGGCGTGCTCTCAACGCCACCATGGACGGAGATGCCTGCATTATTCACCAGAATATCGATCCCACCAAATTCACTGATCGTAGTATCAATGACCTTCCGCCAATCTTCTTCCTTGGTCGTATCATGCGCCAGAAGCCGAAAACGGCCTTCACCATGCTTCGCTTCAATCTCACTGATGATCTGAGCCGCTTCATCTGTGCGCAGATCAGTACCCACGACAGCCTTCGCGCCTTCGCGCAGATAGGCATCGCAAATCGCAACGCCGATATTTCCGACGCGGCCAGCGCCGGTAACAATAGCAATCTTATCCTGTAAGCGATTCATCTGAGCACCTGTTTTATAAGGAGGGAAGGAAGCAGGGACCAGGCACGTGATGCGGATTGCCCCGCACCACGTGCCTTCGCCCCTATTTAGAAACTGAAGGTGGACATGATCCCGAACTCACGCGGCGGCGTGAGTGTCACGGTCCGATAGCCCGAATTGAAAACGACGTTTGGATCGGTCGTGCCTACCTGCCCGGTCGCGGTGCTGATCGAGCGGATACGTTCCTGGTTGAAGAGGTTCTTCACGAACCCAGAAATCTCCCAGCCTTTCCCATTTCGGAAGCCCAGGAACAGGTTGACGTTGGTGAGGCTTTGATAGTCAAACTGGGCCAGTTCCGAACGGAAGCCAGGCTGATAGGTGACCAAAGCACGTACAAAGCCATTCCCTTCGCCGATGGGGACGCGATATTCCGTATTCGCGCTCAAGCTGAATCTAGGGATCTCCGCGATGCGGTCATCGCGCAGGCACTGTGCCGTTTCCTGGCCGATGGGGATGATGATCCTCCCAGCGGCATCGAAACTGTTACAGGGCGCTACTGCGTTTTGATAGCGCGCATCAACATAGCTGGCGGCTACATCCAGGTTCCAGTTGGGCGTAGGCGCGGCGGAGATGGAGACTTCCGCACCTTTCGACCTGACGTCGCCATTAAAGTTGAAGTCAAAAGACCGCGTAATGGAACCGTTCTGGGGAACCGAGTAATAGACGCCCGGCACACGCGAAATGTAGTCGTTGATCCACTGGTAGAAGATGGCCGCATTGAATGTCACGCGCCGATCGAACAGCCGGGTCTTCACGCCCAATTCGATCGAGTCAGAAGTTTCGTTTTTGGTTTGGGTGAGTTCAGCGCTCAGCGGGTCGGTCAGTCCAACCGCGATCGGTCCCAAGCGGAAAGAGCGGCCGTAGGACAAATATGCTGTTACGTCGGGCGACGCCTCGTAAACGATGTTGGCGCTGCCGGTTAAAGCTTTGAAGTGATAGGCCGTCTGCGGATTGGATGCCAAATTTGGCCCGGTCAGCACACCGGCTGGCACTCCGAACAGAGGGAGCCCGGGTGTCGCCACGGTAAGATAGGTCTGGAAGTTTGTCCGGAACCAATTGTAGCGCGCTGCAACTTCTGCTCGGAGCTTGTCGGTAAATTGCAGCGCAACACTGCCCGCGATCGACTTCGTGACATTGTTGACTGGAACGTCGATACCCACATTTAGCGGCAGGTAAAGTCCGGTTGAAGCCGGCACCGGCGTCGGTGGAACAGGCAGGCCCAAGACTGTACTGGGGAAGAATGTCGCGCTTTGCTGTGTGACGTGCGTCGGTCCCTTGATCGCCGACCTGTAGGCGCTCAGCGAATAGTTGAAAAAGCCGTCGAATTGCGAGCTCAGTCTCAGTTCGCCAGTGAACCCATCATATTGCGTATCGGTATCCTGCGCCTGGATGAAGCCGGGCACGGCATTTGTAACGTCAAGATCTCGCGACGCGAGCAGCCTGCTGCTGACATAGCCGCCTGAAAAATCAAGCCGGTGCGATCCCATATCCCATCCAGCGTTCAGCGTGACGAAGTGGGATACGTTACGGAAGCGAGCCGGGCCTTCGGTAACTCCATATCTGTCCTTAGGATCGATGGCAGGCCCGCTCAAGGTCGGGTCCAGCAGGCTAGGCTGATTGCCAGGACCCGCCACCTGCTGAAACTGCCGCGCGTCGACGTTCAGATATTGGTAGGCAAGGTCTGCGCGCAGGTCTGGCGTCGGTTGATAGGCAAGGCTGAAGCGGCCGCTCATCGTGTGAGAATAGGACCGCTCACCAGTCGGGATGTTGCGAACATGATTTGCCCGGTTGCCATCCACCAGCAAAGCTGCGCGCAAGGCCAGGACATCTGCCTTGATCGGAAGAGAAACTGCTCCCTGAACATTGAAGGCATCCCGGTCAGTCAATGTTCCTTGCAGGTAGCCGGTCGAATTGGTCAGGTCTGGCCTTCGGGTCCGAATGGTGATGGCGCCGCCCGGAGCCGTCTTGCCACGCGTTGCGCCTTGGGGACCGCGGAGCACTTCGATCTGTTCTATATCGTACAACGCGCTAAAAACCTGCTGCGCATTGACCGACACTTCGTTGAGATACACCTCCACTGCCGGGAACGCGCCGCTGTCTGGGTCAAAGGAGATGCCCCGCAATGTCGCGGTATTATTTCGGCCCGTATTATTGGTGATTTGCAAACCGGGTGAAAGCTGCTGGATGTCGCTGACGGTCAGTATCGACAGGCGCTCGATCTTTTCACCAGTAGCAACGTCGACGGCCATCGGCACATCCTGCAAATTCGCGCTCTGGCGCGTCGCAGTGACGATGATCTCGTCCGCCTGCGCAGTCCCTTGATCGGCTGTCACTTGCGCCGCCGCTGGAGCGCTTGCCAACACAACTGCCATAGCCGCCATGGTGCGCAGTCCTACGATCGGTCTTGAGCTGTTCATGTCATCCTCCCTCATATCACCTGCCCGATTTTTGCTTTTGCCGGCCTTAATCAGTAACGGCTGGTTCCATTTTGTTCGTGATTGCATCACTTGGGGATGTTGGTCAAGAGAGCGCAATGATTGCCGCACAAAAATCGAGGAGCCGGGCTGGACGGCCCAAGGTCGAGGAGCTTGCTGAACGGACTGACGCATTGCTCGCGACCACAGAGGCTTTGCTGATCAAGCTTGGTTACGAACGCACCACTTTGAACGTGATCGCGAAGGAGGCTGGAGTCTCGAAGCAGACAATCTATGCCAAGTATGGTGGCAAGCCGGGCCTGTTGCGTGCAGTTCTTCAGCGAGCGTCCGAAAATTCATCCAGCGCCAGCTTGGCCGCAGAAGATGATCTACCACTCTATGAGGGCTTGCTGGAGCGCGTCCGCCGTCTCATAAACATCTTCCGTTCCGAAAATGCTGTCGGCATTGTCATGATCAGCGTCAGGGAAGGAAGGAAGTTCCCTGAGTTTCGAGATGAGATGTTGAGGTCGAGGGAGCAAAACCTCCTTGCTCCGCTGAGGCACTATCTTGAACATCTCAGAGCGCGTGGGCTCATCAAAAACGTCGACTGTGGACGCGTTGCTTCGATGCTCCTGTGGTCTGTTTCTGAAGAACTTCTGGAGGTTGCTGCAACCGGGGTGGTGCCAGCCCTTACCGTTCAGCAGATTGAAGCCAAAGCCGCTTTCATAGCTGGCTTCTATCGGGATGCGATCACCCGCTTTGGCTCAGGCCCACTAATAGCCGCAGTTCAATCTGATTGAGGCTTTCACGGTGCGACGAAAGAGGGTGTGGGAGCTGAATGACTGACCGGCTGACGCCGGGAGGATCATGGCGAGGGGCTGAAGCCATTTTTGTGGCCATGTCTGTCAAGATACGCAGGATGGTGTCATCGGTGATGTTGCCGGATGTCGTCGAGAAGCATCCGCGCTGCCAGAAGCGTTGCCCCCAGTAGCGCTTGCGGATGTGTTCGAACTCTTGCTGGATTTTGCGCGATGACCGCCCCTTGGCGCGGCGAACGAATTCGCTGACGGAGACGTGCGGCGATATCTCGGCGAACATATGGACATGATCACGAGGCAGCACGCCATGGACGATGGTCACGCCGCCCATCTCGGCACATACCTGCCGGATACATAAAGGAAGCCAGCTACGCCAGATGGATGGGCGCTTCATACGGTCGGAAATCGCGAGAGCATTTCGCTTCTCCATAAGCGAGCATCCGGTCACATTTTTGGGCCCAACGCTGACCGTTCGCTTCGAAATGACAGATCGGCAGCTTTTGTTTGGAGCAGACGTTCCTGGTGGCTGATTTGAGTGACCGGGTCTGGTCGGCACAAGCCCAAAAGTGTTTCGCCCGCGACCTCGCCGGCAAGCGTTCTGCAGATGGCCAATGTGGCCATAGGAGAACGACCATGGAGATGCCTGAAACCGAACTCACCACCACCAAGCGCCCGGTCTGGAATGCCGGAAGGACCGTCGGTGCCAAGCGGGCTCTGAAACCAAAGCAGATCTGGGAAATCCGTTTTTACCTCAATCAGCGCCGCCGACTGCGAGATCGGGCGCTGTTCGATCTGGCGATCGATAGTAAGCTTCGGGGCTGCGACCTGGTGCAGATGAAGATCGGCGACATTGTCAGCGGCGGACAGATCCGGACGCGGGCAATCGTGATGCAGCAGAAAACGGGACGGCCCATCCAGTTCGAACTGCTGCCGGACGCTCGGGCGAGCCTGCTGGCTTGGCTGGATCGGCGCGGCGGCACGGTGGACGATTATGTCTTTCCCAGCAGGGTTGATCATAAGGGGCACCTCAGCACCCGCCAGTATGCGCGGCTTGTTGACGAATGGGTAACAGGTGTCGGTCTGATGCGAAGCGAGTATGGCACGCACTCACTTCGCCGAACGAAGGCTTCGATAATCTATAGGGCCACCGGCAACCTTCGTGCCGTTCAGATCCTGCTTGGCCATAGCAAGATCGAAAACACGGTTCGCTACCTTGGAATCGATGTGGAGGATGCTCTTGCCCTCGCCGAGAGTACCGAGATCTAAGCCCACTGGCGTCCGTTTCCGGTGTAGAGCCGGACACGGTCGCTGGGACAAAGCCGCCGTTCCGAGGCAAGAGGCTGGGGCAACATTCGGACAGTAAGCCGTCGTTCCGGTCGCAAACTGCTGCTTGTACCAGTCAGTTACGCTCTCGCCTGATCGGGTAAATATGGTAGTAATCGCTCCGATCGGGCAATCTCTCGGTAAGCCAGTCAAGCCGGGCGCTGCTATCCGCCGCGAATGTGGCGTCGGCGGCCAGCTTGCCCTCAAATTCGGCTCGGATCTGCGGATCGCCGGCCAGTAGGGCATCGGCGATTGGCGCTCGCACGAAATCCTCCGCGCCTGGGGGCGAAGCGAGAATTTCAGGGAAAAAGCCCCAGGCGAGGAAACTGTCCTGGCTCTCGGGTTCGAGAAGGGCCGCTGCCAGCAGGCCAAGGGGCTGGTCCGCCGGCACGTACACCGTACCGGTTGGCAGCGTTTCAGTCACAGCCTCGTGCCGTAATCTCGTGTCTAGCGGCATGCGCGCATCCCGCACCGGCATCGACTTCGGATCGACCAGGCGCACGCGATCGAGCGTCAGGGTGCGCGGGGCGTCGAGCACTTCATAGCGAATGCCGTGCACCGTCAGCCGATCGATCACATCGGCTTGCTCCGCCGGTATCCACCATGCCTTGGGCAGACGCACCGTCTCGACCGGTTCTTGGCCCATTATCGGCATCCGCCAGTTGACCGGGCGACCCAGCCATCTCTGCTCCTCACGCCCGCTCGCTGGCGACACATAGGTGTCGAAGGCGATGCCCTTGAACTGTGCGACCCAGCCGACCGGCTCCGCAGCGGGCTTCCAGCGAGTCAGCATCTCGGCCGGGCGCGATGCCCGGTCGCCGGCTTTCGCGCCGGCGATCTGCGCGGCATCCTGCCCAGCCAGTTTAAGCGCCGCCTCAAGCAGCACATAGGTGCCCAACACTCGCTGGCGATAGGGCTTCATCATGTGGTTTTCGACCAGCACCGTGGGCACGCCAATGAAATCGCCGTAGCCGGTCGAATAGCGCGGTCCCTCGGGTGCTTGGCGGATGCCCTTGGCCGGTTCGCGGGTGTCGATCGGGCTCGGATAGATGGTAGGGATATGGCCCGCCTTTTCCAGCGCCGCCGTCACGTTAGGCCCAAAGCGGCGCTGCAACCAGTCCGCGGTCGCGCGATGATAGGCATAGCGGCCCCAGCCGGCATAGGTGAAGGTGATGTCATATTGCATGTCGAAGCCGTCGCTGACATGGCAATCGATGTAGAGGATCGGGTCCAGCCGACGCAGCAGACCGATCATGGCGCGACTTTCAGGCGCATCCGCTTTCGCATAGTCGCGGTTCAGGTTGATGTTACGGCTGTTGCCGACATAGCCCTTTTCCGCCGGACCGCGCAGCGCCGGGAAATTCCAGCGGCTCATCTTCTCATGGCCATCTATATTATAGACAGGAACGAACACCAGATCGACCTTGTCGAGCAGCCTGTCCTTGCCACGCATAGCGATGTCGCGCAGCAGCATCAGGCCCGCATCCTTTCCATCGATCTCTCCCGCATGGATGCCCGCCTGCACCAGCACGACCGGCTTGCCTGCCCCGCCCTTGCTGGCGCGGACCAGCACCATGTCACGCCCTTCGCCGGTCCGACCGAAGGTCTCAAGGCTGATGAGAGGAGAGGCTGCGTCCAACCGCCTCAGCCAAGCCTCGACCTCCGCGTACCGCGGCGTGGTGGCAAATCCTGCCTGTTCGGCGGGCGTGATCCACGGATCGTCCTTAGCGACGATCAGCTTCTCGCTCGCGCCGGACCAGGGCAGCGCTGGCGGTAACACCGACGCCGGCAGCCCCGGCAGAGGCGTATGGGTTGGTTGCTGCGCGGTAGCCGTGCCAGCAGCGCACAGCGCCGCTACGCTCAGAAGGCGTGACATCGTCTTGCTCATGTCTCTATCTTCCCGGCTCAGAAGCGGGCGCGCAAGCCGATGGTGGCGGTGCGCGGCGTTCCCGGCTGCACCCAGACCGAACTGTAGCTGCTGGCATACCATTGCTTGTCGAACAGGTTGCTGATGGTGCCGAACAGTTCGACATCCTCGATCACATCGACGCTGCCGAACAGGCGGAACAATGTGTGAGAGGGCAGGGTGAAGTTCGTCCCCGTCTCACCCAGCCGCTCGCCGACATATTGCATACCCGCCCCAAGTTGCGCCCCGCGCCCGGCCAGTTCGAAATGTTTTGCGACCTGGATGTTGAGATTGTGGTCAGGGATGTTGATCAATTTGTCGCCCGGCAGAATCCGGGTGGCGAAATTGGGATCGTTCACCGCTTCGCGTGCTTCGGCATCGGTATAGGCGTAGCTTAGCAGGATATCGATATCGCCCGGCAGATGGCCGTTTACGTCCAGTTCCACGCCACGGCTGCGTGCCTTGCCTATAGCGACGGAGAAGCCCGGATTATTATTGTCGCTCGCCAGCACATTGTCCTTCGTCAGCTGATAGACGGACAAGGTTCCGGTCAGCGCGCCGCCCAGCGTACTCAGCTTAATCCCGGCCTCAATGGACTCGCTGGTTTCGGGATCGAAGATATTGTTGAAGAAATCGGCGCCGACATTCGCCCGATATCCCTGGCCATAAGCAGCATAGAGGGTGATCGGATCACTTAGCTCATAAACGATGCCGGCCTGCGGGCTGAACCGCTCATATTTTCGCCTGTTAAACCGATTTGCCGCTGCAAGGACGCGGTTGTCCACCTTCAGCGTCAAATTGTCGTAGCGACCGCCGACCCGGATCTGGAGCCGTTCGGTCAGTTTGATTTGGTCCTGCACATAGAAGCCGAAGCTGCGCTGAGTATCGAGGCGATCGGTCAGTACCGGCGTCGCGGGCAGCGGATATCGGCCATAGACCGGATTGTCGATGTCGATGACATAGCCGGCCTGATCGCTCGGGTTCGTGCCGACGGCCGGCGGACGGAAGCGGGTGAAATAATTATCATATTCGAACTGGTCGAAATCGCCGCCTATCAGCACGCGGTGATGCAACGATCCGATCTTGAAATTACCCGCAATTTCAGCGCGAACGACGCTATGTTCCGCATCGTAGCGCCGCGAGCGGCGCTGACGCGAGAGGGAATGACCATCGAAATAGAGTTTCTGGCGCGAAGCGGTCTGCTCCGCGTCGGACGAGAAACCGGTCAGCAGCGTGTCGCGATGGCTGGCCCCGACCAGCAGGCTCCAGTCATCATTGAACTGATGGTCGAGCCGCAACTGGTGGCCGGTGGCGCGCGCCACCGTGTCGCCATCGCCCGGCTCGCCCAGGAAGCGCGAACGCGGCACGGTGTTGAAGTCATTGTCGAGGACGACGATGCCACGATCGAACGGCACTTCCACGCGGGTCCATTCGAAATCATAGGTCAGGCGCGTCCGATCGCCGAGCGCAACGCCGATCGAGGGCAGGAAGCCCCAGCGCGTCTGCGACACATAGTCGCGGAACGTGTCGCCCTTCTCATAATAGCCGAACAGCCGCGCGGTGATGCCATCGGTCAGCGCCAGATTGGCGTCGGCGTCGGCGCGGAACCGATCATAACTGCCATATTGCAGAGATCCGGCGCCGAAGGTCCGACCGATTTCCGGCTGTTTGGTCACAAGGTTGATCGTGCCGCCTGGTTCGCCGCGACCGATCAGCGCCGCCGCCGGCCCCTTGAGCACTTCAACCCGCTCGATTCCGGCGACATCGCGCTGGCCGCCAAAACCGCGCCCCGCGTTGAAGCCATTGACCAGATAGCCGCTCGGCAGATTTTCATCGCCGGCAAAGCCGCGAATGGCGAAGCTGTCCCAGAGGCCGCCCAATGTATTCTGGCGCGCGACCGAAGCATTCATGTCCAGAGCGTCGGTCAGGCGCAGGATGTTATTCTGCTGCAACGTCTCGGCACTGATTTCGGTAATCGCCTGTGGAATTTCCTGCACCGCGAAATCGCCGCGATAGGCTTGGCGCACGCCAGTCACGGTGATGGCGTCTTCACCCTGCTCGGAGTGGTGGATCGCGTCGCCGGTTTGGGCTTGTGCCGACGCACCGGCAAGACCCATCGCAAGTGGCAGCGTGACGTCGCGGAGCCGACGTAAAGGGACATGCGCGCGCGGGCGCTGCAGTTGGATTGCCATAAATTCCCCTGTTGCAATGAGACTGCATCTCATCGAGCGCCGCCCCTAAAGGATCAGTCGAGCACGCGTCAAATGGAAATGTTATATTATACCATTGACAATGTGCTGATCCGCCGGAATGCTGCGCACCAACAGCCAAGGAGCCATATTCATGTCCCTGACCGCGACCGGCCAGCGCATCCTCTTGTCCGATGTCCATTTGTCCTATGCCAGCCAATCCGTGCTGCGTGGCCTGGCGCTGCATGTCGATGCGGGTGAGATTTATGCCTTGCTGGGCGGCAATGGCGCGGGCAAGTCGACGACGATGTCGACGCTGCTGGGCTTTGTCCGGCCGGACAGCGGCACGGTGCTGGTTGCGGGTCATGATCCGGCGGCGGAGCCGGAGAAGGCACGAGAGCAGGTCGCCTATGTCCCTGAAAATGTCGCGCTGTACGAACATCTGACCGCGCGGGAAAATGCGGCCTATTTGCTGGCGCTGGCGGGTCGCCATCCGGTTCCCGATGCAATCGACGGCGCGTTTGAGGCGACAGGATTGCAAGCCGCCGCTTGGAGCAAAAGACTGGCCGGCTTCTCCAAGGGAATGCGGCAGAAAGTCGCGATCGCCATCGCCTTGCTGCGTGAAGTGCCGGTGCTGCTGCTCGACGAGCCGTCCTCCGGCCTCGATCCGCGCGCTACAGCAGACTTTAACAAGCTGGTCCATGATGTCGCGCGCAAAGGCGCGGCTGTGCTGATGGTAACGCATGACCTGCTATCGGCGGCCGACATTGCCGACCGCATCGGCTTCCTCGAATCCGGGCGCATCGTCGACGAAGCATGCGCCCAGGGAGAGGAACGGTTCGACGTGCGTGAACTGCACCGCAAATTTGCGCGCGAGGTCGCCGCCGCATGAGCGCCGTGACCCTGATCGCGCGCGACGAACTCCGCCTGATGCGGCGCAATCGCGTCGCCGTCGTCGCCTTTGCGCTGCTCGTCCTTCTGACATTGGCCGCTGCGCTCATCAGCTGGTCGCACCAGCAGTCGATCACGCAAACCCGCGCCCGTTTCCAGGCGCAGGCGGCGAAGGAATTCGAAACCCAGCCCGACCGACACCCGCATCGCATGGTGCATTTCGGCAATTTTGTCTTTCGTCCGCTCGGACTGCTGGCCGCCTTCGATCCCGGGGTCGACGCCTTCACCGGCAACAGCATGTTCCTGGAGGGGCATCGGCAGAACAGCGCCAATTTCGGCGATGTCCGCCAGTCCTCGATGCTCGTTCGCTTCGGTCAGTTGACACCCGCCTTCGTTTTGCAGGTGATCGCGCCGTTGCTGCTGATCTTCCTTGGCTATGGCGCTGTCGCGCGAGAAAGGGAACGTGGGACGCTGCGTCAGATGCTGGTGCAGGGCGTATCGGCCCGCGCGGTGGTCATGGGCAAGCTGCTGGCGCTGGGTGTGGTCGCGGCGCTGGTCGGTCTGCCCGCCATGATCGCTTTCCTGTTGATCGCCGGGCAACCAGGCGCGCTGGCCGGGCCTATGCTTGTGATCGCGCTGGGCTATGCCGCCTATCTGGCGCTGTGGGCGATCATCGTCATCCTTATGTCCGCCCTGGCGCGGCGGGGGCGCGACGCGCTGCTCGCCCTGCTCGCGCTATGGGTCGTGTTGGTCATCCTGCTGCCCCGCATTGCCCCTGATGTCGCGGCGCAGGCCCATGCCCTGCCGACGCGACTGGAAACGGACATCGCCATCGCCCGAGACCTGCATAAACTGGGTGACAGCCACAATCCCGACGACCCTTTCTTCAAGGCGTTCAAGGAGAAGACGCTGCGCCAATATGGCGTCACCCGTGTTGAAGATCTGCCGGTCAATTATAGCGGCCTGCTGGCCATGGAGGGCGAGAAACTCACATCTGGCCTGTTCGACGATTATGCCGACCGCAGCTTCGCTATTCAGGCCGCGCAGACCCGCCTGAACGACGGCTTTGGAATCATAAGTCCCGCCATTGCCTTAAAGCGCCTTTCGATGGCCGCGGCGGGCACCGACCTGACCGGCCATCGCCGCTTCATGACACAGGCCGAGGCCTATCGCTATGACATGGTGCAGCGATTGAACAGGCTTCAGGCCGAAGCCGTCAGCTATGCCAACGACACCGCCAAGGATGCGGGCGCCGATCGGCGAAAGCGCATCTCCGCGGGCCATTGGGAGACCATCCCGCAATTCCAATTCAAGCCTGCCCGAGCCGCCGATCTGGTCAAAGCCAGCCTGCCCGGCCTTGGCCTGCTGCTCGCCTGGCTGGTCATCGCCGCGCTGGCGCTGCTGCCGGTCGCCCGTCATCTTCAGAAAGCCCGTCCATGACACTGGTCGCTTATGAACTGCGCCTGCTGCTTCGATCGCGCATGGCGGTGCTGGCGCTGCTTCTAGTCGCTTTGCTCTCCATCGCCGCCGTGGCGGCGGGTATGGCGGAGGTCACCCGCCAACGCGATGTCATCGCCCGCATCCAGCCCCAACAGGCGCAGGATATCGCCAGCATCGCCGCATGGGTGGACAAGTCGAAGGACGCAGGCAGCGCGGCCTATTACAGCTTTCACGCGACATGGGATGCGCCCGCGCCGCTGGCCTTCGCCGCGCTCGGCCTGCGCGATGTTGCGCCCTATATCCTGCGGATCCGCGCGCTCGGGCTGGAGGCGCAACTCTATGACGGAGAGGCGTTCAATCCCGAACTCGCCCTGCCGGGCCGCTTCGATTTCGCCTTCGTGCTGGTCTATCTGACACCGCTGTTCGTGATTGCGTTGTTCCACGATCTGGTGTCGGGTGAACGGGAAGCTGGCCGCCTGCGCATGCTGGACGCGATCGCCGGGTCGGGGCGGCATCTATGGGCGCGCCGGGTTCTGCTGCGCGGCGGACTGCTGTTCTTGGCGCTGGCAGTGCCGCTGGCGATTGGCGCGATCTTGTCCCAGGTGCCGGGCGTCACGTTGCTGGCGGTGTTGGGGATGGTGGTGCTTTATCTCGCCTTTTGGATAAGTGTGACGTTGCTGATCGCCCGGCTGCGCTGGTCGTCGGTTGCCAATGCAGCGACGCTGGCGGGCTTATGGCTCGTGCTGACGCTGATCCTGCCGACAGTCGCCCATGTGGCTATCAACCAGGCCATTCCGGTCGGCCAAGGCGTGGAACTGACGCTCGCCCAACGTGAAGCGGTCAACCGCGCCTGGGATATCCCGCGCGAGGACACGATGCGCGCCTTCTATGCGCACCATCCCGAATGGAGGGACAGTCCGCCGCTGACCGCCGCCTTTCACTATAAATGGTATCTCGCCTTTCATCAGGTCGGGGATGAAAGCGTCGCGGGCAAGGTCGCAGCCTATCGCCGCGGGATTGAGGCGCGTGATGCGGCGGCTCACAGCGTCGGCTGGCTGTTGCCGCCCGTCGGAGTGCAGACATTACTCGCTCGGCTCGCCGAAACGGACATGCAAGCGCAACTCGCCTATCAGGACCGGATCCGGCACTTCCACAAGCGCCTGCGCAATTTCTACTACGGCTACCTCTTCACGGACACACCCTTCGGCAAGGCCGACTTTGAAAAGGCACCAAAGTTTAGGGGCTGAGGGTGGCAGATGGATGTTCTGGAACGGCTTGAATTGGCACAAGCTGCCCTTCAAGCCTCCCACTCTGAATGGCGAGGTTTGGTCGACGTAGGCCGAGCATCTTTCATCTGGGCTGTGTCGTCCAGCAGCGGTGGCGGACGAACGATTGCGGCTTTGCCTGCTGGAAAGCCGCAGTCACCAGTGCCCCCGCCGCTAAGGCTGCCAAGTAGCCTATGCCGACCGCATCCCATGGATATGTCGGATGGTCCAGCACGACCAGTACGATCAAAGCTAGGCTGTTGACACCAGCGTGCAGTATGCCTGGCGCCAGCACAGAGCCGGCACGGTCACGCACAAGCGTCAGGATGACGGCAAACAAAATTGTGGAAATAGGGAAGATCGCCAGGCCGAGAGCGCGGTGGTCGGGATAATTCAGACCGAACAAATAGATCATGGGCCAGTGCCAAATGCCCCAGACAAGGCCAGTAGCAATCGAGCTTCGCCAAAAGCCGAATGGCCGCCATAGATGGTAAAGGTAGCCACGCCAGCCGACTTCCTCCGTGAAGGTGTAGAGTACGGAGTTGCCGAGAAAAGTCAGCCCGGTGAAGCTCGCCATCACGAGGAGATAAGATCGAGGATCTGAATAATCTTGATGACGCAAATCCGCAAACTGTCTCGCCATGCCATCGAGGCCGGCAAGCTCATGCGTCGAAAGTGAAGCAGTGATGGCAATGTTCATAACTGCTAGGGCGACTGCAATCACGGGTGCCAGAATAAGCCAGACACTGATCCGAAGACGAAGCCCAAGCGCGTTTAGCCGGTGGCCCTTCTCAAAAGCGAGGGAACAAATCACAGCCGCTACAACAGGTCCGAAAAGAGCGATAAAGAAGGAAAAGGGCGCCGATGAAATGTCCCGGTGGCCGCCAATCGAAGCGAAAATTATCGGACTCCAGCTCAGGACGAAGGTCAGAATGAGGAAGACAGTTGCCCTTTTCGAAACCGACATAGAATCCCCCTGATGTGTTAGCTGCGGCGGTTTGCGTTGGTAACAGTCCGCGGTCACTCATTGCATAACTGTTGTGATCGTATCTCGCGTTGCACGCCTCCATTTCGTAGCAGAAGAAGACGGCTCGAGAGGCTGCTCAATTCGTGCTCCAGACTTCAGCCGTCTACCTGCTGCCAAGGTGCCGCGTGAAGAAGCGCGCCATGACGCCAAATGCCTCTCGCGATTCTGGGATCTTATCGTCCGTATAAAAGCAATGATTTAAACCATCCCAGACATGCAGATCCGCCTCAACCCCTGCTTTGACGAGCAAGCGATGGGTATTCACCGCCGCGCTCAACTCTCCCGCCCGGGTGGCGGTGATAAGGAGCGTGGGCGGAAAACGCTTCAACACTTCGCTGGACTCTATCGGGGACATAAGCGGATCGGAGAGATCATGATCCCCATAATAGAAGCGCTCATCCAGTGTTGGCGGTGCGGTGAGACCCTGCAGCGGCTTGAACCAGTACCAGGCATCGCCCGCCCAGCGAGCGTCAGCCGAAGCGCAAAGGACGCCGGCCGCGCCAGGCGTGGGCAAGCTCTCCTTTTGAAACCAGGCGAGCGATTGCGCCGTCAGCAGCCCACCAGCAGAGCCGCCGAAGAAGCCGATATTCCTCGCCTTATGGGTCTTGAGGAGCTCACGATAGACGGCAGCGACATCGCGGCTCGCCGCAGGAAATCTCGCTTCCGGTGCCTGGCTGTACGAGATCGTCAGTATGGCTATCCCGGCCATTCCTGCCAACGGCGCGGCTTCTGCTATGGCGCCAGCGCCGGGCGCACTGACCACGAAGCCCCCGCCCGGCAAATTGACCAACACCTTGCCTTTATTGGCAGGAGCGACCTTCTCGGGACGAACCCAATAGCCTTTGATGCCTGCGATCTCAGTCGCTTCAATCGTCACGCCGTAGCGCCTGCCCATCTCAGCAGAGCGTGCGAGGGCGACCTTGTCTTGTCCATTGCGGATCCGCCGCGCGACCTCAGAGCCGCCCCTAGCGATGCTGTCGAGAGCAGCGCCGGTGTCGGCGGGTCGTTTCGCCATGCGCTCGCGAGCCTCCCGGCTCAGGTAGACAGACGGCGGCAGTCGGAACCTCGGCACGGTGACGGTGCGATCGGGAGAGATCGGATTTGGTCGGTCCTGGGCCACTGCCAAGGACGACAGTGTTAGGCTCATACCGAGCAGAACTGCCGTGATGCGCATCGCTTACTCCTAATTGTAGCTATAGATGCGAGGGGGCGCATCTTAGCCAGCTATGTGATGATGGGTTTGGCCGAAACTCTAGCGGAAGCGGAGCCGCAGACGCTTGAGCCAGGAACGGAAGGGAGCGAAAATTACCCCGCCGATCCCGTCGATGGCTTCTCCCGACGCCAGCCCGGTCTCCGGGAATTCACCCTTTCTCGGCCGAACATAGCTGCCGAACAGCATGTCGAATAATGGAAACACATCGGCAAAATTCTTATCGATATGTTCAGCTTGAGTAGAATGGTGGATCCGGTGGTATTGCGGCGTGACCAGAATCCCTTCCAGCCACGGCAATTCCACGCGAATATTCGAATGACAAAGGGCAGCCCAGGCGAAAAGGAACAGTTGAGAATAGACCGCGGCCTGTCCGCCTTCCTTGAAATTCAGATCGACGAACAGGCCGATTGTCAGCATCGAGAAGAAGCTGCGCCACTGGATCTGGAGGAAATTGTCCCGGAACACCGTTAGCGGGTTCATCCAGCGGTCCGAATGATGAACCTGATGGATGTCCCAGAGCGCTGGAACATGGTGCTCCAAGCGGTGAGAGAATGCGAGCCAGAAATCATAGACTGCCAAAGGCACAAGGATCATCGCTAGAATGCGAAGTGCCTCGTCCACCACAGGCAGGCCCAACCCAATCCGATCCGGATGGATGAGATTTAGTTGTAGGCCAGTCGCCTGCGACGCCCAGATCGCGGCTGCGCCAGTGATATATGCAAGCGGTATTCCAATCAGGCCCGCAGCCACGGCGGCCAGCGCATTGGTCAGATACGCCTTGGCAGGTATCTTCACGACGGGATAGCGGTGGCCCAGATAGATCATCAGGCAGAACCATCCGACCATGGCACCCCCGATCAGCAATAAGGGCATTCGCCTCCTCCCCATATTTTTGCAGGCGTCTTGATGCGCTCTTTTCGATGAAAACTTACAAGTCGTCTATGATCGGCCTCGTTCGGCAAATTTCGGCAGCATTTGCGAGCTCGCCCGATGCACTGTATGATGTCTATGCTTCAGGTTAATGGGATCCCTTATGTCTGAATGCCAAAGTAGAGGATCACCATCAATGACAATAATCCCTCTCTTTCTGCCATGACGCGGCTGGTCGCGTTCGCAATTTTTCCGCGCTTCCAGCTCATGGATGTGGCGGGACCTATTGCAGCCTTTGACTTTGCTAATCTGGTCTCGCCTGGCGCATATGTCCTTACTCTTTGCGCACCTACAAGCGGCGTTGTCAGGAGTAGCGCCGGCGTTTCACTTGAGGCAGAGGCCTTCGGCTCTGGCCCTTTCGACACCGTGATTGTGTCCGGTGGATATGGGTTGGGGGACATGGACAGCATTTCTGCGGTTGCCCAGTGGCTGGCGCGCGAAGCTTCCACTGCGAAACGCGTAGCATCCGTATGCGTAGGATCCTACGCGCTTGCCGAGGCCGGGCTTCTAGACGGGATCCGCGCCACGACGCATTGGGGCTGGATCGATGATTTTGCGCGCCGCTATCCCAAGGTCGTCGTTGATCGAAATGCTGTGTTCCTCCGCGAGGACAAATACTGGACCTCCGCAGGAATAAGCGCAGGTATCGAAATGGCCATCGCGCTCATCCAGGACGATCTTGGCCCGGACGCCGCTCGGGCGGTAATGCACGAAATGTTTGTTCATACCCGCACCGCAGAGGGTCACGTCGAGCCTTCGTGGCTCCAGGCGACTGGTTGTGCGTCCAAGCGGTTCGATGCGTTGCGCATGTGGATGCGGGCGAATGTCGCGAAACCCATGTCCGTCGATCTGCTGGCGGAGAAGATGAGCATGAGCCCCCGCACATTCGCCCGGCTTTTTCGTGAGGAGACCGGAGTGACGCCCGCGAAGGCTGTTGAACGTATGCGCCTCGAGGCTGCGCGTGCAATGCTGACAACCGGCGCCGCCTCGATCGAATTTGTAGCAGAAGCCGCCGGGTTTGGAAAAACGGAGCGCATGCGGCGCGCCTTTCAACGGTTTTCGGGAGAGGTGCCCAAGGCCATTCGTCAGGCTGCGCGCACTCTTGCCAACGAACCGGATCCGCTGGCGCAAGTGCTGTGGATACCCGCCACCTCTGTCACGCGAGATTAAGCCGCCTGAAGACAGGGCGGCGGCAACTCAATGCCGTTCACCCGTTTTGCTTCCTACAAGCGTACCGTCACGACCTAGGAGCGAGTAATGAGACCTTTGCTCGGGTGGGCGTAGACAGGCCCGTCAAATGCCGGTTCTGGGTGACCGGTGTTCTCAGGCCACGGCGGTCCATGGCATGGACTTGTAACGGTTTTGCGCCGGTCACCTATCTCATTATGCCACCTTGGCCTCAAAGGCGATTGGGCTGATCCCGCCCAGATATGAATGGCGCCGCCGTGAGTTGTAGAAGCCATTGATGTACTGAAAGATGGCGGCCTCTGCTTGCCGCCGGGTTGGCCAGCTCTGCCGCCAGATCATTTCCGCCTTCAGGGATTTGAAGAATGTCTCGACGGCGGAGTTGTCGTAACAATTGCCTTTGCCGCTCATGGATGGACGCAGGCCGTAGGCCTGCAGCTTCTTTTGGTAGTCATAGGAGCAATATTGGCTGCCGCGATCGGAATGAAAAATGCAGCCATGCGGCGGATTGCGCAGGCGCACCGCCATATCCAATGCCCGGATCGCCAGATCCTTCTTCATCCTATCGCTGACAGCCCAGCCAACGACACGGCGGCTGTGCAGGTCGAGGATGACGGCAAGGTAGAGCCAGCCTTCCGATGTCCAGACATAGGTGATGTCGCCAGCCCATTTGCAATTTGGCGCATCGGCGGCAAAGTCGCCATCCAACCAGTTCGCTGCGACACCCAAGCGATGGTGGCTGTCCGTCGTCACCTTGTGTTTGCGTGTGCGGACCGGCTTGATCCCGTTGATCCGCATGAGGCGGCCGACCCGACGCTCACCAACATCAAGGCCCGCCTCCTTGAGTTCCATCGTCATCCTTGGACGACCGTAGCTGCCAAGGCTGAGGCTATATTGTTCCCGAATATGGGCCAGCACCCTCATGTCTGTCCGCTCCCGATGACTTACTGGACGCGAGCGCCAGGAACGATAACCGCGCTCGCTCACCTGAAGGACACGGCACATCAGCTCCACCGGCCAACGATGCCGCCAGCTGTGCACAAAGGCGAACCTCACGGCCTTTGGCTCGCGAAGAACTGAGTCGCCTTTTTTAGGATTTCCCTCTCCTCCCGAAGCACGCGGTTCTCAAAGCGAAGCCGTTCATTCTCTCGTGCCAGATCTGCCTGCGGCGCTGCCACCAGGTCCGATGGACGATAATGCGAAACCCATTTGTTCAGCGTCGACTTGCCGACACCCAAATCTGACGCGACGCGTCCGCGCGACAACCCGCTGGTCAGCGCAATGCGCACAGCCTCCTGCTTGAACTCTTCACTATGCTTCATCATCTCGTCGGTCTCCTTGAACGAGCCTTAAACTCTCAAGTGACCGGCACAAAACCGTTACAAGTCCAACACCAAGCGTTCCGGTTCCAGATCGACCTGGCTCTCGAACCAGTCGTGGCGCTGCCTCAGGACGTCGGGGCGGTCTTGCTCGATGGCATGCCCAGTCTTTTTTTGCGCGTCATGCCCCGCCGCGCGAAGAAGCGGTGCAGCCCGGCAACCGATACCGTCAGACCCGCTTCGGCCAAGGCAATGCGCAGCTCTTCGAGCGAGATGTCCTTGCGCGCCTCCCATAAGGCCAGAATGTCGGCCGCTCGCTCCTCCACTCGGCGGGATCGCATGTCGCCACCTTGCGGCTTGGAAGCAAAGGCACCCGTCTCGCGCCTCTGCGCATGCCAACGGATCGCCGTCGATGGCGCCACACCAAACCGCACCGCCGCCGCTCGGCAACTCAGCCCGCCATCAACCGCTGCCAGAAGCCGGACGCGCAAATCCATAGAGAGAGGGTGACCCATCCACGCTGGCCTCCTTCACCAGCACAGATTCTGAATCACAAATCAGCCCGCAAAGGAATCCCTCATCGATTCAAAGCGGTCGAAAACCGCTCTAACAGAAGTGCCCGCTTCTTTGAGCGCGCGATCGTCATCTTCGACACCCGTACAGGAACTGGTAAACTGCCTCTGTTGCGAGTTCACGCTGTTCGCGATGTTCTGGCGGAACGAAGATAAACCGCGTCCCAAAGCTCGCAAGCACGAAAAAGCGCCAGGGTGCCCGAGCGGCTACTTCCTGCTTGATCACCAGATCGCCCAAGCGCTTGAACACTGGTGAGAGAGCCTTGAGCACAGTGTCGGTGAGATAGCCGTATATTCTACTTGTCATTCCAGGTCTTTGCCCAGCGTGGATTAGCAGCTGTCTGTGTAAGTCTAGGTTCTCCGGAATTAGAAACCGCTGAAGTAGTTGCAAAGCTAGTTCAATCAAGGCCTCGTGTACCTGCCCGCATTGTCCCTGGGGCACAGTAAAGCCTCCATAAACCCGATCGACGACCCTGCCTGCGCTTGCAAGGAAGAGGTTCTCCTTTGACCCATATTGTCGATAGAGTGCGTTTCTCGAGACACCCGCCTTCTGCGCAACCACACCCAAACTTGTGTCATCATAACCGTGCGCTCCGAACTCTGCCCAGGCCGTGTCAAGCATCCGGTCCCATACTGCAGGAGAAAGGCGTGTATCCGCGAATGCTTCGATAATGCGCCGCGGCTTAGCGTCGGACGGAGTGGGGTCGCCGCTGAGGTCAACCCTGGATAGTTCATCCCCCGCGCGAAACCGAGGCGCGGCATGCCCGTCCAAGAAGAGACCAGAAACCTCCCACGCTAATTTCTCTCGTTCTTCCGACGAGAGTGGATCCGCTCCCAGCATGAATCGTAACCCATCAGTGGCAAGATGACCGAACCTGATGGCGGCCAGATGAGCGTCGTCGAATGTGAGGCGGTGGTCCTCCCGATGGTCTTCAAGGTAGCTTGCCACCAACGTCCGTGATCTCGCGCGGTACACGGCCCCAGATACTTCGGGGTGCAGCATCGAGGCGGCTAAGGCGGCCCGGAAGAGACCTAGGCTCTGCGCATCCAGATGCATATCGTAGATGAACCGGGCGGACATATGCAGGAACCGTTGAATGTCGCCACTGCTGAATGCAAGCTTATGGACATCTTGTTCAATTGTCTGCCGGATCGCATCCATCTGCGTGTTGGGCACCATTAGCGATTGCTGAGCGATCTCGAGGAAGATCCCCTGTCGATCCCTAAAATGCTTGTAGAAATCGCGCTTGCTCGTCCTCGCAGCGGCGACGATTGCATCAACACTCGTTCTGACGAGGCCGTTTCGCAGGAACAGCGCCTCCGCAGCCGCCATTAGCCGGTCGCGCGGGGTACCACTATGCTCCGGTATGCTCTGCTTCGCCGCTCGCAATCCCAAACCCCTTCCGCTTCAGCCTTATCGCAGTCCGTATGCGGAAGGCCCGCAAATGGCTATTGCAAAGTTGGTACATCTCTGTACCGTACCACTTATAGGCCGGGCGAGCCAAGCACCTGGTGTAGGCGAGCGGGGAGGACACAATGCGAGCCATGCAGCTCATAACCGGTATGTTTTTCGTGGTGGCTACCGCGGCCAACGCCGAGGCGGCGCAGGCTGATGTCGCCCGCGGGAGACCGATGGCAGGACACAATCCCGAGAGTGTCGCTCACGCCAGTAAGCCGAACATCATCTACATTCTCCTGGACGACACGGGGTTTGGCGACCTTGGAAGCTTCGGCTCAGAAATCGCTACGCCGAATCTCGATCGGCTAGCTGCCGAGGGGCTGCGCTATAACGCCTTCCACACGCGGGCGATTTGCTCACCCTCGCGCGCCGCATTGCTTACGGGGCGCAACAGCCATTCGGTCGGCATGGGCAATCTGACTAATGTGGTAACTGATGCGCCAGGGAAGCGTGGCGAGATCAGCCATGCTGCGGCGACGATTGCGGAGGTTTTGCGTCCGGCTGGCTACAGCACCTTTGCCGTCGGTAAATGGCATCTCGCTCCCATGTCGGCGGCGCACGGCGCGAACGACAAGAGCCAGTGGCCGCTCCAGCGCGGCTTTGACCAGTATTTCGGCTTCATTGGTGGCATGGCGGATCAGTTCCACCCAGAGTTGGTCATGGACAATACGCTTGTGCCTGCGCCAAAGTCTCCTGATTATCACTTCACGACGGATATGGTCGACCGAAGCATAGGCCTAGTTCAGGCTGTGAAAGCGCGCGACCCCGAGCAGCCGTTCTTCCTCTATTTTGCACCCGGTGCAACTCACGCGCCGCATCAGGCGCCGGCACGATTTATCGATAGGTATAATGCTGTCTACGCGGAGGGATGGGACCGCATTCGTGCAAAGCGCTTTGCACGACAGAAGCAGTTCGGCCTTATCCCGAAAAATACGAGGCTCCCGCCCCGCAATTCCGATGTTAAGCCGTGGGATAGCTTGAGCCGCGGAGAGAAGAAGGTCGCCGCCCGGCTTCAAGCTGCATATGCCGGTTTTCTCGAGCATACCGACGCTGAAATCGGGCGGCTGCTGACCTTCCTCGACCGCGCAGGGCTCCGCAACGACACCATCATCGTCGTGATGTCGGACAATGGTGCTAGCCCGGAGGGAGAGGCGCACGGAACAACCAATCTGACGTTCAGCGTCGCCAACACAGCACGAGCAACAGAGGCGCTGGATGATCTGGTGCGACGTTTGCCCCAGGTCGGATCCGATCGCACCTACAGCAACTATCCGCTGGGCTGGGCAATGGTCAGCAACACACCGTTCACCCAGTACAAGCAGAGCGTTAACGAAGGAGGCTTACGGGCGCCTCTTATTGTTTCCTGGCCGAAGGGTATTCAAAAGAAAGGCGCGGTACGACCGCAGTTCGTAGATATCATTGACATCACACCGACCATACTCGACGTGGTTGACGTGGAGGTCCCCACCTCTTTCCGAGGCGTTGCGCAGCAGCCGCTCGAAGGCGCTAGTATCGCCGCGACGTTTGCCGATCCGGCGGCGCCAGAAGCGCGCCGCGCGCAATATTTCGAGCTGTGGGGGCAACGAGCGGTTTGGCACGAGGGCTGGAAGGCCACCGCATTGCACATTGCCGGACAACCATTCGAAACGGACGCATGGGCGTTGTATAATCAGCGGAATGATTTTTCTGCCTCCCGCAACGTAGCCGGCAGACATCCACAGATAGTCGCCAAGCTCAAAGAAACATGGCTGCAAGAAGCCAAAAAGTACAACGTTCTACCGCTGGACGACCGCGGCCTCCGCGACCCGGCCTTTCACAAGGCTCTCAAAGCACCGAACGAGTACCGGTATTTCGCCGGTACACAGCAGATCCCCTCTGACGCCTCACCACGCGTTCTGAATAAGTCATTTGCTGTAACCGCTTTTGTCGATCGAAAGGACTTAAACGCCGAAGGCGTCCTTATAGCGTCAGGTGATCGATTTGGAGGCTACGTATTCTACGTCAAGGAAAACCGCCTTCACTTTGACTTCAACGACTTTGGTAAGCATTTGGTCGTCACTTCTAGCGCGCAGGTACCCATCGGACAATCGCAACTGGGATATCGGTTCGAAAGAACCGGGGACTTTGTAGGCAGGGGTACCCTCACGATCGACGGGCGATCCGTTGGCAGCATGGAGCTCAAGTCAACGCCGACAGTGTCTATCTCCTGGTCGAGCACGGACATTGGTCTCGATGTCGGATCACCAGTTAGCGACGCCTATGCGGAAAAGCAGGCGTTTGCGTTTCCGAAGGAGCAACTCAAGGAAGTCGTAGTCAACACCGATTAAGTGAGCCGCCTGGCGGCCAAGCCGCACATAATAAAAGAGATACAGGAGAGTGGTTGTCATGCATAACAATGACGAGCATGGAAACGCGGATCTATCTAATCCTGATGCCCGCTGCCGCCGTTCACAGAAGACCGTAGGGAGACGTGTTGGCGCTGCCAAGTCTCCTCGGCATATTCTCCCTCCATGGTGCAATCCATCGCCCGATGTCCGTCTTCAAGTAGAACTGGCTGAAAGCCGGAACTCATCGCCGTTGATCAGGCAACCTCTTTCACATCCTGGTAAGCAGAATCCGGAAAATTGCGGCTGTGCGGCACCTCTTCCTGGGGGTGCCGGGGCAAAGAGGGGACGTCTCATGGGTGCACATATCGCGTCGCTCGGGGTGGCGTCGCTCGCCTGTGCCATGTTGGCCTCCCAAGCATTGGCGCAGAGCGAGCCCGCTCCAAACTCCGCTGTCGCGGAACTCGCACCCGGTGACATCGTCGTTACCGCGCGCCGTCGCGAAGAGACCGCGCAGAACGTTCCGATCGCGCTGACCGCGATCGGCGGAGCGACGCTTGAGGCACGGGGCAGCTTCGGACTGCAGCAGATCCAGCAACAATTGCCGAGCATGTTGATCTCGGTCGTCAACCCGAACAACACCAACGTCAATATCCGCGGCCTCGGCGCCAATGCCCTGTTCAGCAATGTCGGGCTGGAGAATGGCGTCGGCGTCCATGTCGACGGCGTCTATCTCGCCCGGCCCGGCCAATCGACCTTCGAGCTGGTCGATCTCGATCGCATCGAGGTGCTACGCGGGCCGCAAGGCACGTTGTTCGGGAAGAACACCACCGCCGGCGCAATCAACATCATCACCCGCGCGCCGACCTTCGAACCGGAGGCGATGGTGGAAGGCACGATTGGTAGCCGCGGCACCTATCGCGGGCGGCTGAGCCTCGCAGGACCGCTAAGCGACAGCGTCGCTGCGCGCGTGACGCTTTCCCATGGGGAGCATGGGGCGTATGTCCGCAACACGATCAGCGGGCAGGGCGTGAACGAGAGCAACAATGATTCGGCGCGGGCGCAGCTTCTGTTCCGTCCGAGCGAGACCTTCAGGCTCCGCCTGATCGCGGACTATTCCAGCCTTCAGGACAGCTGCTGCTATGCCGTGATCCCCGACCTGATCGATCGCCGCGTGGATGGCACCCCGCTCCCGCGGCCATTTCTCACCCGGGCCGCTCAGGTGGGTTATACGCCGCTCCCCGTGGATCCCTTTGCCCGGCGCAACGACGCCAATCGACGGCAGCGGATCAACATGGAGCAGTACGGCTTCACCGGCGAGGCGGTGCTTGAGCTGGACGGCGCTGCGATCACCTCGCTCACCTCATGGCGGCGGTGGCGCTTCGATCCGCGGGTGGACGCGGACGGTATCGCGCTCGATATCTTCTCACGCGCGCAGCAGGTGATCGACGACCACCAAATCTCGCAGGAGCTGCGCATCGCCTCTACCGGCGAGCGGACGTTCGACTATGTCGTCGGCGGCTATTTCTATGACCACGACGTGGATGTCAATCAGCTCACTCAATATGGGCCGGATGCACCAGCCTTCGCGCTCGGCGCCGCCAACGCGATAAACAACGCGGCCCTGAACGGCTTCACCGTCCGCAGTGTCTCGACTCTTCGCGGACGCAGCTACGCGGCGTTCGGGCAGGCGACGTGGCATGCAACCAAGGCGCTCGCGGTGACGTTGGGCCTGCGCTACAATGACGAGACCAAGCGCGGTGTCTTCAACCAGACGACGTCGGAAAGCCCCGACATCTCCGGCTTGCCCGACGCGATCCGAGTCCCAGCGCAGGGGATCCGCAATAATTTTGGGCTCACCAACGCCTATACGGCGCGGACGCACGAGAGCAACGTGACGGGCCAGATCAACGTAGCATACAACTTCACGCCGGAAATCCTCGCCTACGCGACCTATGCGCGCGGCAGCAAATCCGGCGGGATCAACCTTACCAACGTTCCGCCCGGCGTCGCGCCGACGGTGGGGCCGGAGACGGTCGATCATTTCGAGCTCGGAGTGAAGAGCAGCCTGCTCGACCGGCACCTGATCCTGAACGGCGCGATCTTCAACACCACGATCAACGATTATCAGACCACCATCCTCGACCCGTCGCGCTCGGCCAGCTATCTCACCAATGGAGGCAAGGTCCGATCCCGTGGGGCGGAGCTCGAGGTGCGCTATATGCCGAGCCGAGCCGTCAACCTTTACGCCGCCGCCACCTATGTCGATGCCGAATTCCTGTCCTTCAGGAACGCTCCGTGCGCACCCGAGTTTTTCGGACTGCAGACCGTTTGCGATCTCACCGGGCGACAGATCCCGGGCGCGCCGCGCTGGTCCGTCTCGGCGGGCGGCGACGTCACGGTGCCGCTGAGCGGCAGGACCGAGGGCTATTTCGGCGCCGATTACAGCTATAAGTCCAGCTACAACAGCAGTTCGAACCTGTCCGCCTTTACGGTCGTCGATGGCTATGCACTGGTAAATGCACGCGCCGGCCTGCGCTTCATGGACGGTGCCATTGACGTTTCCGTCTTCGCCCGCAACCTGTTCAATAAAAACTACTTCACGAGTCTTGCCGTCGCCGGGTTCAACGCCGGCCAGATCACTGGCTTCCTGGGAGAGCCGCGCATAGTCGGTGTCACCCTGCGGGCCCGCTACTAGATGAAGCCGTCGGTCGGACAGGATGACGCGCAGGCGGCGCTCCGCGCGATCCCCGGATGGCGCGGGTGGCTGCTGATCGCGGTCATGCTGTCCGGGCCGCCACTGATGGCGCTGACGTTCAGCACGATCGCGCCGGTGTTGCCGATGATCGCAGCGCATTTCCGGGGGCAGGCGGGCGGAACGATGCTTGCCCAATGGATCATGACTACGCCCGCGATCGGGCTGATGGTCGGCGCGCCCGCGGGCGGCTGGCTGATCGACCGCATCGGCCCGCGGTCGATGACCATCGTTGCTTTCACCGGCTTTGCGCTCGGCGGCTCCGCCGGGCTGTGGGCGGACGATCCAGTTGTGCTGCTAGCGTCGCGCTTCGTGATGGGCTTTTCCGGCGCGAGCATCGCCACGGTCGCGACTTGGCTGATCGGCGCGCGCTATGACGAGGCCGCGCGCCGCCGGCTAATCGCGGCGCAGGATTCGATAGCCGGCATTGCGGCGATGAGCGCAGTCCTGATCTCCGGTATCATTGCCCAGCCCGGCGGCTGGCGCGCGCCGTTCGCAATCTACCTGGTTGCCGTGCCGCTGCTGCTTGCGGCTGTGGCATCGGTGCCCGCCATTCGCCCGCGCTCGCCGCAAGCCGCGGTCGCGTTTGCCGAGCCGCTGGCGTCGCTGACCTCGCTATGGCCGATTTACGCGATCATCGTCGCCATGGCGGGGCTGATGATGATGCCCGCCACGCAGGTGCCGTTCCTGCTGCACGCGAACGGGATCGAGGATCCGATCATCCGCTCACGCGTGATCGCATGCAGCGCTTTCGCCACGATCCTGGCGGCGGCGGCGTTCCCGATCGTGTGGGGCCGGTTGGGCAAAGCCGGCACCTTCCGGCTGATCCTAACCGCCTATCTGTTGGGTACGGCCACGCTGTCGATGGTCAGTACGGCCGGCCTTGCCGCGCTCGGCTGCTTCCTGATGGGGCTCGGCACCGGTCTGTTCTCGCCCTTCTTCGCTAGCCTGCTGATCGCGCGCACCTCTCCCGGGCTTCGCGGGCGCGCGATCGGCTTCATGTTCGGCGCCATCTTTCTTAGCGAATTCCTGAGCCCGCTCGTCGTGCTTCCGCTGCGCGCCGCGTTCGGCGTCAGTGGCGGCTTCGCGGCGCTCTCTGCCCTGCTCTTTGTTGCCCTGCTTGCCTCGCTGATCCGAGGAAGCGCTTTCGATCAATCTACGAGCAGCCAGTGCCCTTGATCAACACATCAACATCGAAAGGATGACTATGGCCAATGATAAAGCAGCCCAGCGCCTGCTGGACGGTCGTGCATGGGATGATTTCTGCGAGACGATCCGGCTGACGGGGCACGAGATCGCCCGCTGGGGCGAACTCGACGACCTCGATCGCACCGAGTGGTTTCGTTACCTGTCGCGCAACGTGCGCAGCGGTCTGGAGCGATTCGTAGAGAATAGCGAACCGGATCATCCGCGCCTGCGTGACATTCCGTTCCGCAGCAGCATGAGCGCTACCTCGCCGGATCAGGATCACCTGCTGTCCGAATGGTACGAGCCCGGCTACGAATATCGCGTTTGGGGCAATCGCGGCACGATCGCCTATTTCGTGATGGCCGCCTGGAAGGCCGATCAGGATCGGAACGTCGGCGAGCGAGACTGGGCAGCGGCGGGCGTCGACAGCCTCAAGGAATTTGATCCTGCGATGCTCTACACTACCGCCTTTCTACAGAGCGACGCGATCCACTTCGACGCCGACGGCAATTTCGAGGTCTATTGCACGCGTGAGAAGGTGGAAGGGAAGGACTGGCTACCGATCGACGACAGCACCGTCGGCCTCCTAGTCCGCGTCGTTCACCAGGATCGGCCGAATGAGATCAATCCCGTGATGCACATTGAACGGCTCGACAAGCCCAAGCAGCGGCCGCTCCGCCCGCATGAGCTTGCCACCAATCTCGCCCGTGCGGCGCAGATGGTCCGCGGCTATGCCGAATTGCCGCGCGCCTGGTGGTTCGACAATCTCGGCAACCGCCCCAACCAGCTCCAATTCTCGCGCACCGTCTACCTCAGCAATGGCGGCGTCGCCGATCGCCACCATGCGTTCGGTGCGTGGGACAAGCCGCGCGACATGGCGCTCGTGCTCCACTTCGAGGTGCCGCCCGCGGAGCAGTGGATCTTCCAGCTGCTCAACATCTTTCAGGAGAATCTTGATACCTATGAGCATCTTGGCGGCCACATCAACAAAGCGCGCGCCGTGCTGGAAGCGGACGGCAGTTGCCGGGTCATCGTCGCCGAATCAGACCCTGGTATCGGCGGCAACTGGATCGACAGTTTCGATCACGTCCATGGCACGATGACCCTGCGCTTCATCAAGTGCGAGACGCCGCCCATGGTGCGCGCCCACCTCGTCCCGCTCGACGAACTGCGCAGCAAGGGTGTTTCGATCCTGACGGACGATCGCGCGATCTTGTCCGGGGAGCTTGTGCCCTGATGGCGCCGTCACTCGCGGGGCGGGTTGCGTGGATCACCGGTGCCGGCAGCGGCATCGGGCGAGCCAGCGGCCTCGCCCTCGCGCGCGCTGGGGCCGTCGTGGTGCTGAGCGGGCGGCGCGCAGAGCCGCTTTCTGCAGCGGCCGCGGAGGCTGCGGAAGGCAGCGGGACGGCGGTGGTCGAGCCGCTCGACATCGCCGATCCGGCGGAGGCGCGTGCCGTCGTCGATCGGATCGTCGCACGCTTTGGCCGCCTCGATCTCTATGTCGGCGCTGCAGGGTACAATATCCCGCAGCGCCGCTGGGCGGATCTTCCGGCGGAATCGGCCAACGCGCTCATCGCCACCAACCTGTCGGGCGCGTTCAATGCCGCTTCGGCCGCACTTGCCCCGATGCGCGCCGCTGGCGACGGAGTGCTGATCCACATCGGATCATGGTCCGGCAAGCGCGTGGCGGTCTATTCCGGCCCCGCTTACACCGCCGCCAAGGCCGGCCTGATCGCGATGAACGAGTCGCTCAATCTGGAGGTCGCGCTGGAAGGCATCCGGTCGACCGTGATTTCACCCGGGGGCGTCGACACTCCCCTGCTGGATCAACTGCCCACGCCTCCGGCGGCCGAGGCCCGCGCGCGGCTCCTGCAGCCGGAGGATTGCGCTGATCTGGTCCTCTATGTCGCCGGCCTGCCGCGGCATGTCCGGATCGACGAGATCATGGTCACCCCGACGATCCAGACCGGCTGACTGAATCCGACGGTGCCTTCAGCCGCGAACAGGCTTCAACAGCTCAATCCGCCCACCGCCTGGATCAGGGCCGTGCTGGCCTTGATGGTCGGTGTTACCACATAGCCTCCTCGACGAAGATTTTGCCCAGCGTGGTTGCCTGGCCACGGGCCGCTCGAACTCGTCATCCCAGATTGCCAGGTGCGTGAGGCCATAGTGGTTGAGCTTGCGCCGGTGGTGCGGACCGAGGCAGGCCGCCTCGACGCACTAAGCAGTCCGATGGCATCGCCTTCGGCAAACTTGATCATCTGCGCGCGCAGCTTGATCCCTCGATCCTCGTTGATCGTGCCTAGTAGGTCCGTGCCCTGATTAAACTCCAACTCATCGGCCGGTTAGAAGCCGAACGCTCGACGTACCGCAGCGAAACGTCACCCCCGATATGCAGCGGTGGTTTGTGCAGGTGCTGACTTTTTTTACGGAGAGTGGCCAGCGGCACTTGCCGCTCAACTGCCGGCCGAGGTCGCTCGACGCGGCCTATGCGGCGCCGTTCCTTGCACTCTTCAAGCACAAAGGGCGACGTATATCTGATTAGGGTGGCAGGAAGATCAGCCTGGCGCCAGCGGCGCGGATCAGCTGATGGATCCTGGCGCTCTTGTGGCTGTCGAGATTACACATGACAATGATGACGTCGCCGGGGGACGGCGTCGGCAGTCGCACCTGGCGAGACGCCGGCAGCCGCGCGGATCGACGTATTCAAGCAGCCGCCACGACGCCGCCGCCGCGCTGATGACGATCCTGCCCAGCATGATGTTCATCCTTCAATTGTCTGCGCCCCGTCGCACATCGATTTTGATGCGCTCGAGGCGGACCGGGATCCCCGATTGTGCAGGTTGGCCGTGCAGCGGCTCGATTGCATCACCGTCCACAAGCTGATTGACGTTCTGATCGAGCCAACCGTGGTTCACCCAGACCACCCCCTGCCGCAGCGACGGGTCCAGCGCTGCGCGTCCAATCAGCTCGCCCGCAGCCGTGCAGATACGCAGCGTCGCGCCGTCGGAAATAGCGCCTGCTTCGGCAAGGTCCGCGCTGATCGCGATCGCCGGCGGCCCTCCCGCCTCCGCGCCTGCATAATGCACTGAGTTGTTGCTGTTCATCCGCCGCCCGGACACCAGCCTCGGTTCCCCGCTTTGCTCCGCCCAGGCCTTGGCGAGCAGTGCCGGCATCGGCCCCGGCACCAGTCGCCAGCGTCCCTCCTCCAGTACCTTGTCACGCACCCATCCGTACAGCACCGGGGCTGCCACCCCATGGCTTCCAGCGGCGCGCAGCGCGTCCAGCCCGTCGCGCGCATGCGCAGTGAAGCGCCGGAAAATGTCCTCCTCGTCCGCCACCGGCTCATCAAACAGTGGTCGGCCGATCCGATCGCCGATTTGCGCGAACATCCACCAGCTCTGCCGGCGCTCGCCGGCTACCGGGAGCACGGCCGGCGCATAATGACTCCGGTCGCCGAGCAGACTAATGTTAGCCCGCTCCAACTGCCAGGCGGAAGGCAGCACGTGAGTGGCGAGCGCCGTGAGCTCGGTGTCGAAACAATCCACCAGCACCAGCAGGTCTAGCCGGGCAAGCGCCGCGCGCAGCCGCTCCGGCTGCGGCAGCGCGCCGAGCGGATTGGCGCCCGCGAGGATCAGCGCACGGATCTCTCCTGCCTCGATCTCGTCGACCAGCGCTGCGGACGGGCGCTGCCCCACCACCTGGCGCAGTTCCGGCCGGCTACGTGGTCCAGGCGGGGCAGCGCCGTCCGCCGACGCATGACCACGCCACTTGATCGCCTCCATGCGCATCGCACCGCCCGGATTGAAGCGCATGCCGCCGGCCCGATCGAGCGAACCCGTCACGATCAGCAGGGCAAGCCGCAGCCAGTCGGTCACGAAGCCGTTCGGCGCGAACGACACTCCGGTCCCGCCGAGGATTGCCAGCCGCTTGTGGCGGCGGATCGCACCGAGCAGCTCTATCAGGTCTTCCGCCGGCACGTCGGCGGCAGCCGCGACCGCATCGAGCGTAAATGGCTCTACCGCATCGCGCAGCGCCTGCACGTCGGCCGGGGTGCAGGCGGTGGCGAGCTCCTTTTCGTCCGCCCCGTAACGAAGAATCTCCCTGATCAGCCAGGCGAGCACGAAGCCGTCACTGTCGGGGCGCGGCGCTATATGGCGGTTCGCCATCGCGGCCGTCTTCGTCGCGCGCGGATCGATCACCCACAGTTCGCCGCCTCGCGCCCGGAAGTCGCGCAACCGTGCGGTCGGGTTGGCAAAGCCGATCGTGTGCCCATGCGACACGCTGGGATTGGTGCCGATCAGGATCGCGAGCCGCGTGTCGGCATCTTCCGGAGTCCAGTGCGGCAGGAATGGGAACCCGATCACCAGCTCGCACGCCCGCAACACGGACGACATGTCGACCGTATAGGTCGTGTAGCGCTGTGCCGAGCCGATCGCGTCAAACAGGCGCTCGAGGCTCCACCAGCCGAGCGCGTCGACATAGAGACCCATACCCGCATAATGCGCGATGCTGTCGGGGCCGCTTTTCGCCAGCAGCCGTTTAAACCCGCCCGCTATGTCATTGAGGCAGTCTTCCCAGTTGGTCTCACGGCCGCGGATCGACGGCACCGACAGGCGTCCAGCTTGTTCGTGGCGCGTCGGGATTGCTCGGCCCTTGGCGCAGCTATAGCCTCGGGCGACGGGATCGGCGCGGTCGCCGCTGACACGCAGGACGCGACCGCCTTCGATATGGGCAATCAGGCCGCACCCTGCCACGCAACTGCGGCAGATGAATAGCCTCTCCTCCGGAATCGCCACTTAGACGTCCCTTTCTTACCTCTGCCTACTCGCACCTTCTCCTGCAGAAGAGTGCAACAGGGCTGTCTCTTTCAACGCACCATCTTTGATTCAGGGAATAATTTCTCGACCTTCGCCGAAGATCAGCGATGCTTCGCGACTATCAATCGGCCCCTTGAAGCCGCGCCATCCCAGCACATCGCGAGCTTCGGCGGGTGGCAGATGGAGAATGTCCTCGAACTTGGCTGCAAAGATCATGTCTGATTGCTGGCCGATGTCGTAACCATATGTGAGGTTTCGCCACAGCGTCGGCCAGGCACCCGGATAATGCAGCATCGTGCGCGTCATCCATGGGAACATGATGAGCGTGTTAGTGGCCATCAACGCGCCCGCTAGTTCAGGGCTGAGGTAGCGAAAGCAGTTGCCCGTGACTACCCCGGTGATAAAATACTCCGCCACCGATCCGAAGCCGATCTCGCCGAGGATATGGTAGCAGTCGTGCGTCTGCCCCATACGCAAGTTCCAAAAATCGAATGTATTCGCCGGCTTCCAAGTGGGATCGGCGAGCAGCCGCGAGTTCAACTCTGGCGAAAGATCATGCTCTTCCATATATTCGAACAGCTGGCGTCCGACTGATCCCTGGGGATATTCGCGCAGATCCTCCTTGGCGTAGCTCGACATGAACCCTTCGGAGAGCCATCGATCGAAGGCGGGGTTCTTGCACCTTTCTTCTTGGACGAGCCGCTCGACGTGGTCGATATCGCATGTCTCATCGACTGCCTGCATGAGCGTGGGTAGGCCATAAAGCAGTGGATAGTCATGCCCGTTCCGGCGCAGGCTCTCCGTCGAAGTCCACTCGCGCACCCGCGCGTCATTGAGCCAGGGTGAGGAGCTGACAAGCAGGCTGCTCGGGGTGGTGATCTTCCGCCGCCCGTTTAGATAGAAGACGGGACTTCCCGAGGTGATCTCTTCGGCCGCCGTCTGAGGGGAAAGGTTTTTGGGATCAGAATGCGTAGTCATATCTGCTTCTCCAGCATTGGCATCGATCGTTAAGTGCATCGCCGATCATGCGATGGCGAGCAGCCGCTGAATTTCTACGGCACGACCGAAGTCGGGTGACAGCTGTGCGTCGTCTCGGATTGCCTCACCCAGCTCGGTGTAGAGGTTGGCGATTGCGCTCAAAGCCTCACGCGAAGCGAATGACCCAGGATAAGCGGGATAGCGGTCAGGCTCGGACGGGACACCTGGGCATTCGAACTCCGCGCTGATCGGAATCGCCTCAAACGCGCTGCCTTGCCTGGCACCCTGCAACACCACAGATTCGATGGCGGGCAGAGAGGGATCGCGTGTCGCGAGGATGAGCGCCCCCTCCCGACCGTCGATACGCCACGTTGTGCCCATCCCCGTCATCGTTACGCCGGACAGATCGATGTTGAAGAGCGCACCGTTGCTTAGACGGCCGTGAAACTGGAGGTGATCGAAGGCGTCTCTGTCGATTGGCGCACCGGTCTCGTCTAGGGGAGGCAAATGTATCGCTCCCCGCGTCTCGAACTCTTGGATGCCCCCGAAATAATGATCGACGGCATCAAGCAGATGGCCACCGTAAATTGAGCGCAACGTGGTGCCGCCGGACCGGATCGCCATGGCCCGCATGATTGGACCGAACAGCCGCGCGTGCAGATTGATGCTGAAGAGATCTCCCAAATAGCCGTCCGCGATCAGGCGTTGCGCCTGGCGCATAGCCGGCGATCCGCGCATGTGCAGCCCGATCATTGCCTTTAGGCCGCGCTCGACTGCAAGGGCGGCAAGTTCCTCGGCTTGCTCAATGCTGAAGGCGAGCGGCCATTCGCAGTAGACGTGCTTGCCTGCGGTCAATGCAGTGTGCGCGATCTCATAATGGAAAGGCGCCTTTACGCAGATCGCGATCAGATCAACATCGGGGTGACGCGCCAGCTCGGAGGAGTCGGTAAACCATAACGGTGCGCCGAAAGCTTCCGCCGCGGCCCGCGCGGTCTGCTCGCGGGTGGTGCAAACGCCTTCAAGTACGAAATCCGGCAGAAGTTCGATCACCCTGCGGTGCACGCTCGATCCCCAGCCGTAACCGGGATTCGCGCCCACCAAACCAACCCTAATCGCGCTTCCACGCCGCATCTTGCCAGACCTCCTCGCCCTTGCGCTTTTTGAGACTGTACTCCGAGTCTGGTGTGGCGTCCAGCTAGTTGGCGTCAGCGTCTGCGTCAGTCCTTGATGAACTGCACGAGCTCGCGCGCGAGCAGGTCCAGATATAGTGGCGTCTCAGTGGCCGAGATCTCGCCGCGAGCCATCGCAGCGCACGCGGCGGCGATCCGATTAAGAAGCAGCCTGGCACGGACACGCTGTTGCGCCGCGGCTTCGCTCTGACCTTGTGCCCGTCGGAAGCTTTCGCATCCGCCGTCGCCGAGCGCGTTGATTAGGGCCTCCGTATCCTCAAGGATGCGCCCCCGGAACTCTTTCTCAAACAGCTGTAGCTGCGCAATCAGCGGCGTCGCGTAGCGATGCTCGACATGGAAGGCGACGAACCGGCGAAGCCAAGCCTCGACACCCCCAAGCCCGTGCTGCGCAGCTCGCGGCAGGCTCGCGAACAACGCGGCGGACTGAGGTGCGATTTCGTCGTAAATTGCAAAAGCAAGCTCGAGCTTTGATGCAAAATGCATGTAGAATGTTGCTCGACTCACGCCCGCTTGTCGGAAAATGTCCTCCACCCGCGCGTCCGGGTAGTTGGCGTGGGCAAACACATCCCGCGCCGCGAGCAGAATGGCCGCGCGGGTGGCGCTGCGACGCCGGAGTAAGTAAGCAGCGCGGCTGTTCGCTGGCAACAACCTCTTCTCCGCGCAAAGATTGCTCACGTCGTCCCATCTCGTTCTCAATGCACCTGCGCTGCGGTAACCTAGGCCGCACCACAGGCTCAAGCGGATATTGGCGCGGCCCGGCATGGGCTATGATGGGGACGATCATGCGCGCCTGGGTGGAGTGCCGCGTGCGGACGGTCACTGTGTAAGGCGACTGGGAGGCGGCCGAAGGCTTCAAGGAGCGGGCTGGACATTCGATGTCGACGACGCGGTGAAGTGGTTCCGCTGCGTCTGTGGCAGCCGTGACATACAGGCCTGACCAATCCTGATCAGCGAGCGCCCGAAGCCGGTGCGACACGGCCAACTGCGTATCACTTCCGCAACGAGCTGCGAAACCGCCCTCTTGGTATCAAGACGCTGTCGCTGTTCTTTGTACCCTCAATTGCAGATTACCGCATCTATAGCGATCAGGGACCAAAGAAGGGTCCACTCGCCGAGACTTTCGAACGCGAGCACCGCAAGCTCGCGGCCCGTCCCGACTTCAAGACGCTGTTCGTCACCAAGCCGGCCGACGCAGCGGCGGCGTATGGTCGCTATTTCCGCCAGGGACAAGCATTGGCACAAGGTGTTCGACATCAATCTTCATTCGATCTTCTACGCCACGCGCGCCGCCATTCCGCATCTTGCGCTGCGCAAGGGAACGATCGTCAGCAAATCCTCCTTATCTGGCGTGCGCGGGGATTATGGCAGCAACGGCTACTATGCGGCCAAGGCAGGCGTGATCAATCTGACGCGATCCCTTGCGTTGGAGCACGGCGCTGGAGGGCATCCGGGTCAAATGCGTCAGTCCCGGCTTCATCATTATGCGATGCAGGACAGAACGCCCGACGTCGTTTCGGAGATGTAGGCAAAAGCCGCGGTGTTGGAACGCGACGGCCGCGCCGAAGAGATCGCCGCCGTCATCGCATTCATGGCGTCTGACGACGCGTCCTTCATCACCGGGCAGAATATCGTGGCGGATGGTGGCGTGACTGTCGGGACCGGGTCGCCCAACCTGTTCCGTGAGTTCGGATTGTGACCCGCCACTAAAAGCAGCCTTCGACCGGAAGATAATTCCAGGCGAAGGTCCTCTACCCACCCTGCAGGGGATTCTCTGGAGGAAAAGGCGGCACCACCTCAGACGACAGGTTCCGGAACAACCGGCCGTTCGCTAACCGGGTGGTAAACGGCGAAAGTTGGTCGGCACGGGCCTCAAGGCATTTCCTCTTTGGGAGGCAGTTGTTCTTCCGATGGCCAGTTCTGGCCATCGGCGAATGAACATGGAAATGCCTGGATCCGAAATCACATCTTCCAAGCGTCAAGTCTGGAATGCGGGGTGCACTGTCGGTGCGAAACGGGTGCTGAAGCCGAAGCAGATTTGGGAGATCCGCTTCTACCTCAATCAGCACCGCCGCTGCAGGATCGAGCCCTGTTCGACCTGACGATCGACAGTAAGCTACGTGGCGGTGACCTCGTGCAGATGAAATCGGCGACATTGTCACCGGCGGACTAATCCGAACGCGCGCAATCGTGATGCAGCAAAAAACCAGTCGATCGGTTCAATTCGAACTACTCCCTGACGCCCGGGCCAGCCTGTTAGCTTGGCTTGAACGCCGGGGCGGCACCGTGGACGATTATGTCTTTCCAAGTCGCATTAATCACAAAGGTCATCTCGTGCCCGCCAGCGTGCCCGGCTCGTTGATGACTAACTGACCCATGCGGCCCCTTTGACAGGTGGCGCGGCCAGCACAGCCGAGCACTGGGTGCCCTGCTCCCAGAACATTTAAAAAGAACGACACTGTGAAAGAAGCGGCTTGTACAGCCTGATCGTAAACTGTACCGTCAAGTTCATAAAAAGGATTGGGTAGGAGGAATGCGCGCGATCTACCGCTCACTATAAGGACGCGGGGCCGGGAGGCAACCTGACATTCTGGTAGACGTGTTTGCGGGCTTGATCTTGGCCTGCATCATGGCCTCGCTGGATTTTCTCGATCGCAACTTCAACGGGGAGACACGTAAACCGGGCGCAGCCGCACCTTCAGCCTCTTCGGCGCGCCTACGGGCTATGTGCCCGTCCCCGGCCCCGCCCTCCTCGCGAACCCGGCTATCTCACACGTGTCAACATCTGATCTGAGCAAGGAATATACCGGATGAAACCCACCCCATGGAAGCTGGTCATCGTCGTTGGCGCCCTCTGCGGCGCGGGTGCTGCGGCGGCCGGCCAGGATACGTCCAAGGCCTCCGGCGCAACCCTGCTGGTCAATGACAGCGATGCCCTCGGCCAGCAGGGCGACGACAGGCTCGCTCTGGCCGAGGCGATCCGCCTCGCTAATGGCGGCCTGGCGCTGGCGCAACTGTCCGTCAGCGAACGGCGGCAGGTGCGGGGCGTGCCAGGAGTAGGGCGGGCCGACCGGATACGCTTCGCGGTGAAGGAACGCGTCGTCCGCTTCCCGCTCCAGATTGCGAAAAAGCCAGAGATGGATTTCGCTGTCCTCCAGACAAAGTCCTTCATGCCTGTCCTCGCCGGCAATGGTGGCGACGAGATTGACGGAAAGGGGGTGCGATTCACCAATGGGCCTGACGATGCGACTGACACGGTCAACGCTCAGACCCTGACCAGCGGCGCACCGCTGGGAGGCGCTGCCCTCGTTATTGAAAGCTCCGACTTCACCATTCGCAATGCACAGTTTGAGCGTTTCATCGACGGCCTAATCTTCCGTCCCGCGACCGGCGCGGCTAGCATGACCAATGTCCGCGTCATTAATAACCAGTTTCACAAGGGTGGCGGCATTGCTTTTAGCGGCGTCAGCGCGGGACATGAGCGGAGCGCATTGCGCAACATCCTGATCGAAGGGAATACGTTCCTTGGCCCCGCGCATTTCGGCGGCAGCTTTCCCAGTAAGCTGCACACAGCTATCGCAGTGACAGGCGCGACCGCTGCCGTGGCGAAGGGCGCGGCCACGGCGAAGGATGTCGTCGTCGAGGATGTCCAGATATCGCGCAACACCGTTCGCGCCTTTGCGGGCGGGGTGCAGGTGCAGCCACTTCAGACTCTCTTCGCCGCCAACCGTGGCGCTGTGCTCAACCGCCTCCACATCTCTGGAAACGATATCGCTCTCGATCCCGAGGCAGGAGATCCCGCCGTCTATATCTGGGGCGCGGTTTCGGTGAATGGGCAGGTGTCTGATGTGCGCGTCACCGGCATCCGCATCGAGAATAACAAGGTGCTGGGTAATGGCCATGTGCTGTTCATTGCCGGTGTGGAAGCGCTGATGGGGGGGATGTCGCGACCCGCAACATCCATATGGAAGATATCCGGATTGCGCAGAACAGGATCGCGTCCCTTAAATCCTGCTCCTATGGCATCACCACCATCGCAGCTTTCCCAGAAATGGGCGGCCCGCCTGCGACCGGCTTGTCCCTGAAGAATGTGCGGGTCGTAGGCAACACCATCGAAGGATGCGCGATCGGCGCCTTCTCCGCTCCTGTGCTAAATGTGGGCGCTCCCGGTGCCAGTTCCGGCAATGAAATTGCAGGCCTCAGCTACGAAGGCAACAGCATCAGCGGGGCGGAGACTGGCATCGTTGTGACCGGCGGCGCGCTGACGGCGGAGAAGTTTAAGGGATCAGCGGCCATTCACCGGAACCGCCTCTCGGAAGTCATAGTGAGGGACAATCGGATCGGAGCCTCGAAGCGTGGCATACTCGTCGCGGGAGCCTTTGCTTCCGGAGAGGGTGCCGGAACGCTGAGCGGCAATGTGGTGGGCTTGGTGGATGTCGCTGGCAACCGGATGAAGGCGGGCCAGTCCGCCCCGCTGTGCCACATCCGGGCGGAGTTTAGTCAGCGAAGCAGCGCATCGATGGTCGGCAACCGGGTCAAGGGTGGCGGACCGGATTGCGTCGAGGGCCCGTCCTCCTAAGGTGTATTTCGTTGAATCCTGCGAGCGTCCGATACTTAAGGCACCCATCCAAAAGGCGATCATTGATGCGGCCCGCTGTCACGGTTGAAGGTGGCTAGCTCAGCGCCGTGCCAAACAAGTGATGTCACACCTCATCTTTTCTTCAGTCTGAGGTTTGAAACAGCTTGGGCCTCGCTTTTTAGGCTGGTGTGTCGAAACGGACGAATATAGCCAACCGGTAGGTCGGCAGCAGGAGCATTGGCTTGAGACAGAAGACAGAGGCGAAGCGCCAGCAGATAATGGCCGGGGCTGCACGCGTTTTTGAACAGCGTGGGTACCAAGGCACGACGCTCAACGACATCGCTCGAGAAGTCGGCTGCTCCAAAGTCACGATCTACAATTATTTCAAATCGCGCGAGGATCTGCTGAAAGCGATCATCGTTGAAGGCGCGCGCCCGACGATGGATCATCTTAGGGCTCAGCTGGCTGGTGAAGGCGCCTTGATCGACCGTCTCAGGGCTTTTGGGCGCACCTACCTCATCCTCGTGATGAACGCTTATTCTCTTGCGATGATGCGGCTCATGATTGCTGAAAACGACAATTTTGCCGATATCTTCGCAGAGGGAAGCGAACATGACATCTGGCTCCATGTAAGCGCCGCGATCGAGGCCGAAACTGACGGCGAACTGGTGGACGCAGGCGAACTTGCCGCAGCACTGCGCGCCCTGTTGCACGGGGGCTCTCATTATCAATGTCTTATAGGTGCCCAAACGCCGCCCGAAATTGACGCACTCATTGCAGAGGCGGACCAGGCGATCGACATCATTTCAGGTTGTCTGAAGACGTGAACCCAGATGCAAAAAGCCGCTTGACGACGTCGTCCAAAACTGTACCCATGGGTTCATAACATAACTGCCCTAGGGAGGATGTGCGACGATGATCCGCTCACCATAGCCGGCCCGGCTCCTCTACATCACCGCAATACACAGCACATCGACGCCGAACAGAATGTATCGGCGATCGGGCAAGCATGCCCGAAAAGGGGGGTATAATGAAATTGGACCGGGTCACTCTTTTCTGTTCGACGGCAGTCGGTGTCCTCGTGTTTGCCTTGGCGGCTACACCTGCGCTGGCGCAGTCCGATGCGCTAGATCCATCAATTACTGCAGAAATCATTGTGACGGCGCAAAAGCGTGAGGAGCGCTTGATCGACGTTCCGCAATCTATCAACGTCGTCACCGGACGGGATATTGAACGCTTCAACCTGTTCAACTTCGCCGACATACAAAAGCTTGTCCCCGGCCTCGATATCAGCGGCGGCACGGTCTCTCTGCGCGGTGTGAAATTCAACGCACTCAGCCTCACCCGACCGACCGTGGACATCTATTTCAACGAAGTGTTGTCGGAGCGCGCGGCGCAGATCCAGTCGCAATATGACGTTGGCCAAATCGAGGTGCTGCGCGGCCCTCAAGGAACACTCCGTGCGGGCACCGGGCCCTCAGGCGCGATTCTGATCGGCACAAGGCGAGCATCGCTGACAGATGTCGAGGGCTATCTGATGGGCAGCCTGACGAACCTTCATACGGTGAACATTCAGGGCGCTTTTTCCCTTCCCATTGTCCGAGACAAGCTCGGCCTGCGCGTGGCCGGGCTTTACGAAAAAGGACGCGGCGCCGATGTGCGCGGCGTTGTCAATGACATCCGCGACCGATCTGAAACATGGAGCGGCCGCGCAAGCGTCGCCTGGGCGCCCACGCCCGATCTGCGGTTCGACCTTGTCCACCAGGAACTGGACGCAGATGCGATCGCGCTAGCCCAGGTAGAGGGCACGGGCGAGTTCGGGACGATTTCGGCTCGCGACCGCCGGTCGGTAGCGGACGGAGCGAACCGTAACGGCACCCGCACGTCCATCACGACCTTGAATGCCTCCTGGGATCTGCCCGGTCACCGCCTTAGCTATATCGGTGGACGGCAGACGACCACCTATGATCTTGTACAAGATCTCGATACCGGCAACGGTCTACTCAGCACGCCATTCTTCCGGCTACCAGTGGAGCTGTACAACAATACAGTCTCGCGCACACGCGTGTGGACGCATGAACTTCGGCTCGAGCGAACCGGCGAACATTTCTGGAATTATCGAGTGGGCATCTACCGCCAGAACACCAATCTGGATGCGCGCGTGCTGATTGACTTCACGGGAGCGAATGGTAACTGCCTTGCTGCGCCCGGTCCGCTTGCCGCTTTTGGTTTGCCCTGTACCCAGGTGGACACAAGCGACGCGCCACACCAGATTGAGATGGGCTATTTCACAACCCATCGCTTCACCTTCACCCCAGATGACATCGTGGAGGTGGGCGCACGCCGATCGACAACTCCGTTTGGTAACGCCTGGACCGGTAGCGCCAGCTACACTCACCAGTTCCATGATGATCTCTCCGTTTATGCCAGTTGGGGCCGCGGATTTCGTCCTGGGGGTGACGAACAGTTCCTGATCGAAAGCAATCCGCAAATCCCGGCGAACGAGTTCGGCTATCGCGCGGAGAAGTCGGATTCCTTCGAAGTCGGCGTGAAGGGCCTGTTCTTCGATGATCGCCTGTCCTTCACCCTAGCTGGATATTATCAGAAGTTCGATGGCTTCATCTCGAACGTGCAGGGCATCGTCTGCACGGGCAATCCCAACGGTATCGGCCTGATCCCCGGAACGGTCTTTGCGACGCGTGATGGCTTGCCGCCCGATGGCACCAATCCCTGCGGTTCCGGCAGCCTGGGTCCGACCTATAATGGGGACGCCAGCGTACGCGGAATCGAACTCGATATGCGCCTCGTCATGATGGCGGGGTGGACTTCTCAATTCACCGCCAGCTACGCCAATGCGCATTTCGACAACGCGGCGATCCCATGCAACGATTATAACGGGGATGGAGAGCCGGACACCAATGGAATACCAGCCGTCCAGGCGGGCCGCTATTTCAGCCGCTGCAACTCCCGCGCTTCACTTGGATCCCTGCCGAAGTGGCAGATCAGCGCCAACACCGAATATAGCGTTGCGCTGGGCAAGAGTGCGAGCGGATATATTCGTGGGCTCGTTAACTATGCACCGAGCGCCGAAGATTCGAACGATGGTCGCGTCGTCCCGTCAACGTTCAGGGCTGATGCCTTCGCCGGCGTTACCTTCACCCGCCTCAATGCATCGATCGAAGTCTTCGGTCGCAACATTTTCAATGAACGAACACGGGTTGCCGCCGGTGGCCCGATCTTTAGCCTGTTCGGTGCGCCCACCGGCTATTCGCCCGTGACGGTTCGCCGGCCGCGTGAAGTGGGGGTGCTCGCCCGGGTGAACTTCTGATCCAGGAAGGAACTATCCATGTACTCTTCACCTCGCCTGATGCCGTTGTCGAGTTTGACTGCCTTCGCCTTGCTGCTGCCCACCGTTGCGCTTGCAGCTGAGAAGCAGGCGACTTCCGCTGCCTCGCACGCCGCGCCCGTCCGCGTCGTTGACGGCGTGCCGCTCTACCCGGTCGGCACGCCCGGCCTCACCAAGGAGGAACGCCGCGCACGCAACCTCTACATGGCGCGCCAAGGCATTGAAGGCTATCGTGTGGCCTACAAGACCCACAGCTTCCCTGCTCCTCTGCCCGGGGACGAAAAGCTATCGGCATGGGCGCCGAACGCCACCTTGGACCTTGCCGGGTCAGGCCCGATGCCGGTGCAGCACGGCGACCCCGCGGAAGGAGTAAAATTCGGTCTCGTAGAGGCGAAGGTGTTCTGGCGCGGTACGCCTGACTGGCGGATCACGGATTACCACATCACGGGAGATGAAAATGTGGTGATCAGTGCTACCAAGTATGAAGGTACGATGAAGGACGGCAGCAAGCCCCATACCTGGGTCACTGACATCCATTATTTTGATGAGCTGGGGCGCAAAACCAAGTGGATCGAACCTGTTTCCAACAATGCTGTTCAGGAGAGTTGGATCAAGCAGGGTGGATACAGTAACTATATGGAGGGCTTGGTCGCCGAACTAAAGGCTGCCAACCTGCCCGTGCCACCCGCCCTCTCCATGGGGATGGAGGTGATCAATAATCAAAATAGGAAAAGCGGGCAAAGACAGCGGTAGTCAGCTGATCGGCGTAAGTGACCGCGTTTACACTTCTGGCAGCCACGTGGAAGAGGTGTTGTAGTGTTGCTAGCCCCCCCACAATCAAGGCGCTTTTGACAGCCTTATGATATTCCGCTCGGCTGCAGTTCCGGTTGGTTGACAGTCTGCGTCACCGGCGCGGACTTCGCCATCGGATTGGCAAGGTCACGCAGATCAAGCCGAACTTCTCGATCACCGAGGTGTTCGGCGTGATTGCGGAAATCCGCCAGCCGCCGCCTCAATATGTCGCAGCCGCTGCTGTCAGTCCTATAAGCTCCACCAAATCGTAACACGGCTCGGATTTGGCGCTCTGCCGATCGTCGGCTTCGACAGGTACGATTGACGGCTTTCCGCATGACCGGACATTTATCCGTGCGGTGGCAATGACCAAGGTTGGTCGGCTTCTGCTAATGCTACCGGATGGAAATTGCCGCCGACTCGCAGACATGCGGCATGCTGGAGCACCTCCTCGAAAGCTGCCATAGGTTCAGCTAGGCGTCCGGATAAGTAATCGCCAGCTGGCAAAGGCCGAGGGGCCACGAGGGATAACGATTGTTTGGAAATCGGCGCGAACCGGGCAGCGATACTGGAAGCGACGATCGTGACCGTGGCGTATGTGTGCTTTACCGCCCGACAGTGGAAGCGATAGTTGGCGACGAGGCATCGAGCCGCTGGGCGATCAGCGGGAGCCCTTATCGCCGCCCGCCTCTTGATCGGTCTTTGCTAGAAGCGGCTCCCTGTTGCGATTAGGATCGCGCAGGCATGACGCAGCACATATTCTTCTCCTGGCAGATCGACCGATTGCCCTTGACCGGGCGAAATCTGATCGAGCGCGCGCTCGGCGACGCAATTGCGGCGATCAAAGCCGACGCCGAGATCGATCCGGCGCACCGCGAACTGGCGATCGACCGCGATACCAGCGGCGTGCCCGGCTCGCCGCCGCTGGTCGAGACGATCTTTGCCAAGGTCGATGCCGCCACCGCCTTCCTCTCCGACCTGACCTATGTCGCGACCCGGTCCGATGGCCGTCTCATGCCCAACCCTAATGTCCTGCTCGAACATGGCTGGGCGCTGCGCGCGCTCAGCTGGCGGCGGATCATCTCGGTGATGAACATCGCCCATGGTTCGCCCGAGGACCATCCGCTGCCGTTCGACCTGCAGCATTTTCGGCGGCCAATCCTATACAACTGCCCTGACGATGCCGATGAGGCGGAACGGCGCGCTGCGCGTGTCGGTCTGGCCCTTGGCCTTCGCGACGCGCTGCGGGCGATCTTAAATGATGCGGTGGTCGCCGCGCCAGCGGCAGCACCGGCCGAACCGCATCCGCTCGATGTCGACCTGCTCGGCAAGGTCCGTGATCAGTTTCCGGTCAGGCTCCAGCGTTTCTTCCACGACCACAATTTCGGCGAGCCGTTCCGTCGCGATATCCTGAACCCGCTTTACGAGATGAACGAGGACTGGCGCGGCGCGCGGTTCGAGTTCCACGATCGCGCGCTGCAGGCCGCCTGGGCCGAGGTGCGCGCGCGGGCGGAGGCGCTCGGCAATCTTACCGGCCAATATCTCTTCGTGCTCGACGCCAATATCGCGCTCTGCTCGCCCAAGACCGACGAGGATCGTCGCCGTGGCACCCAACCATCGACCGTTCGCGCGGTGGACGAGATGAACAAGGCGGCGACCGCCTTCGCCGGCGCGCTCGACGCCTTCGAGCGTGTCGCGCGAGATCGGGTGCGGGTTGCCGCCGGGGTGGTCGCGGCGCCACCCGCTGCCGCCGCCGATCCATGGGAAGCGGCGAAGGCGCTGCTCGAACGGCTCGGCAATGACGAGGTGACCGGCCGCGTGCCCGGCATCGTCAGCAAGCCGAGCGTGAAGATCCGGCTGGTGCCGGCGATCATTGCCGAACGCCCGCGTCTTGTGCCAGCGCAAGTCGCCAAGGCGCAGCTGCAGTTCGCGCCCGATGTCCATGCGCGTGTCGCGACCGATGCCGATGGCGATCAGTGGTGGAGTGCCGACGTGCCGCGCAATGTCGGCAAGCCCAATGTTGAATCTCGCTGGCGGACCCGCCTCGTGCGGCCGGGCGCGATCGAGTTCGAGGCGACAATCGGATCGCGGATCGATGATGATCCCCGCATCCTGGTCGATGGCCGCGACCTCGAAGGCCGCATCGTCGCGGGGGTCGAGCGACTGGCGGTGTGCCTGGCAGAAGTGGGGCTTGGCGGCCCGGCGCTGCTGGCGATCGGCTTCGACGGCGTCGAGGATGTCGAGCTGACCCGCGCCCGGGGCGGCGGTCGCCTGATCCGGCGGCCTGGCTTCTTGCTCCCCGTCGTCGAACTGGCGGACCCCCTCGCGCAACCCGGCAATCAGCTGAACGAGGCCTTCGATATTCTTTGGCAAACCTCGGGCTGGGGCGATGGTTCGCCGTCCTTTGGTCGCGACATCTGGGATGGCTATGCCGGCACCGACGACGCCGCGGCACGCTGAGCGACATGATCGAGGTTCCGCTCGGCAGGTTCGACATCTACGCACTCGCACTGCCGCACGGCCATGGTTTTGGTGATCGCATCCCGCACGAGGCTTGGGAAGCCGACGACGGCAAGGCCCTGGCCATCATCACGCGTCACGCCGATCATGGCGATCTCGGACTGATCGTCATGCGGCGTCGGACCGACGGTGTCTGGGCGAGGACCTGTGACCTGCTGGGTCTTGCCGATATCGACACGGCGCGCGATCGCGCGCGTGTCGAGCTGCGCGAGGGTGAGCCGCCCGAACAAGTGCCATCCGGCATCCAGCGGCGAACAGCGCTGTACGATGTCGAAGGGCGCGAGCCGAGCGAGATTTTCAAGATGCTGACGGCGAAGAGCCATCGCAATGTCGCCTGGCTGCTCAACCAGCTCTATCTTTCGCTACCGCGCCCCGATCGCAACTGGGCCGCCGACTGCCAGACCGGGAATTTCCATACCCGGCTCTGGGAGGCACAGCTCCTTGCCTCGTTCCGCGAGCAGGGCCTGCTGGTGACGCAGCCCATGGAATTCCCGGACTTCCGCATCGAGAATCGCAAGGGCGGCACCGCCTGGGTCGAGGCGGTCACCGCCAATCCGCAGGAGCGTTTCGAACCGGTCGGTGCCATGCCATCGATCCAGCCCGAGGAGAATGAAGAACTGTTTTTCGGAACGGCCGCCCTGCGCTTCGCCAAGACCATCGGCAGCAAGCTGCAGCGTCGCTACGCCGAGATGGACCATGTCGCAGGGCACCCCTTTGCGATCGCACTCGCCGATTTCCATGCCCCGGGATCGATGGTCTGGAGCCGTGAAGCCCTGCTCGGCTATCTCTATGGCTTCGGCGCGGAAGCGATCGAGATCGATGGTAAGCGCGTTGCCGCCGGCTATGAGGTCGAGCGACTGCTCGGTCCCTCGGAATTTCCGGCGGGGTTGTTTCGCGATGATGTCCATGCCGAGCTGTCAGCGGTTATCTTCACCAATGCCTGCGCGCTCAGCAAATTCAACCGCGTCGCGCTGAGCCGCGGCATGCAGTCCCATGTCGGCCGCTATGTACGATATGGGCGCTTCTACGATCGCAATCCTGGCGCGCTTGAAGGCATTCCCTTCTGTCTTGATGTACTTTCCGACGAGTACCGCACGCTCTGGCCGCAGGGTTGGGAACCCTGGTGCGCCGAACTGGAAGTCTTTCACAACCCGTTCGCGCGCCATCCATTGCCGACCGAACTGCTCCCCGAGGCCAGCCACTGGCTGGAGGTCGATGGCGCGATGGACTGCCGCCACTACTATGACACCGGCATTCTCTGGTCGCGCTCGCTGATCATGGCAGCCGACGACCCCATGCCGACCTATGAGACCTTGCCCGCCTGGTTCGAGGATCTCGCGCGCCGACGCGCGGCGCGTGAGATGCCGGACACGTGATCAGTCGCCGGCCGGCTCGGCGCCGGCGTTCAGAGGATGAGTTCCGTTCGGGTCTTCCTCGACGATCACCCAGAAGGTCCGCTGCGGAATGAACCCGCCATATTGCATGCCCCAGTCCACTACGCGCGATACCGTGATGTCGCTCCCCACGGGGATCGGGATCTGCATGTGGGCGGCATCGAGCGCCTCTTCGATCGTGGTACCGGTTCCTTCAAAACATGCTGGCGCCATCTTCCGTCTCCCTGCTCGTCAGCAAAGTCGCCGGGCGTCCCAGCCCGGACTGAAATCGACGAGCCGCACCACGCGGTTCGGCTCGGCATAGCGAAGGAAATCGAGACCCGCCTCGAGCTGGGCGCAAATCTCGGCTTCCATGAACGGGTGACACTTGCCCTCGACGAAGGTGCCGCTGATCGTCACGTCGTACGCGGCAAGCCCTTCGATCGCCGCCTTGGCTGCTTGCGGATCAGTGCCGGCCCGGATGCTGCCGATCCACTCGCCGGCGATCAGCGGAAAGATGAGGTTGCGCGGCTGCGTGTCTACGATCGTGCGCAGCTTCGCGTTGGCAAATTCGGGGAAGGTCGGAACTCCCGCACCGATGCCGTTCGCCCAGGCGAGCAGCAAGCCCGCCCGTGCCGCCAGCCCGACATCGGCGACATAGAGAAATTCAGGTTCACCGACCACGACGGTCTCGGGACCGGAGCCGAGATCAGCGGTGTTAAACGCGCGCACGAGATGGAGTTCGAGCGAGCGGACCTGCAACGCCGGAGCACCCTGGGGGAGCCCCGCATTGATCCATGCCTCGACCGCCTGCCGGGGATCGGCGGCCGGGGCGATCGCGGCATGGAACGCTCCTTCATCGCCAGGATGCAGCATCGCGGCGAGCGCGGATGTCACCGGTGCAGAGCTGTCGGCAGTCGTCGGCATGTCGCTTTCCTATCTGCGCCGTTCGCGAGCTTCGGCAGGCGCATCGCCACGTTTGGGCTCCTCGGCATCGGGAACGACGTCGATCCAGTTGCGCTCGCGCACCGCCTTGAAGTCGGAGGCGCGCTGCGGCGCCAGCATCACGCGCGCTTGCTGGCGCCAGGCGTGATAATTTTCGAGGCCGACCGCGAGCTGCAGCGAATAGTCGAGCGACTGCTTGCCAGCGAGGAACGGCTCATTGGGCTTGAGATTACGAAAGAAACGCCGCACCGCCGAATCTTCCTGCGCCGTCGGGTTCGCCGCGTTGAAGTTGGGTGGCACAAATGGAAGCTGGCGGCTTCGCTCGGCCGAGGTCCAGTCTGGACCGCCATCGAGCGCGCGGCCATGGCATGCGAGGCAGCCCGAGCGCGGATTGTCGACCGGCCCGTTGACGCGGCCGAACAGGCCGAGATCGGTGCCGAGGCCCGGCGTCTGCGACCGGATCGCGCGATAATGTTCGACGACCACCGGATTCATCCAGCCCTCGACGGGCTTGGCACCGGTCTTCACCTTGATCGGTCCGAGGTCCGGATCATTGCCCCACATCAGCCCGACCGGCGTCAGATTCTTGAAGGCGAATGGGCGCGGCGCTTGCGGATCGCCGAGATACATGAACGTCCCGAACAGCCAGCCGGTCATCGCATTGGCCCGCGCATCACGCACACCGACGTCGAGTTGCAGCAGCCGCACGGTCTTGGCGGTCCCGCGCGGCGCGGCGCGCCATTCGAGCGAGCCCTTGAGATAGGTCACCTGTGCGGGGTCGGCATCGGTGAACAACAATTTGCACGAGACCGATCCGACCGGAAAATCGACGGCAGCGGGTTGTGGATTGCCCCGGTTCGCCCAGACCTTCGAAAAGGCCCAGGCACCGAGGTCGTTGTAATAGCCGACTGCGACATTGCTCGCACCGCCATGCCCGACTGCCAGTTCGCCCACGACCGAGCCGCGTTCGTTGGTCAGGCCGCGGATCGGCTCGCGCGCCAGCCAGGGTGCATGATACCATTTCGTGCTGCCCCCGAACTGAAAGTCGCGGCCCTCGGCATCCGCCAAGCAATAGTCGAGCACGCTGCGCAGATAGGCTTCGGGCTGCTGCCGGAAGTCGATCGCATCCCAGGGCATGGCGCGCGCGGCAGGGCGCGTCTTCGGGAAATCGACGTTGAGCTGGAATTTTCCGGTCTCCCCGGCCGGAACCGGATACCGCGTATATTCGAGGAATTTCGCTTCCGCAGCCGGATCGGAGGCCGGTTGTGCCGCTGCATCTCCCAGCGGTCCACGCAGAATGGCGGCTGAGCCCAGAATGAGGGCACCCGCACCAACAACTAAGGCCAAACTCCGCATCGCTTACTCCCCCAAAGCAACGCTGAAGTGATCAGGCTCTCACCTTATGATGATTCCCGCAAGTCTTGGCTAGGTTGAGCGCCGCACAATTCTATTCATAATGGAGGCGAGTTCGAGAAACTACGGAATATGCGTAGCTCTTTGCGGCGACGTCTACTTCGGCTTGAGGTTGTGTGCGACTGCTGCTCATCGCCTTGGACGGCGATCAGTGGCTGACCCGGCCGTCTAGGCTCCGCGGCTTGGGCCGGTCGCTACCGGGCACGTCAGTCGCTCGCCGGCGGCCCGGCCTCGGCTTCCCGCAAGACGGTGAGCTTCGGGCTTTCCGCCGCGAGCTTCCTGTGCGCCTCGAACAGATCGACGCGCTTCTGCATGTCGAGCCACAGATCGGCCGACGTACCGAGCACATGGGCCAGGCGCACCGCCATGTCGGCGGTGATCGCGCGGTGGCCGTTGATGATCTGGTTCACGGTGAAGCGCGACACATCGAGCGCGTCGGCCAGCGCCTCCTGCGTGATCTTGGCGCCGGGCTTGCGCAGCACCCGGTCGCGCAGGAATACGCCCGGCAGCTGCGGGGGGAAATCTCGTGTCTCAGCCATCGCCCTCATGCCACAATTGCAACTCGACCGGGCCGAACGGCGGCGTCCAGCCGAACATCAGCCACCATCCGTCCTCGACCGGCACCCGCCAGCGGCCCGGGCGATGGGCCACGACCTCGCCGTCGAACAGCAAGGTCACGTCCGACCAGATGTGGCAGTCCATGAGGAAGTCGGCGAGCGCCGCCACTTCCTCGGCGAAATCCTTGGGCAGGCCGACGATGCAGCCATGCCGCCGGGCCTGTTCGACCCGAAGGTCCGAAATACGCGAAACCATGTGAATTGACTCCAACCCTGAACGATGCGGGCAGCGCGAAATGCGCGGCGACGGCATCGCCCTCGGGCGGAGGACAACCGGTCCAGAGCGCGAAGCTCAGGACCATGTCGCGGGTCGAGGACTGTGCCCCCGACGGCGGCGGAAAGCTGAACACCAGCCGCACACGCGAATGCTCGCGAACCTGCGCCACGACATGCTGCGCGAGATCGGCAAGGTCAGCCTCTACATCGTCGAAGCCAGCGTCGCGCCGGAACGGATTGCTCAAAATCCGGGCGACAAAAGCATCGATCAGCGCATCGCGCTTCTTTGCCGACATGAAGTTCTGCACCGCGACCATGCGATGCTGGCCATCGACGATCGGCAGATCGAACAGGCGATTGAGATTGGCGGGAAGATACAGCCCGTTATCGATATCGAGGAGGATCTGACCTTCGCAATCGATATGCGGAAGGATCTTGGCCCCCGTCGCGAAGCTGCCGACCGTATTCCAGAATTTCGTCGGGCTGCGCCTCGCCTCGTCCAGGTGATCGAGCAGCAGGTGCGTGATCTCATGCGCTGCAACGAAGGCGCTCCGGTCCCGGTCGGGCGCAGTCCATTCGGCGAAAGCACGCCAGTCGATCCTGCCCTCTCGTTGCGAGCGGAACTTGGGTTCACTCGCGGGTAACCGCCCGAGATAGCGCCAGGCCACCACCAGCGCTGTGCTGGTCGAGGCGAACGCCTCGCTGAAATTCTGCTCGAGGGAGAGCGGTGGCTGCATAATCTGGAAATGGAAACAGAGGCATTACATTTCAAGGGGCATGAATATGGGCGATTGAAATTATTTGAACGCTCATGCTCCTCATTGGCGAGGCCATCGCAAGCGCCATACCCCGGAAGTGGCATGCGTGATCGTACTGCGGCGTGCTCGAGGGCATTCAGCCTTGTCTCGAAAGCTCTGCGCCCTTGGAAATGATCATGGATGTTGTGAATCTAGGGGAAGGCGGCCCAGATGGACATAATGTTGATCGTGTACGTAGTTGGTCCGGCAGCCCTAGTTGTGTCTGCGGGGCCTAAGGCCGCCAGCGCCGGCGGTTTCGTCATCCACAGAGGCCAATCGCTTGTTCAGATGAGGTTGTCGAAATCCGCCTTTCGTTTATGTCTGGCCAAAGACGGTAATTGGCCAAGAGAACCGCCATCCGCAGTTTATTCAGCGTTCTCTACTTCCCGCTGTTGCGGTCAAGTGGAGACGAGTACAGGCAAGCTGTTCCGCCTCGTCGCTTAGCGCTCGCCGTAGACGGCGCGATCGAAACGACTTGTCAGGTTGTGTATGAAGTCCGCGCAGTCGTTGGCATACTTGGGTTGCATCTGACGCACAGCGCCGCCAACTTCGTAGTCGCCCTCATGGGCGATTTGGTTGCGGCGCTTTACATAGTTCGCCAACCGGTTCTTGATCTCCTGCGCGGTGGTCCCGGGCCCTGGCCAGAAGTTGGCGACCTCATCGAAAATTCCTTCTAGTCCGATGAGACTGTAGGCTGCGATGATCTTGTCGGGGGCCTGATAGGACAGGAACTGTAGGCTCCGATCTCTCAATCGTGCGCTTAATGCCGTAGCGGTGTTCGAGGCAGTGAGAATCGGGAATGCCTGCCTAAAGCTGGCGGCGTTCTTGATCGGCAACAAGTCCGCCATAGCCGCCGCAAGCGCCTCAGGAATAATCGGTTGCGCGAGCGCGATAGGAATGCGTTCGTCAAGGACAGAATGGATGTACGCGTCCATAGCGGAGATCGCAGCCACCACCGCCGATCGCGGCATCCATAGTAGGTCCTGATTGTCAGCATTAAGCCGCCCGCGAGCCCCCAGTCCGCGGGCCCGTCTTAGTTCAGCGTACATGGCGGTGAGTTGACGGGCAGCAGCAATGCTACGTTCGAAGTCTGTCCACGTGGTCATGACCACCATGATGGCCAATCTGCCGGCGGCGCGCCAGCGCGAACAAAGCGGTATGGGAGATAGAGTTGCAGGAATCCATCCGGATGCGGCCCTCGGACCTTCCGAGCGCCCCAGGTGGTCTTGGTAAACAAATATCAGCTTATGGAAGCGGCAAAGGCCGTGCTGAACAGCGCCTCCTGGGCGGGAGGTCATCAGCGTGAGCCATAAACGGCTAGGGCCGCCAACATAGCGGTCCTTCCGGCGATCCGCCGACGCTCCTACAAGCCGCCATTCGTTCATCCTCCAACCCAGCGGCGCCTATCCACCGAAGCCGGCACCCACCGCCGCTAAGAGACTCATCGCAGACGATTGTCGGACCCACCTCACGCGGCAGGTCGAACTAAAATAACTTAGGCGCGTCGGTCAGCGGCTGATTAAACTGCGACGACCTGCTGCACTCGACCATCTTGCCCGAAAATCCTCAGGTATCGCTCGATTTCGGCAGGATCGCCGGTCGCCTTGGAAGGATTGTCAGAGAGCTTCACGGCATGACGCCCGTTGGCGCTGGTCACCTTGGCAACGAGCGAGATCGGCTCCAGCTCGTGCCCGCCGTCGGGATCGCAGCCTCGAAAGTCGTTGGTGAGGTTGGTGCCCCAGCCGAAGCTCATCCGTACCCGACCATGGAAGTGACGATACGCCGCTTCGATGCTGTCGACATCCATCCCATCGGAGAAGATCAGCAGCTTGGTGCGAGGGTCGCGGCCATGCGCCTCCCACCAGGCAATGATCTGCTCGCCGCCCTCGATCGGGGGCATGGAGTCGGGACGGAAGCCGGTCCAGTCGGCGAGCCAATCGGGGGCGTCGCGCAGAAAGGCAGTGGTGCCGAAGGCGTCCGGGAGCGCGATCAGCAGGTTCCCGTCATAGTGCGCCCGCCATTCCCCCAGCACCAGATAGGGCGCGGCTGCCACACCGGCATCGTCCTCGGCGAGAGCGGCCAGCACCATCGGCAACTCGTGCGCGTTGGTGCCGATTGCCTCGAGGTCGTTGTCCATTGCGAGCAGCACATTAGAGCTGCCGATGAAGCGCGTGCCCAAACCCTCCTTGAGTGCTTCGACGCACCAGCGTTGCCAGAGGAAGCTGTGGCGGCGGCGGGTGCCGAAGTCTGAAATCACTAGGTCAGGAAGCTGGCGCAGCCGTTCGACCTTTTCCCAGAGCTTAGCCTTGGCGCGAGCATAGAGCACGTCGAGCTCGAAGCGGCCCTTGCCCTTGAGCCCGGCACGCGAACGCAGCTCGTTGACGATGGCGAGCGCCGGAATCTCCCACATCGTCGTATGCGTCCACGGCCCCTCGAACTGCAGTTCGAACTGACCGTCGATCGTGCGCAGCTCGTAGTCGGGCAGCTGGAAATCGGCGAGCCATTCGATGAAGTCCGGCGCGAACATGCGCTGCTTGCCGTAGAAGCTGTTGCCAGCAAGCCAGATCAGCTCCTTCTTGGAGAAGCGGACCGTGCGCGCATGGTCAAGCTGCTCGCGCAGCTCCGTCTCGTCGATCACGTCCGCCAATCGCAGCGACTTGCTGCGATTGATCAGCGAGAAGGTCGCCTGCACGTCCGGATGCAGATGCCGGATCATCTGCAGCATCAGCAGCTTGTAGAAGTCGGTGTCGAGCAGGCTTCGGACGACCGGATCGAGCCGCCAACCATGGTTATAGACGCGCGTTGCGATGTCAGTGACGGGCATTGGTCGATCCTCAGCCGGTGACGAGGTGAAGGGCGTGGGCAGCGGGTGCCACAAATACGCGGCGACCCCAATCGAACACCAGAAAGTCCTGCTCCATGCCGTCCGCGAAGATCACGCCGCCATCGTTCATCCGCGAGGTAACCTCGATCGGCTCGTGGGCGAGTTTGCCCGCACGTATGCTCGTGCCGGTTGCAATGCTTGGAAAGGCCTCGCGGACGAAATAGGCGACGGCGCGCTCCTCGGGCGTCAGCGGCACGTGCGTCCCCATCGATTCCATGATCGAACGGGCCCAGCCCGTGGCGCCGGTTCCCGACGCCACAATGAGGCCGCTGGAGCTATGGTCCTCCCGGCCGCTGCTGACCACGATGCTGAAACGCGCGGACTGGTGGCTGCGATGGCCGACGAACACTTCGTTGAGCGCAAGCAGGCGCTCTCCGGTGTCAAGCCGGGCTTCGACCATCGTGCGGTACTCGATCGGCGCCTGTTCTGCTGCGGCTGCGCGAAGCAGATCGGCGAGCCGTCGCACGGGCACGCGGACGAGGATGCCGTCGTAGAGATCGGGCGACGGATTCACTCCCAGCACGGGTTGGCTGGCGAGATATTTGGCGACGTTGGCGACCAGCCCGTCCTGGCCGACCGGCACAATCACGTCCTCCGGACCGAACAGGAACCGATCGAGGTCGGGTCGGCGCACATGTGCCTGCCGCCAGTCGTCCGGCACCGCCAGCCGCGCCTGTTTCAGCGCATCGTGCAGCTGGCAGTCGCGATCCTCCAGCGTCTCAATCCGCTGGCCGCGCGTTTCGAGAAAGAACCGTGCCTGCTCGCGCGTCGCATGACGCGCGAGCAATAGCTCATAGTTGCTCTCCCGAGTGACGAATACCGCGCGAGGGCTGTTGGTCGGCATCGCGCCCTCACCGGGCCGGAAGCGCAGACGCTTCGCGGCGGAACTCGCCGAGGAGACTGGATAGCAGATCGGGCGTGACGTTCAGATGCTCGATCGTATCCAGCTTGCCCGCCAGATCGCGCGCCGCGAGCCCCAGGAGGACGGCGGGCGGCAGATCGCGGTAGATTGCGATATGCGCCTGCTCGGCCTCTGCCTTGGCGCCCTCCACGGTGCGAATACGCTCCGCCTCGGCCGCCGCTTCGACCTGCTGCGCCTCGGCGAGGCCCGCCGCGCGCGTGCGGGCGTTTGCGGCTTCCTCCGCGATCAGCTGCTGCTCGCGGCGAGCGAGTTCGGTCCGATTGGCGAGCTCGTTCTCGGCGATGGCACGCTCTTTCTCGACGGCGAGCGCCCGACGTTCGAACGTCGCCTGATCCGCCTTTTGCTGGAGCGCCTCGAAGGTGGGCGTCTGGAGCGCGCGTTCCAGTTCGGCGCTGGGCGCGAGGTTGGTGAGCCGGATCGCGACGACTTCGAGACCGATCTCGCCCAGCGCCGGATCGTGCGCTAGCGCCGCCTGCAGCGCGCCGCGCAAGGGGTCCGGCCCCCTATCGAGCAGCGCCTGCACTGGTGCCTGTGCGAGATATTGCAGCACCGCCTGATTGACCAGGCCGGCAAGACGCGTCTCAATGCGCTGAATGGGCTCAGCGGTCCAGCTACCACTGCGCAGGCCTATCGTGAAATCCACGCGCGCCGCGAGCAGCTCGGGATCGGCAACGCGCCACGTCAGCGTGCCCTGCACCGCCACGGTCTGGAAGTCCTGGCTGCGCCCCTTAACGAAGAGCGCCATCTCGCGGTCGTCCATCGGCAGCTCGGCAATGCTGGCGGTCTCCGGGCGGAACCAGAAGACGAGACCCCGCCCGCTCTGCCGCACCCGGCCCTTGCGATATCGGATGACATGGCTGCTTGCGTCGGCGCGCAGCTGCGCGGCGAAACTGAAATTGCGGACGTGGGCCATCATTGTTCCCCTTCTGCTTGACGGTATCGATAGAGTTCGGCTGGACGGAACGACGCGCCGGTCTCGCGCTCGCCTGTCGCTTCCAGCCAGCCGCGATCCAGCATGCGGCGGCGAAAGGCGGGCTTGTTGAACTTGGTGTCAAGGATGGCTTCGTAGATGTCCTGCAAGGCGCGCAACGTGAAACGCTCGGGCAGGAGCGCGAAGGCGATCCCGGAATAATCGAGCTTGCCGCGCAGGCGACGCACCGCGAGGCTGAGCATCTCGCCGTGGTCGAAAGCGAGGTGCAGAGGATCGCCGTCACCGATGCGCGCCTCGATAGGGCCGCCTGTCTCGCCGCGCCATGGGACGGTGAGTTCCGCGAGCGCCAGCTCGGGGGCGGATTTCAGCGCAGCCGCGAAGCGGTCCGCCGGAAGGAGTGCGAAATAGGCGACGCTGATGATCCGCGTCCGCGGGTCACGATCGACCGCCCCGAACGTATAAAGCTGCTCGATATAGGCATCCGACATCCGCGCCTTCGCGGCGAGGATGCGATGTGCCGCCTCATCGAGGCTTTCGCCGATCCCGACGAAGCCGCCGGGCAGCGCCCGTTGCCCGACAAACGGGTGTTGGTCGCGTCGCGTCAGCAACACGGCAGGCGCGCCATCGACCACGCTCATCAGGATCAGATCCACGGCGACGGACGGGCGTTCATATGCGGCGGGATCATAGTTTTCGAGAAAGGCAGCTTCGTCCATCGAGTCGACCTTATATGCGTTATGCGCTTTACTTATGCGTGAATTGCGTATATGTCAAACGCCAAGGAGGTACCCTATGACGGGTTTCGTGATCGTGGTGGACATGCAGCGGGATTTCGTGGCCGCCGACGGGGCGCTGCCGGTGGCTGGAGCGGAGGCGATCGTACCACCAATGAAAGCATGGCTTGCGGGTCTACGTACCGAAGATGTGGCTGGCGTACTCTTCACGGCCGACACGCACGTGCCTGAGATCTATGCGGCTTCGGCGGAGGCCGAGCAGTTTCCGCCACATTGCGAGAAAGGCACGCCGGGATGGGAGAATGTGCTCGATCCAGACGCGATCGATCCTGCCGTCCCGGTCTACCTCCTCGAAAAGGGTGTGTTTGACATGTGGGCCGAGCCCGATCTCACGGTTACGGCGGTCGCGACAGGTGAGCAGGTTGCGCGGGACGCCTTCTTTGCGGAGCTGACGGCGCGGGGCGTCAAGGAAGTGACGGTGATCGGCGTCGCTGCCGACTATTGCGTCCGCTGGGCAATTGAGGGCCTCGTCGCGCGTGGATTCACGGTCGAAGCGCCGATGGGGCTTACCCGCGGCATTACGCGACCGATCGAGCAAGTCATCGCCGATGAGTTTGCGGACGCACCGGTCCGGCTGGAGGCGGCGGCATGATTGTCCTGTGGCGCGTCTCGAACCACTGCAATCTGGCATGCCCGTTCTGCGCCTACGACAAACGTCTCGCCTTGCCGCGCGAAGAGGTGGACCCGGCGCAGGTCGCGCGGCTCATCGACCTGCTCGGCGCGTGGCGGGGCGAAACCGGACATCCGGTGCTGTTGAGCTGGCTCGGCGGCGAGCCATTATTGTGGGCGCCGCGTGCCGAGCTGGACGAACGCGCGGCACGATGGGGCATTGGACTCAGCCTGACCACCAACGGCACCCGCCTGGGCGCGCCGCGCGTGCGCGCGGAGCTTGTGCAGCGCTATCGCGAGGTCACGATCAGCATCGATGGCATGTCCAGCTTCCATGATGCCATGCGCGGCTGGCGCGGCGCGTTCGACAAGCTCGCGCAGAGCGTGCCAGCGCTGACAGGCGAGCGGGACGCTGCGGGCGCGGGGCTCAAGGTGCGCGCCAACATCGTGCTGATGCGCGACAACATCGACGGTTTCGCCATGTTGTGCCGCACCCTCGCCGGCTGGGGCATCGACGAAATCAGCTTCAATCAACTGGGCGGGCGCGATCGACCCGAATTCTATCCCGACCATCGCCTGCGCCCCGACGATGTCGCGCAACTGGCCGCTGAAATGCCGCAGCTGCGCGCCGAACTGGGCCGGATGGGAACAACTTTGGTTGGCGGGGCCGCCTATCTGGAGCGACTCGCCGACACCGTCGCGGGCCGGCCGATGCCCGTCGCCGACTGCCGGGTGGCGGAAACCTTCCTGTTTATCGACGAAGTCGGCCGCATTGCGCCATGTAGCTTTGCGCCTGAGCATTTCGGCGTTTCAGTTGATGACCTTAATAGTATCGCGGATATTCAGGCTCTGCCGCGCCAGTTGCAGTTGCACCAGCGCGCGCGGCCACCTCGCGACTGCGCCGATTGCCCGAGTACCCAGCAGTTCGCCAAGTTCGAACCGCTGCTAGCATGAATCCGTCCGGGCGACTCAATTGACTGCGACCGCCGACAAAGCGGCCATTTGCGCATTCGGAACGGCTCGTGGAAACCTGCCCTTAGTTCAGGAACGGCTCGTGCATTGCGCATGGGCTCAGATGGTTTGTTCAAAGCTGTCGTCTATTCATCCGGCCCTAACGACAGTGATCCATCGTACTAAGACAGCTGTGTTTGGCGAGGGAGGCAGAGAGTGGAGTTTACGCAGATCAGTGCGGATCCGTGCCGCCAAGTTGCGCGGCTCCCCGATTTGGATGTTATTATCCGGCGCATATTCCCGTTGCGCCGCTTCCTGAACATACTTCGGTCACAGGAAATAGGTCTGGTCGCGCCCCATACTTGGGAAGATCCTCGCGAAGATCCCACCGCCCTTTGTATGCTGGAGGGTAGCAGACTCTCTCCGCCGAAAGGGCAGCAGTCTCTTGCCGCCTATCTGGCACCAGTATGGGCGCAATGCTGGTCGCTCAATCCCGGTTCCGACACCTTGCTGCGAGCCTACTCGCGGGTGAGTATCGACCCGAAAAGCCAGCGTAATAACGCCCGTGATGGGGAAGGCGTCATCGTAACGACCACCGTTCGGAATCTATTCTCGGCAGCGGAGATCTGGCATGCCGATGGTGCAGATAGCCACTTTGTAATCGGGCGCGTCGAGTATTTGGACGATCGCGAAATTGGTCAGCGCATCGTCAACGCCTGCAACACGGATGGGTACGGCCCCACCTTCTTTCGCACAGTGCAGGGGCGGGCCGAGTCACTTCTGTGGAAGCGGACCTACTTCGAGCATGAGCAGGAAGTGCGACTAATGCTAATCGCCCGAGATTGGCCGAAGGATCAATCCGTGCCTCCGGTCCGTAATGTCCGGGTCGATCCGAACATAGTCTTCCGAAGCATCAGTTTCGATCCTCGGCTGATTTCTTTCGAAAAAAGGGAGCGGGAGGAAGAGATTCGCGAGGCGGGCTTTACCGGTGAGATACGTCCCGATCATAGCTATCAAAAGATCATCAACCTTCTGGAAATGAGGCGTAATTGGCCTGATCCCTGACCGTGACCGCCAACGTAGCCGCCATTGCGGGCCTCGGATTCATTCATTGGTAGCTGCCATTCGTTCAGCAGCTCCCCGACGACGGCAACTGGCGCGAGAGCGGATGAGGTGGATGGCTCCCGCTCACGGCATCTAAGTGCCAAGATGGGTTGCTGTCATGCAACCCGAGTCAGGAGCCACCCGCCATGGAGATTAGCACGATCGGCCTGGATTTGGCCAAGAACGTCTTTCAGGTTCACGGTATCAGCGCGACCGGTGAAGTCGTCCTTCGCAAGGCGTTGCGGCGATCGCAGATGTTGCCGTTCTTCGAAAAGCTACCACCTTGCCTGATAGGCGCCGAGGCCTGCGGGACATCGCATCATTGGGCGCGCGAACTGACGAGGCTGGGCCATGAGGTGCGGCTGATGCCGGCAGCCTATGTGAGGCCTTATGTAAAGCGCGGCAAGAACGATGCTGCCGATGCCGAGGCGATCTGCGAAGCGGTCACGCGTCAGACGATGCGGTTCGTGCCCATCAAGTCGCGCGAGCAACAAGCGGCGTTGTCGCTACACCGCGTGCGCAGCCTGTTGATCAAGCAGCGCACGCAGTTGGTCAACATGCTGCGCAGCGTGCTCGCCGAGCTGGGTATCGCCATCCCGGTGGGGATCGTGAGGGCCTTGCAGATAGCGCGGGAGATCGTTGATGGCGAGCCCAAACTCGATCTGCCGACCGAGGCGACGAACGTCGTCGCAGTGCTAGCAGGACAACTGCTCCAGCTTCACACCCAGTTGCGCAAGCTCGACCTGCGTCTCGCCGCTCTGCAGAGGAACGACGAGCGGGCCCGGCGCTTGGCGACGATCCCCGGTATCGGGCCGGTCGGTGCGACCGCGCTAGCAGCGTCGGTGACCGATCCAAGTCAGTTCTCGTCGGGGCGCCAGTTCGCTGCCTGGCTGGGGCTGACCCCGCGTCAGAGTTCGAGTGGCGGCAAGGAGCGCTTGGGGCGCATCACCAAGATGGGCGACAGATATCTGCGACAACTTCTGGTCATCGGCGCCACCGCACTGGTCCGATACGCCAAGGAGAAACCCGCCACGGTCGATCCGCGCTTTGTCACATTGCTCGCCAGAAAGCCCGCGCGCGTCGCCTCGGTCGCCATCGCTAACAAGATGGCGCGGATGGCATGGGCGCTCATGGCACGCGGCGGCGTCTTCGAACGCGGGCATGCGCCTATGCTGGCGGGAGCATAGATCAAGAGCTAGCTGAGGAGATCAGCTTCACGAGGTTGTGAGAGCGAAGGATGTGATGGCAAAACCGGTCGGACCGGGAACAAGGACAACCCAAGGACTGTCTTAGGCGTAATAGCCTGCTAAGCCGATCGGACCTTGTTCGCGGACCCCATCAGGGCCAGCAGTCTGCACCGACTGCACCAACAGGCCGGACAGACGACTGCACCCGACCAACGGCCAGATCACCACTTTACACTTGCAACGCGCGAGCCATCCACAGAAGACGGTCCGGTTCCGTCAGGACGCATGAATATACGGACTTTTGCAAGCCTAGAAGTTCTCTATTCGTTCTGTTAAGGCGCGTAGTCATGGGCGACGAGGCGAACGACGAACACGAGGCGACCGAGGACGAGTCCTCGGCTGCGGTTCTGCTCGCATCGGCTGAAGATCTTGCCTCCATCGATCTGGAGAAGGCGTTAGAGGGATTAGATCGCGCCGACGACCTTGCGCTCGAAGGAGCCCTAGATCGCGCCGCGAAGGCGGCCGACGAGGCGGGCCATGCAGCCAGGGCGCGCGGCTACCGGCTGCTAATGTTCCTCTGCACCCTCCACCTGCAAGTCGAAGACCCAGCCGAGCCTTGGGGACCGAGGTTCGTTGGCCCGGAAGGGCGGTCCTATACGGCGAGCGACTTCCGCGGCGAGCAGAACGCTGTGCTCGCGGGCGTCATCGACGGGATCGCGCATCCAGCTTTGAGGGCGAGGATCGCGGATGTCGTATGGTACAACGACCGCAAGCAGGGCGGCGCCGCGGCGGCAGCTATCGCAGCATACAGCGAGACCATCGAGCGCCGTCTGGATGGGACCTACGCGCGCCGTTCGCGGATCTCGATAGCATCCTCGATTTGGTCGCGTGGCTCGACAGAGCGCTCCAGATCGCCGCGATGGCCCGCAAGCGCGGCGAAATCCCAGAGTCTGTGCGAGCGGCATTCGAGGTGCTGTACGAGCGGGCCCGCGAGACCGGCCAGTACGTCGCCTTCGAGAGAGTCGCAAACCTCGGAGTGGGTTACGGTCTGGCCGACTGGCCTAGGGTGGCGCCTGACGCGGAAAAGCTCGCCGCGGCGCGCGATGGAGGCGACTATCCGATGGCGGTGCAGGCGGTGTGGAACTTGGCCGCCCAGGGATATGCCAAGATCCGCGACGAGGACGCCAAGCGCCGCTGCCAGGAGCGGTCCGTCGACGAGACGCTTCGGATGCGCGAGCAAGTGGGCTCAGCGTCGGCGCAGGCATTCTGGACGCGCAAGGCCATCGGTGAGCTCCGGGCCGCTCGCGGGTTCAAGGACCGCATCGCTGAGCTTCGGAAGGAGCTGCGTGAGCTCCAAGAGGCATCCCTCGACGATTTCGGGCAGTTCAGCCTGCCGTTAGACCTGACGCAGGAGCGGCAGGGGACCATAGAGATCTTCGAGGGGCTGACCCTACCCGACGTGCTGCTTCAGTTCGCGCTGCTAGTGCCGACACCGACGGTGGACGACCTACGACAGCAGGCCTTGGACGGACGAAAGGACAGCTTCCTCTCATCGCTTTTCGGCGCCAGCTATGCAGATCACGAAGGGAAGACGGTGGCCGAGACGCCGGCCACGTCGTTTGACGGCGAGCCCGACGAGGCCTGGCTCAAGGAGCAGTACCTCCGGTCGCTCGACATCTGGCGGCACCAAATAGTCGGCGGCTACATCGAACCCGCCCGTCGCACCGCCATGGTCCGGTTCCCGCTTGAGGTCAGGCACTTCGCGGCCATCGCGCAAATGAGTCCCTTCGTGCCTCCAGGGCATGAGCACGTGTTTGCCCTGGGGTTTGCCCGGCTCCTGCAGGGCGACGCAGCGTCGGCCGCCTACCTGCTGATCCCACAGCTGGAGAACTCTCTCCGCCACGTGATGCTCAACGGGAATCGAGAGACCTCCAAGATCAAGCCCGACCTCCTCCAGGAGGATCGATCACTGTCCGGCATGCTAGAGTCCCTGCGTCCGGAGCTGGAAGAGATTTTTGGGCGCGACATCGTCAACGAGATCGACCTGCTGTTCCATCACAGCCCTGGTCCGCAGCTCCGACACGAGATGGCGCACGGCAAGATGTCCGCAGGCGAGTGTTACCACCCGACAGGCGTATATGCCTCTTGGATGATTTACCGCCTCGCCTGCCTGCCACTGGTCAGGCACTGGAAGGAGAGAGTCGCTCCCGCAATCGAGCAGGCGTCACTCTAAAGTTTCGATGTCTATTTCGTACGCTTAGCGGACTGAGACGCGCTACCGCAGGATTGAAATGAGCAGATCTCGAATCTTTGCGGAGAAAATCTCGTCATCGACACTGCGCCCCGTGGTCAGGTAGATGACTTCGTCGAGGAAGCGTGCGAGCATGATCTCGAGTTCCCCTCCACTTTCTTCGCTCGCCGCCAATACCTCGATCGCATCCGTCCGCACGAAGACCACGATGGGTGGCTCTTCGCCCTCCTTCGCGATGATCCGGGCTGTCGAAACGGGCTTGTCCTTGAGGCCTTCGCTAAAAAAGTCCGCGACCGTCTGACTCTCGACTGCTTGGGCAAAGACATGGACGTCGATCGCGGCCCCCTCTTCAAGAAGGTCCGGCGAGAGAATGTCCGAAAGCTCGTACGCAAAAGCATCGAGGAAGGCTCCGATCACCAGTGCTACGAACATGGATTCGGGCTTCTTGGCATCGGTGCGCACGGTGAAAAGCAGGCGCTGCGTGCTGCCCAGCCGAAGGACAAGGTTCAAATCGTCGTCGGGGCGATGACGCACGACCATATGGTCCAGCCCGCTCGCGCAGATCCCCGTAAGCGTAAGCAATTCCGCGGTAGTGAAGGCGCGATGCCGACCAAAGCCGAGGATCGCCAGCAAGAGCATAGAGCCCAGCGATCCCTGCTTTCTCAGACCGCGCCGCTCGTCGACAGCAAGGAGGCACCGGACCAGACAATCGAACCAAAATGCACCATTCCGGCCGGGGAGAAAGGACCGGACCAGAGAGCCGAGGACGCTGGGTGCGGCCGCGCTGGGGCAGCGCGATAGCGCTACCGTCATTGCTTCGACCCAAGCACTCGACCCCTTGAGATCGCTCCGGCCATCGAAGGCGAGCGCGATCAGCGTTTCGGGATTTTCCTCCTCGGCGATGAACGGTACGAAGTAGCGCAACAGGCGCTCGGCTTCGGTGCGATCATCCCCGCGCAGATACCCGCCGATGGCGAGCGCATAGTCGGACATTGCGTCACGGTCACGCCCCTGAATCCGGTGGGCGTCTCCCCGCTCCTCAAGCGCGAAGGCCTGCTCGACCCAGGCATAACTGTCCGCCAAGAGCCCAGCGGCGTGGGTCGCATATTGCTCGGCACGTGCTGCGAGTGAGCGCCTTTCCACGCCGTCCGCCGCTGCGGCGGCCTGGTTGTCGACTGAGGCGAGCAAACGCGAGCTACGTCCCTCAATGTCTGGCCTGCCCACTGACTGGCCGAGCTTGCCGCCCTCGGCATAGGCCTCTCTCGCGCCAGCGAGATCATCCGCATCGCGCAGCACGTTGCCGAGCATAATCTGGTTGATCGCCACCAGATATCCGTCGCCCAGTTCCTCGCCGATGGCGATCGCCTCGCGGGCCATCGCTTCGGCTTCCTCGAACCTTTTCTCGATGCGGAGGCGCGGAGTTTCCAAATTGCACAGCCACGCGCGATGACGTGGGGAATCGCGCTCGTCGACCTCCAGCTCGGCGCGGAGTGCTTCGGCTTCGCTTCTCCCCTCTTTCGAGAGTGTGAGCGACGCGATCAGATTGCGCGTCGCGATCTCGAGGCCATATCCATCCTCGAGCTCCGCGAAAACCTCGCGGGCGCGCCGAAAGATCGGCGCGGCTGCGTCGGTGTCGTTCACGCTCAGATAGGCGACGCCTTCGTCAATCAGCAGCCGCCCCTCGCGATCCTTGCGACCCTGTGCTCGCGCAATGTCGCGAAGCGCGCGCACGCGCTCAAGGGCGGTCGCCGATGCCGAACGCCTCAGATCAATCGAGGCCTGGAGCAGATCGATCATCTCGCCGGCTTCGCGATCGTCGATCTGCGCCGCGGTGTCGCGCGCCTCCTGCAACAGCAGCTCGGCCGCTTTGGTCGCGCCCTGGTTCGCGCGCGCTTCGCCGAGCGCAATCAGAACCGAAACAAGGCGGCCCTTCTCCGAACGCGACCGATAATAGTCAACGAGATAGTCGAGCGCATCGGTCAGGTGTCGCGTGGATCCACTGAACACCGCCTCCGAGGCGGCCCGATTGGCGAGCCGCGTGACCCGCTCGGACATCTCGCTTCGCCGCAGGCTGAAGGCCGCCCAGGATCTTCCGGTGCGCGCGAGCCGCTTCGACAAGCGATCGACGAGCAGCCCATGCAATTGGGGACGCTCAAGGACAATCTGCCCAATCTCGTCGCGCAGGCTCTCGTGGATGAAGCCGTACCCGGCCGCGGCCTCCATCAGGAGATCGTCCATAGCGGCGACATGTTCGGTGATTTCGGTTGCCGTCGCGGCCGCACTGCCGAGCAGAGCTTGCATGTCGGACAGGGTCAGCATCGCCGGCGCAAGCGACAGATAACCGAGGATCTCGCGCGAGACGGCATCTAGCGCGTCGTAGCGCTGGCTGCCTGTCACGGCCCCCGCCTTCGTGCGAAGGAGGAGCGGCAGATCTCCCTGGCCGGCCGGGACGGACGCGCCGGCGAGCGTGCGCAGCGCCACCAGCTCATCGCTGGTGAAGCCCTCTACGGGTAGCTCGTCTCCTGCTGCGCCTTCCGGCTTTTCGCGCGTGACGATCACCACCGAGCCAGTGCCGCTCTGCCCGAGACAGGCGCCGAGCACCGACCAGACCGCATCGGCATCTTCCGGATCGTCCAGCACCAAGGGCCAGCCATTGCCGTGTCGCCAGCGCGCGACCAGCATCGAGCGGGCGTCCTCGAACAAGGGTGTCGCAAGCTCCGGTCCGCGCGCGATCCCCAGCCGCTCAGCCGCGGCGAGCAGCGCCGTGCGGGCGTCCATGCCGCGCGCGTTGACATAAGCCGCTTCGCGCTCATGCGACCATTCGGCCACGAGCGCCGTCTTGCCCGCGCCCGATGCTCCTGTCACCCAGACGATCCGAGCCAGTGCGGCGGACCGCGAAAGTTGATCGAGCAGTCCGTTGCGCCGGACGCGCAGCGCTTCGCCGCGGAAGATGGCGGCAAGCGTTGCGCTCGCCGTGCCGATGGCTGGCGACGGGGTTTGCGCTAGCGTAACCCGGTCGGTGACTAGCGCCGTCAGGTCATCTCGGAACCGCGCCTTGAGATCCTCGCCGTCATCGAAGAAATAGAGGACGTGTGCACCGCCCATCATCTCGCTCACCATCGCTTCGAGCCGGGCATCGCGGTCGGGCGTGGATTTCAGCACATAGGCTAGGAAATCCTTGCCGAGCCGCTGCGTCTCGCGAAACTCGTCTTCGAGCCCGGAAATGGACATCCCCTTGGCTTCGTCGATCCATCCATAGGATTTGCGATAGATGCCGATGACGATGTGCGAGTCCTGGAGCTTGCGCAGATAGAAGTCGCGGGGCGCCTCCGCTCGCGCGCCTTCACGTTCGAATTGCACAGGCTCGAAGTTGAGACCCCGGATAGCGGCGCGCGCGGCTTCCCGCTCGGTCGCGCACTCGCCAATTGTCGAGCTGATGAAGACCCGCAGGCGGTCCGCCGTCCCCCGCTCCAGGGGCGGGTCAGCCATAACCGAGCTCCCGAATGCGCTCGATCCGCTCAGCGACGGCGTCCCCGATCTCACGGTCGGGTTCGAGACGCCGCAACAGGAAGGCGGTGTCGAGCCCGATCTGGGCGCTAATCTGATCGTTCGAGATGACGGTGAGATCGACGTCCATTGAGGCCGGCTCCAGCACCCGATGACGGACGGCGTCGATCATGGCGAGGCGCTTGCGTGCACCGCTTGGCTGATAGGCAAGAAAATCGGCCGACCGAATATTGCAGATCGCCTGCTCGACCTGCCACCGGGCACACCCCAGCACCAACGCCTGCTCCAGAAACGCGGCACCTCGGAGAGTGTTGCGGAGCACGTGGAGCGTCTTGGGCATCGACGCGGCGAGCCGCCGTTCGCGGGCGCTCGCGACGCTCTTGGGGTCTTGTTCCGGGGCCGGCGGCCAGCCGGGATCCGGGCCATTCTTCGTTCTTGCCTCGAATTCGGCTTCGGTTCGCGCCATCGTATGCGGCGGCCGATCATCGGGCCGCCGATAGATTTCAATGCCGGGCAGAAGGATGGCGTTATCCCAATCGGGCGTGAAGCCGAAGCCGCGGCTGCCGCCGCCGCGCGAGACACTCTCCGGCATCTCCGCGATGATCAGTCGCAGAGGCGCTACCGGCTGCGCGGCATAATCGGCGAGCTGGTCGAGCATCCAATGTCGCGAATCCATGCGCTTGATATGGCTCGTCACCATCATCAGCGGCTGGCGGACCGTGTCTATGCCGGAAACACGCCAGCGCAGGAGATCGACCTGCTGCGAGATGGCGAGCACATAGCCCGGCCCATCGTAAGCGATCTCGAGGCGGATCGCGTTCGGTCCGGACAGCGTGGTCCATTCCTTTAGCAGCGCGAGCGCGGACTTCATTCCGCGAATGTTGGAGCCAACGAGGGTTATGAAGGGCAGATCGTCAGGGATGATGCCATAGCCGCAGCCCGAAAAACCGCCGACGGCCAGACGCTGCGACAGTTCCATATTGGCCATGACCATCTCGAGAGCGGGCCAGCCCCAGTCGTAGCCGCCCGCATCTTTAATTAGATCGTCGCGGTTCGCTGCCTTCCGCTCGACATCCTTTGCTTTCGCACCCTTCGCTTTATTAGCGCTCTTTCCCCTCTTCGCTGCCATTCCTATTCTCTGTGCGACTTTGACCAAATTGCCAAGGTCGGTCAGGCAGAGAATTCCCAACACTGGCCATGGATTCGATCGCAGGCAGCTGATGATTGGGCGGCAGCTTATCGCCTTTCGGTTTCGGAAGCTGCCGTTCCGGACAGTCCGCAGCCCCGGTCATTCCTTCGATGAAGCAAACAAACAAACGGTGGGTTAGAAAAACGGGACAAGGCAACTGATTTACGCCGCCCCTTTAGGCTTGTGGGCGTAAGCCAAGCCTCACCCAAGACCAGCTCCCTTCGCGGTGCCAGCCGCCAACCCGGATGCCGTCGCCTGAGCGATAGCAGTCTGCACCTGGCCGGCCCGTTCACTGATCGCCGCAACCAGCTTATCACGATCATTGGTGAAGATAGTCGCGGATTCCTTTGCTCGGGATATCCCCACATAGAAGGATTTTTGATCGACCAGATTGACCGCCTTGCTGTCAGCATGGATGATGACATGATCGGCGGTGCGCCCCTGCGCGGCAAAGGCGGTATCGACATAGCCATGGGTGATATGCCGGTCGCGGGCAGAATCGAGATGAAGCGTCTCGGTCGTTCCTTGCCCGATATGGATGGTGGCGGTGCGAGCCTGCTGATCCACGGCGATCACCTCGGCGCGCGCGCCATTGATCCGGCCTGCCTCCCGGTCATTGCGGGTGAAGCGGATGGCATCGCCGGCTTTTAGATCGATCGGCTGGGCTGAGAAGGCCTGGGCATGACCCGCACCCCATTGCCGCAAGCGCCAGTCCACCTCGCGCCCGTCCTCCGCCTTGAGCGCTATGGCAGCCCTGGCCGGGTCGATGCTTTCGACGCGATAGGCTGCACCCCGCATCACGCCTTTGTCGGCATAGTCGCGGGTGAAGCGGACCACATCGCCCTTGTCATAACTCAGCGGATCGCGCGCCTCGCCACGGGTTAGCCCCTTGTTGACTAGGGCTTCCACCGCGACGGCGCGGCCGATCAGCACCCCCGACTGGGTGAGGGCGGTGCGAATGTCGGCGGTCAGCGCATCGCGCCCTTCGCGCGATGGCTCGATAACGATGGTGCGGGCACGCCCGGCCTTGTCGAGCGCCGCATACCGCTCGGCGATGGCCGCAAAGCGTGTCGAGCGTTCCTGGGTCTCGATGATCTGCCCACCACCCCGGTCCAGCGCGGCAAGTGCCTTCCTGGCATCCCCCTCGATCGACGCCAGCACGGCCTCCCTGGTGGCGAGGTTGGTCTGCCGCACGATCTCGACCAACCTAGCGGTTTCCATGCCAGCGCCCTGCAACTGGGCAAAGGCGGCACCCGCCTCGACCGCGCCCAACTGCTTCACGTCCCCGACCAGCACGATGCGGGCATCCTGCTTCGCGGCCAGATCGAACAGCCGCGCGGTATCGCGCGCCGACAACAGGGATGCCTCGTCCACGATCCACGCGGCGGGCCGGGTGGGATCGCCACGCTCTGGCGACAGCAGGTGCCGAGCGACGGTATCGCCGCGCGTGCCCAGCGCCTCGCCCAGCACCATCGCCGCCGACGCGGTCGGAGCCAGGGCCGTCACGGCTATCCCCCGCGCTTTGGCTTCGCGGGCGAAGGTCGCCAGCACCGTCGTGGTCTTGGCGGTGCCGGCATAGCCCTGAACGGCGGTGATCCGGTTGCGGCTGGTCAGAAGCTGCTCGGTGGCGGCGCGCTGATCGGGATTCCAGCCATGGCCAGTGCGCTCGGCCTGCGCCGCAGCGCTGGCAACAGCCCTAGCCGCAGCAAGCGGCGATGCAATAGGGGCTAGCGCACTGCGCCCCTCGGCCTCGATTCGTAGCATCCTCGCTTCAGTCTCGACATTCTGTCGGGTGGTGAACCCGGCGAACTCCGCACCGCGCCGGTCGATATGGGTGCGGTCAATCAAGTCCCCCTGTTTCGTCGCCACCTCGATCGCCTCCCCGATCTGGGCGTAACCGATCCGACCCAGTCCGATCCGTCCAGCCTCCTCCTGCAAGGCGGCAGCGGAGAACACCGATTGCCGCTCGCCCAGCTTGTCGGCGGCATGGGCGACAGCACGGGCAGCGGCATTCTCCCCCTGCAATTCGATGGCGGCGCGATGGTAGGGATTTGCGGCTTTCGCTTCGGCCTCCCGGACCATCGTCAATCTCGCTTCGGCACCGAACCCCGCTTTTGCGGCCGTCTCCCGCCACTCCGCCACAAGGGCGGCAGGGTCGACGGCGACCTTGGCTTCACGGGTGTCAAGCGTGGCAACCTGCTTCTCGACGGCACTGGCCATGTCGCGGGACGTACCACGCTCCGCCAATGCCGCCTCGATCTCGGTGCTGCGGGTGCTGAACGCCTCGATGACTTGCTTGGAGACGCCCCTGATCTCGAACATGGACTCCTTGCCCGCTTCGATCTCGTAGCCGAGTTCCCGGACCTTCAAGGCCAGTTCCTGCCGGTAGATCGCCCCGATCTGCTTCTGAAGCTGATAGATCGCGCGCGGTTCGAGGCTGCGCCACGCGCCATCCTCGCCCTGCGTCGCGTTCAGGATGACATTGTGGGTATGAAGCTGCGGGTCTTGGGCGCGGCTGGTGCCATGCTGGAAGCTCGCGATCACCAGATTGCCGGTCGCCTCGCGGGCGACGATGCCACCATCACGGATGCGGGTGGCGGCCATATGGCGTTCGACATGGGCCATCGCGGTTTTCACGGCCTCACCATGCGCCTCGATCAGGCGTCGGTCGCCTGCCACCTCGGCCATGATCGACACCGACTTGGGCGCGCTCAAGGTCACGTCCCAACCGGGACGATGCTCCAACTGCGCGTCGCGGAAGGCGCCAAGCTGCTGGTCGCCGATCCTGCCGTCCAGCAAGGCGCGGAACTCATCGCGATCCACCTCGCCGGACAGGCCCAGCGCCTCCGCGCCAGCCCCTTGCCATTGAGAGGGTGATAGTCCGCCCTCGGCATAATAGTCTTCGGCCTCGTAGTAGCTGCTGGCCTGCGCCGAACTGGTGAGGGCTGATACCGACGCGACCATCACACCGGCCCCTGACTGTCGGGCTTCGGGGACGGTGACGATGACGGCTCCGGTGACGGCGGCACGGCTCGCAGGGCCTGTCCCCACAGCATGGTCGCCGGATCGGCGGCAATGAACCCCAGCTGGTGGGGATCGCCCCGCCGCGCGATATGATCGGCGGTCAGCCTGATCCTCGCCACCGGCAAGCCGTCGGGCAGCAGGAGATAGCCCTCGTGCCGCGCAAGGCGGAGCTGGCTCTCCATGACGGCGGGCCGTACCTCGCGCATCCGGCCCAAGTTGATGCGGTGGCCTTCGTCGCCGTCGCCGAGCATGTCGGTCTTGGTGCGGATCTCCATTTCGCAGTCGCCGATGGTCTGGCTCGCCCATTGGCGGGTATCGCTGTCGATGGTTTGCAGAAACAGTTTGGTGTTGCAGCAGCCCAGCATGGATTCGGCGATCTGCGGTCCATAGCGATGCTGCATCTGCCCCAGTGCCTGGAAGGTCAGCACGACCGCCGCGCCGAACTTGCGCCCCTCGGGCAGCAGCCGCGCCAGATTGTCGACACGGGGCAGGTCGGCCAGTTCGTCCAGCACGAACCAGATGCGCCGCTCCTCCGAAGGGCGGAGGCCCAGCACGGCGCTGGCCGCGCATTCCAGCCAGCAGGCGAGTAACGGCTTCGACGCCTCGAAATAATCCTCCTTCCTCGGCACGAATATCCAAGGCCGCGCACCCGGATGCCGGTCCAGCGCTTCGATGAAGCTGCGGAAGGCGAAGGGTTTGGCCTTGCCGTCCTCAGCGCGCAGGAACTGGATCAGGTCCGCTGCCTTGGCGAGCATGAACAGCACGCTGCCCGTGGCCCGGTCGGCATCGTCGGCAAAGGTCCGCGCCGACGAACTGGTGGCGAGCCATTCCTTGAGGTCGTCCTTGGGCCGGTTCTTCAGGGCATGGAGCAGGTCGGGGAGGGTGCGCCTGTTCTCCTGCCACAGGGCTCGGATCATGTTGGCGACAAGGATGCGGCTGGTATCGAGCCATACGTCGCTGTCATGCTGGCCGGTCTCGGTGATCAGTTGGTGCGCGATGCGATCGGCGTCCGCCGGATGTGCGATCTCGGCAAAGGGCGACCAGAAGGCGCAACGGGCATCGAACGGATTGAGGATCACGTCGCCGCGCGCCGGATCGTAATAGTGGGCGATGAACTCGCCGCTTGTGTCGTAGACCAGAGCGGCTTCGCCCCGTGCTTCGATGCCATCCAGCAACTGGCGCAACGCGGTGGTTTTGCCGCTGCCGGTGGTACCGATCATCGCCATGTGGCGGGTTTCCAGCCGGGCCGGTATCCGCACTTTGCCGATTGACAGGGTCGGGGCGTCAGCCTCCTTCCCGGTCAGCCTCGCCAACTGCTTCTCGTTCACTACCCGCGTTCCGCCGATCCAGCGATCGGCCAGCAGGCGCTCGCGCCGCCGCGCCAGCGCGCCCCGCAAGGCGATCAGGCCTACAAGCCAGGCGCCGAAGCCCAGCACACTGCCCCATTTGAAAGAGGACCAGACAAGATCGACGCGCCGCCGGAAATAGGGATGGGCGATGATCTGGCGCGCCGATCGCCCTTCCTCGACATGGTCGGGATAGTGAACGTCGATCCCCGTATCAGCTTCCCAGCCGGACACGGCCCAGAGCTTGGTCCTCGCCCAGTAGTAGGTGCCGGTGGCGAGCATCGCGTCGCGGCCTAGCATCATGTTGGGCAGTGTCAGTCCGCCCAGAGCAACGGAGGCGAGCATGACCAGGGCTTGCCGCTTGAGCCGCGCGCCCTGCGTGCTGAGATGATGCTTGCGCAGGGCATCGGCATGGTTGCGGCGATCGTCGGGGCGGGTCACGGCCGGGTCTCCCGTGCGAGGCCCCTCTGGCGATTATAGGCGGCGGTGATCTCCTCGGTGAGGATCGCGTCGCTCTTGCGCGCACCACTGGCCGCGCTGCGGGCGTAGCAATAGGCAGCGCAGGCGGTGAACAACGCGCGGTCCAGCATCCGCTCCACATCCACGATGCGCGTACCGACCGATGCCAGTTCGGTGACGATCTCGCGGGCGTCGATCGCGCTGCTTGCCCCCTGAGCGAGGGCGGCCAGCCCCGTGTCCACGACGCGGGCGAGCATGGCATATTCGCTGAGGCCGCGTTGTCTGGCAAAGCCGGCAAGGGTGCGGTGCTGGGCCGGAGAGAGCCGCACGGTCTGGGCGCGGGCGCTCATCGCACCGCTCCAGCCGAGATGCTATTCGCCATCGCGAGGAACGGCGCAATTGCGCCGTTCCCGTGTCCTCCCGTTTGACGGGATGCTATCCGCATTGCGTCAAACCCGCAGAAATGCTGGATGCACCCGTGCGTGAGGTGTGTATCTGAATTGTCGGCTCGATGCGTAGCATCGCAGCCCAGCAACCTTGCCCTTTGGGCGACCGGATCAGGCATGGTTCGATCCTTCCCGGCAGGCTTCTCCCGAAGCGTCAGCGGTGGCATCGGACACCCAGGCGGCGATGATCCGCTTGGCTTCGCGGTCGGCCCTGCGGCGGTCGATCTCCCGGCGCTGACGGGGTTGGTCGTAAAGGCCGTGTTCGATGATCCAATTTTGGATCACTTCGTCGATGGCATCCTGCAACAGGTTGTCGAGCTGCCTTGCCGCGATGGGATCGAGATGCGCGGTGACATGCGGGGCTTCGATAAGTCCGCCCCGCGGGAGACAGGTTCTGCCTGCATCCTGCAGGGGACCATCCACCCGCAGCGTCGATACGACGCCCCGGTGGGTGTGCAGGACAGGGCGTTCGTTGAGGGTCCAGTGGCTGATCGAACAGCGGTAGGTCTCGCCATCGTCATCGAAGAGCAGCAGCCGCTCGATCAGCGGCTCGACGATGGGCGCAAGCCGCTGATGGACCGTGAAGCGCAGCGTGACATGGAACCGGCCAGCCAGCCAGGCGGCCAGCCGATCGACGGTGTTGCGGATGGAAGACATGGGGCATCCTTTCGTGAAACCACGATTGTTTGGGGTGTTCGGGTCGGGGATGCAGACGCGACGGGCCCGCCCCCGCCATCAGGCCGGAGCCGGGAAGCGTCTGCGGTTCAGTTCAGTAGCGGCGGGGCTGAAGGCTGTTCAGCCAATCCTCGACATCGCCGGATCGCCATCGAATTTTGCCAGAGCCAATGTGGCAGGGACTGGGAAAGCTGCCGTTGCGGGCGCGGCGATAGAGGGTGGTCCGAGATTTGAAGCCGGTGACGTTGAGCACGTCCACGACAGTCAGAAGTTGGTTGCGATCAGGGGGCATGAAGGCGTCCTTTCCACTGGTTGGAGCGCAGGACGTGGCTTTGGGAGGCGCTGGACGCTATTCAGTTCCGCATTCACGGGAATTCATGCATCGGGAATTGGCGCAGATAATTGTTGAAAGCTGGATAGACGCCAGCATGAATTTTCTCCATCCTGCTATCGCTAATCCTCTCTTTGCCAAGGATTTCCTTCTTTCGTTCGAACGTCAGTCCGTCGAGTTCGGGGCGTCGCAAAGCTATGATGATCTGGATCGCCTCGCGGAAGGAGTTTGCACGTGGGTCTGCTTCGGAATGGGCAAGAAGCCACTTTATGCGGCGGTCAAATAAGTCGCGGTCGGCGGTGTCGAGCAATGTTCTGGAGGTGACGAGGGCAGGGGCAACGCGACCGCCCAGCTTGACCAGCAATTCGCTCATGGGAATTGGACGGTGCGGGATGCATTGCCAAAGGTTTTGATCCCGGCTGACAATGAGAAGCGTGCCATGATCGGCAAGAAATGCGCGAAGGGTGCTCTTCGTAACGGGCTTAAGGTTCCCATCGGGAAGTCGCTCGACGCATGGGATGTCGCCGCTGGCGATCTGTTTTCGAAAGTCGTCTAGTGCCCGCAGATTACGCGCCAGCGTTTCATCCGGCTCGGTGAGGATTTCGTCGATTTCCGGTTCATCGCGCACCTTGGCGCGTTTGCGCGCCCATATGAAGGTGCAGCCTCCAGCAAAAAGGAGGACCAAACCGCCGCCGTGTGCGATCCGATCCTGAGCAGCGATCAGGACCACAGCTAGCAATACGACGACTACCGAGGCCAATTGCGCTAAGTGGAGCCCGTTGCGACGTTTGCGTCCGTGCTTCGCCGCCGATGCCATCGCGCCGAGCACACTTGTCGGGATGATGGCGGTCAAGGCCGTTCCTGCTGGTTGTTTCAGAAACGCAATATAGCCATCCCGAATTTTGACGAACTCGGCGGGGCGAAGAGGCAACTGCTCTCGCATCTATCGGCTGGAATAAGCAGAGTGAGGCGAATCTTCAATCGGAAGGGTGCCGGGCGAGTGCGATGTCGAGGCGTTGAGATGCACTGCGTGGCAATCGCCAAAATTAAGTTTGCACCACCAGCGCACCACCAGAGCGAATTTGGTGGCCCCCGGCGGGGTAAAAATATTGGCTAAGTCATTGAAATATTGGTCGGGACGAGAGGATTCGAACCTCCGACCCCCACACCCCCAGTGTGATGCGCTACCAGGCTGCGCTACGTCCCGACCGGAGCGGCGGCACATAGAAGCATGTTTGAGAACATGCAAGCGTTTCGGTGCGCCCTTTTTGCCGTCCAACGCCATCCCTAATCATATTGCCTCACTATCCATATCTGTGTTAGCCGCGCGCCTTTGATCCGCAGGCACTTGCCTGTCTGCGGCTGGACAAGAGAACAAGGCGAAAGTCCCACCATGCTCATTACCCCAGCCTTTGCCCAGACCGCGGGCGAGCAGTCGTCCGGCGCATCCATGCTGATACAGATGGCGCCGCTCGTCCTCATCTTCGTCGTCTTCTACTTTCTGCTGATCCGCCCGCAGCAAAAGCGGATGAAGGAGCATAAGGCAAAGATCGACGCAGTGAAAAAGGGCGATCAGGTAGTGACCGGCGGTGGCCTGGTTGGAAAGGTCGCCCGGGTCGATGAGCATTATGTCGATGTGGAACTTGCGCCTGGCATGAAGGTGAAGGCCGTCAAATCGACCCTCACCGACGTCGTCGATCCTACGACCGCCAAGCCCGCGAACGACTGAGCCAGCGATGCTGAACTTTTCGCGCTGGGCCGTTACGGCGATCCTGCTGCCCCTGGTTATCGGCATCCTCTGCGCGGTCCCGAGCTTCCTGCCCGACACCGCCGTCGAGCGGCTGCCATCCTTCATGCAGACCCGCGTCAACCTGGGTCTGGATCTGTCGGGCGGCAGTCATCTGCTGCTTGAAGCATCAACGCAGGATGTGGCCAGGCAGCGCCTCGTCAATATGGAGGAGCAGGTCCGCACGGAACTGCGCCGGGGCAGCCCGCGCATAGCCATCGGCGACATTTCCAGCCGCGATGGCAAGCTCAGCTTCATGGTTCGCGACCCGTCGCAGGTTGATGCCGCGGTCGAGCGTATCCGGCCGCTGACGCAAGGCGCGGGCCTCACCGGTCAGCGTGACTTCAATGTCGAGGTGGTGAACAGTTCGACCATCGTCATCACGCCGACAAGCGCGGGGATCGACAATGCGGTCAAGAGCGCGATGGAAGTCGCGACCGAGGTCATCCGCAAGCGCATCGACGAAATGGGCACGCGCGAGCCCACGATCCAGCAGCAGGGCGGCAATCGTATCGTCGTACAGGTTCCCGGCCTGCAAAACCCCAAGGCGCTGAAAGACCTGCTGGGCCAGACGGCCAAGCTGGAATTCAAGCTGGTCGATACCGCCGCCAACCCGTCCGAAGTGGCGCAGGGCCGCGCGCCCGTGGGCAGCGAGGTGTTGCCCTATCTCGATAATCCTTCCGGTGTGCCAGTGATTGCGGTCAAGCGCCAGGTTATGGTGTCGGGAGAAGATCTCACCGACGCTACGCAGGGCTATGACCAGAATAACCAGCCGATCGTCAACATCCGCTTCAACGGATCGGGGGGGCGCAAGTTTGGCCAGGTGACGTCGCAGAATGTCAACCGGCCCTTTGCCATCATCCTGGACGGCAAAGTGTTGTCGGCCCCGAACATCAATGAACCGATCCTCGGTGGCTCCGCTCAGATCAGCGGCAACTTTACCGTGGAAAGCGCGAACCAGCTGGCGATCGCACTGCGCTCGGGCAAGCTGCCTGTCGCATTGACGGTGGTTGAGGAGCGTACGGTGGGCCCGCAGCTGGGTGCGGATTCGATCCGGGCGGGCCTTATGGCTTCGATCATCGCCGTGGTCGCGGTCGCTGTCTTCATGTTCGTCAGCTACGGTCGGTTCGGCATGTACGCGAACCTTGCCGTCGCGATAAACGTGCTCGTCATCCTGGGCGTCATGGGCATGCTGGGCGCGACGTTGACGCTGCCGGGCATCGCCGGCTTCGTGCTGACCATCGGCACGGCGGTGGATGCCAACGTGCTCATTTATGAGCGGATTCGTGAGGAGCGGCGGCGCGGGCGAAATGTCGTACAGGCGATCGAGTTCGGCTATAAGGAAGCCAGCCGGACCATTTTCGAAGCGAATGTCACTCACGCCATCGCTGGTGGCATCATGCTCGCCTTGGGTTCCGGCCCGGTCAAGGGTTTCGCCATCGTGCTGCTGATCGGCATCGCAACCAGCGTATTCACGGCCGTGACCTTCACCCGCCTGCTCGCGTCGCGCTGGCTTCGTGCCAAGCGTCCGACCGAGATCGTCATTTAAGGGCCGGGAGAAAGACCCATGAAACTTCTCAAGCTCGTCCCCGATCACACCAACATCGGCTTTGTGAAGCTGCGCCACTGGGCCTTCGCCCTGACGGCGCTGCTGACCGTGCTTGCCGTCGGCGCCACCGCCTATCGTGGCCTCAACCTGGGCGTCGATTTCGTCGGCGGCCTGATGATCGAGGCGCGCTTTCCCCAGGCGGTTGAAACGGATCGTGTGCGCAGAACCATTGCCGCGCTGGATGTGGGCGAAAGCTCGCTCCAGCAATTTGGCGATCCCAACACCGTGCAGATCCGCCTTCCCTTGCCCGAACAGGGCGGGGCGGGCGCGGCAAATGCTGTTGTCGAAAAGACTCGTAACGCCATGACGGCCCAGTTTCCGGGCGTGACATTCTCCCGCTACGATACCGTGTCGGGCAAGGTTTCGGGCGAACTGATCCAGAACGGTGTCCTGGCCGTCTTGCTTGCCGTGATCGGCATCGCGGTGTTTTCCTGGTTTCGTTATGAATGGCAGTTCGGCGTTTCGACCTTCGTCGCCATTATGCATGATCTGCTGATGACGCTGGGCTTTTTTGCGGTTACCCAGCTGGAATTCGACCTGAATATCGTCGCCGCGGTGCTGACGATCGTCGGTTATTCCATCAACGACAAGATGGTGATCGACGACCGTATCCGCGAGAATATGCGCAAATACCGCAAGATGGACATGAAGTCGCTCATCGACCTGTCGGTCAATGAGACGCTGCCGCGCACGGTCATGACCTCTGTCACGATCATGCTGGCGCTGGGCGCGTTGCTGTTCTTCGGCGGCCATGTGCTGCGTGGTTTTACCGCGGCCATGATGCTGGGCATCGTCGTTGGCACATATTCCTCGGTCTATGTGTCCTCGTCGCTGCTGATCACGCTGGGCCTCTCGCCGCAGGTGTCGGAACGAAAGGCGGCCAAGACCAATATCGCCGACAGGGCTGAGCGCACGGGTCCGCGTGATGACGGGGCGCGGCCCTGAACGTCAAGCGCACTGGCATGGAATTGCGCCGCGACGATGCGGGCCAGGGGCCCATCGTCACGGGCTTTGCCGGCCGTGGCTTTCGTGTGAGGGATGACGTCTTTCCGGGTGGCCTGCTGCTCAGCCCGGTTCGGGCGCTGGCATGGACCGGTGCGCCATCGCCTGACGAGTTGACCCTGGCCGTATTGGGCGATCTTCTGGATGTCGAACCACGGCCGGAATTCTTGCTGCTCGGTACTGGCGCGGGTTTGCGTCAGCCGCCGCGCGCCTTCGTCCGCGAACTGGAGGCCAAAGGCATTGGCGTTGAAGTGATGGACAGCCGCGCGGCGGCGCGTGCCTGGGGCGTGCTCCGCGCGGAAGAGCGTTGGATCGTGGCGGCTCTGCTCCCGCTTTGACCGGCAGCATATGCCGCGCGCTATGTTGTTGGCTTTTCTGGCTCCGTCTTGCGCTTTGTGCTCCATCCGCATAGTCTGAAGCCAAGTTCCGTCACCTGTCGGTGTCGGCGAAGAAGAAAAGAGTTACGGCCATGGTGCAGCAAAGCCGCCCATCGCCGCAGAGTTCCGGTCCCGCCGGGGGTGTTTCGGGCAAGGGCGCCCGTTCCGGCCAGGGTAATGGGAGCAAGGCTGCGGCCATACCTCCCCCGTCGGCGCAGCGGGGTCCATTGCCCCATTCGCCGCGTGGCAGACGGTCCTATGCCGCGATCGACCTTGGCACCAATAATTGCCGCCTGCTGATTGCCAAGCCTTCCGCTGATGGGTTCATCGTCGTAGATGCCTTCTCACGGATCGTCCGGTTGGGCGAAGGGCTGGCGGCGACCGGACGGATCAGCGACGCCGCCATCGATCGGGCGATTGCAGCGTTGGCCATCTGCGCCGACAAGCTGCGGCGTCGGCATGTGACGCTTGCGCGATCGGTTGCGACAGAGGCATGTCGCCGCGCCTCCAACGGCGCCGACTTCATTCAGCGCGTCTATCGCGAAACTGGCATAGCGCTCGACATCATCAGTGCGCAGGAGGAAGCCAGGCTGGCGGTCATGGGATGCCATGCGTTGCTGGAGCCAGGCGATAGCCCCGCGCTGATATTCGACATCGGCGGGGGCTCGACCGAACTGGTGCTGGTAGACGCCAATCAGTCGGGCGCGCCGCATATTGTCGATTGGGTCAGCGCGCCTTGGGGCGTCGTCTCGCTCACGGAAAGCGAATTGTTTGACCATGCCGATCCGGGCGAACGCATCGCCGCCTATGCGCGGATGCGCGCGCGCGTCGCCGACGCATTCGCCCCGCTTGCCCGCCGCCTGCCGCGCAATGTGCCAGCGATAAGGCTGCTGGGCACATCGGGGACGGTTACAACGCTGGCCAGCTTGCATCTTAACCTTCCGCGCTATGACAGGCAGGCCATCGACGGGCTGATCGTACCATCCGCGTCGATGCGTGCCATTTCCGGCAGGCTGTCGACCATGGCGCTGGCGGAGCGGCAGAAGCTGCCCTGTATCGGATCGGAACGGGCGGACCTGGTCGTGGCGGGCTGCGCCATATTGGAAGCCATACTCGACATCTGGCCCGCCGAACGGCTGGGCGTAGCGGACCGGGGCATTCGTGAAGGCATATTGCGCGGCCTGATGGACCGTGACGGAGTAGTGATGTGAGGGGTGCAGGTGCGGGCAAGGTCCGGGTAAAATCGGCAAAGGGACGTACGGCGCAATCGACGCGCTGGCTCGAACGGCAGCTTAACGACCCCTATGTCCGGCGCGCCAAGGCGGAAGGGTGGCGCAGCCGCGCTGCCTTCAAGCTGATCGAGCTGGACGAGAAGTTTCATTTCGTGAAGGGATCGCGCGCCGTCGTCGATCTGGGCGTCGCGCCCGGCGGATGGGCTCAGGTGGTCAGGAAATTGTCGCCCAAGGCGAAGGTGGTGGGTATCGACCTGCTGCCGACCGATCCCATTCATGGCGTCACCCTGTTCCAGATGGACTTCATGGATGACAAGGCTCCAGCTCTGCTGACCGAGACTCTGGGGGATGCGCCGGACCTCGTCATCTCTGACATGGCGGCAAATACTGTGGGCCATGCGCAGACCGATCATCTGCGCACGATGGGGCTGGTCGAGGCGGCCGCCTGGTTCGCGGTGGAAAACCTGCGAAAGGGAGGAACCTTCGTCGCGAAGGTGTTTGCGGGGGGGACTGATGCTGACCTGCTCGCCATATTGAAAAAGCATTTCACGACGATCAAGCACGCCAAGCCGCCTGCGAGCCGAAAGGGCAGCGTTGAGTGGTATGTCGTGGCGCAGGGTTTCAAGGGACGGCCCGAAGAACAGGGCTGACGCCACAGCACGCAGCGGCATTTTTCAGGACAGCGGGGGCACATTGGTTTCGACGGTATCGACGGTCGCCTATCTTGGGCTGGACGCGCGCAGCGTGGAGGTTCAGTGCCAACTGGTCCCCGGCCTGCCCAATTTCATCGTGGTAGGCCTGCCTGACAAGGCGGTGGCGGAAAGCCGGGAACGGGTGCGCAACGCGATTGCCGCCATAGGGCTGTCGCTGCCGCCCAAGCGGATTACGGTAAACCTTTCGCCTGCTGATCTGCCCAAGGAAGGCTCTCATTTCGATCTGCCTATCGCCCTGGCCCTGCTGGGAGCGATGGGGGTGATCGATGCGGAGACGCTGGCCGGATATGTGGTGGTCGGAGAATTGGGCCTGGACGGCCGTATCGCTTCAACCCCCGGGGTCCTGCTTGCCGCGTTGCACGCCGGGGAAAGGGAACTGGGCCTGGTGTGCCCGGTTGCTCAAGGGCCGGAAGCGGCATGGGCGGGCCAGGTTGAAGTGATCGCGGCGCCGGACCTGCTCAGCCTTCTCAACCATTTCAAGGGCAGCGCTGCGCTGTCGCCTCCCCAGCCCGGCGCGGTGGAGCCGCCGCCGCGCGTGTCCGACCTGAAACAGGTCAAGGGACAGGAGACGGCCAAGCGTGCATTGGAGATCGCTGCGGCTGGCGGTCATAACCTGCTCCCGATGAGAGCGTAAAGACCCATTCAAATGTTGGGGGCAAGATGCGGAACTTACTCGCCGAAATTTTAGAGCTGCAACTCGAATGGGACAGCGCAAACACGCCTGCCATGGAGCGCCGAGGGGTCGTCGTTCGGAAGGAGCTTCCTGCCGAACTCAGCCGCATATCCGGCAACCTTCAGCATGCAATGGGCCCGCTGATAAGCGATTTGCACTTCGAAGGGAGGGATGGGACCGGCAGGAAGACGGCCATACCCTGGGCGCGTTTCTTTTCCGCCAGCCGTTCACCGTCCGCCCAAAATGGCTGGTATTGCGTCTATCTCTTCCGGTCCGATGGATCTGGTGTCTATTTGGCCTTGGCTCATGGATCCACATCGTTCCTCAACGGGATGTTCGTGCCGCGAGCTGACGGACAGCTCGCTGATTTATTGACCTGGGCCCGCACAACGTTGGGGGATGCGCTTTTGCGCGACCCAAGGGTGCAAAGCAAGATTGATCTGGGCGAGGGCCCAGGGAAGTTGGCGAAGCCTTACGAAAAATCGACTGTGGCGGGCATTTGGTATCCGGCTGACAATCTTCCAGATGAAGCTCAGCTAACTGCCGATGCAGTCATGTTCGCCGGGCTCTTGGGACAGCTCTACGGTGCCCAGGATCAAAGGCGAATGCCTGGGGAGATAGCGCCTGAGATCATTGAGGCCGTTGAGGCAGTCGATGAAATTGCGAAGCCCCTTATGGGGCGCTCCAGGGCTGGGCAAGGGCGCGGTCTTTCGGGGCCAGAGCGACAGGCGGTGGAAAGGCGAGCGATGGAGCTTGCGAAGTCGATATTGGAGCGTGAGGGTTTCACCGTTGAAGACCACTCTGCAACAGCATCATACGACTTTCTAGCTTCGAAGAACGGCTGCAAAACCGTGGTCGAGGTTAAGGGCACGACTGGCGGTTTAGGCGCTATCATGCTCACAGCGAACGAGGTGACGCTGCATCAGAGTGGTACTATTAACAACGCGCTGTTCGTGGTTCATTCCATAGACTTGGATCGGCATGGACCCCAGCCTATCGCATCGGGTGGGACCGTCCATCGCCTTCAGCCTTGGCGATTAAATCCCGACCAGCTTAAACCAATGGCTTTCGAATACGCGCTGCTAGCGGAATAGGTATCAAGGCCGCATGGCAGGCTTGTGCTAGCGTGATGAATGGTGGGCAGGTGCAACTATCAAGTTTCGGAATAGCTAATTGTTCGCACTAAAGGGGGCGGGATGGACAAGATTATCGAAGAAGCGGCAGCGGCATTAGAAAAACTTTCAGAAAAAATCATCGCGACTCATAATGAGGAGCCGCCTTACAATCAGGTGTGGGGCTGGCAGTACCCGGCTATTACTCGGCGCGAGCTTGCTGCAGTCCCTGACAGGCTAGCTCAGCGAGTTCGGTCGCTCACGGCGGACGATTTAGACGTCACTCTCGAAAACCTACTTCGAGAATTGCCAGCCCGCATTACATACGAAATTGGAAACGTCCTGCCAAACTTGCCCGGCGGAAATTCCACCATTGTCGTTCAGCAGCTTTTTGACCTTTTCCTGGTTATTGGCCACGAGTTGCCCGCAGAACCGGCTCCAGTGGATTGGAAATCGGTCCCGGCTGACGTTCTTCCGAAGCCGCTGGCGACAAGGCTGCGCAGCGTAGAAGCGCGGCTCAAGTCTCTCGAACCGCGCACATCTGCGTTGGACAAGGCGATAGAGGACATAGAGGCGGCTCGAGAGGCCGCCCTTAATTTGCCAACCGATCTCGCGACGCTCACTGAGGCTCGCTCGGAAATCGAGGGCCATCGGACGTCGGCCTCATCCGCTGCAGGGCGGATAGATGCTGCGCTCGAGCAGGCAACGTCGGCCGTAAGTGCGTTAGAGAAACATAAGGAAACGGCAGCGAAGCTCGTCGCTGAATGCAGCGAAGCATATCGGGTGACGACAACAGTCGGACTGGCAGCGGCTTTCGACAGTCGCGCGGACAAATTACATTGGTCGGTACGTCGTTGGGTCGCCGGGCTCGTCGTTTCGTTGCTAATTATCGGGTGCGCAGGAGCCTACCGCATCTCGGAACTGCAAAAGTTGCTGACATCCGATGCTGACGGGGTGCGGGTTTGGTCCAGCCTAGTTATCTCTATACTCAGCATCGGTGCGCCGCTTTGGTTCGCTTGGTTGTCGACCAAGCAGATTGGTCAGCTTTTCAAGCTCCAGGAGGACTATTCCTTCAAAGCATCCGTAGCTAAGGCATACGAGGGCTATCGGCGGGAAGCTGCAAGGATCGATGAGAGCTTCGAAGCTAGGCTTTTTGCATCGGCGCTTACCAGGTTGGAGGAAGCTCCCCTCAGGTTAGTTGATGACGAGACCTACGGAAGCCCGTGGCATGAGCTTACCGCCAGCCCCGCATTTCAAAAGGCGCTCGACAAGGTGCCTGAACTGAAGACCAGCCTGTTGGACATCATGAAGAGCAGGCGGGAGGCAGCTCCGGCCGCTCAAGCCGCTGCGGAATAAGGCAAGGCGGAGACTTAGGCGACTTTCTTTAGGGCCTTCGGGACCATGGCAGAGGAAGCCGCAGCGACCTTCCCTACCTCACGGATGCTCATGCCTGCCACGTGATGGAGTCGAGGATAGACCGGCGGCTGGCTTTTTCTCCCTTGTGGGCGGCGGCTACTGCTTCAGCGATTGGCGTGGTTCCTGAAGACCGGTAATGCAGGATAGAATATCCGATCAAGGAAGGGAGGGACCGTTGGTATTGGGAAGCGGACCAATCGGGTCGACGCCATTGGGGGGAGCGGCGCAGCCTCTCGGTAACAGCTATGTTGAAAATGGCTACGTCCAGAATGGCTATCTCGCCAATGAAGCGGAGACAGCTTCCCAGTCCCCTATTTCGGACACCGTCCATCGTCATCAGGCTAACGGCACTGAGACGACTCATCTCACTATCGAGGGCGAGCGCCTTACCATAGGCGGTGAGCCTATCACTTTGGGGATGCCCCAAACGGCTCCTACGGGCACGAGTGATGCGACCATCGCCATCCACTCTGCATCTTGGACTGGTTTCGCGTCCCCGGCGGAGAAGGCTCAGGCCGTTCGCATGATGGTCCCCGCAGCGTTGTCCTCAATCGATGCGCTGATCGCCCACTACGATGCTCCTGGAGGCAACGGAGGGCCGCCCCTCGAAGAACGGGAGGCGCTCCTAGAAGACCTCAGGTGCCTTCACAGCGCGCTAGGCCTTCTTCTAGACGCTGCGGCGGATGAGAAGTGGGGGCAGTATGGTGACGGACTTGTCATAGATGCTGCTCGGTGGCTCGGTCGCGTAAAGTCGGCGGTATGCCGCGACCCTCTCTCTTTCGCTGTCGCCGGGCTCTCGGAAGTTGTCTTAGGTATGCTGGGCTTTCCTGGTGCGGGCCTCGTCGCTACCGCCGCAGCTGTCGGAGCGAAGAAGTAGAATAGAAGCACGACGTTGCGTTTAGGCGTGGAAAACTGACCGGCAGGCCAGTCGAGAAAACTCCGCGCCCCTTGCAGCCCGTTGGCGGTCCTTATCGTCCGCACAGCGCAGGCAGCAGTAGTGCATCCCGTCCTTCTTGCTTCGGTCCTGCCCAAACATCTGAATTGGCCTCACTTGCTGGCACTGGTGGCACCATTTGGAGGCCGGTGGAACCGGTACGGGTATTTTCTTGCGGGGCATGCGCCCTCCTGTGCTGATGGTGGTTGAAAAATCCCGCCCGAATGGGACGGCAGCGGACGGGATGATGTTCGGACCAATGAGGATGCCTGAGGGCCTCCTATGGAGCCTGTGGGCGCTGAACGGCGGAAAAAACAAAGCAGGGCAGCGGCCACCCGAGGGGAAACCTCAGGCCCGCTTCTCCGCCCGTTGGATCGCGGCGCGGCTGACGCCATACTCCTTCGCCAGCGTCCCCAAAGACACCCCAGCGGCCCGGCGTGACCTCACGACTTCCTGCTGCTTCTGTGAAAGGGCAGACGGGCGACCTAAGGTCTTCCCCTCAGCCTTGGCGCGGCTCAGGCCCGCTTGGGTGCGCTCAATCAGGAGGTCGCGCTCGAACTCGGCCACGGCGCTGATAACGCCCATGGTCATTTTCCCCGCCGGGCTGGTCAGGTCCACTCCACCCAAGGCGAGGCAGTGGACGCGGACGCCTTCACCGGCCAGCTTCTCCACCGTGGCGCGAACGTCCATCGCATTACGGCCCAGCCGGTCCAGCTTCGTCACAATCAGCACATCGCCAGCCTCCAGTCGATCCACCAGCCGCGCGAAGCCTTTGCGCTCCATGGCGGCGACGGAGCCGGAGACGGTCTCGCTCACGACCCGCTTAGGTTCGATGGCGAATCCTGCCCCCTCAATCTCGCGGACTTGGTTGTCGGTGGTCTGATCGGTGGTGCTGACACGGCAGTAAGCGAAGGTGCGGGCCATGGTGATCCTTCTGTATCGGAAACGTGCACCGGAAATAGGAGTGGATCGAAATACCTGTCAAGCTATTTTCCGATACAGTGGCGGAGGTTGTATCTAAATCGACCGTTTTCGTAACGCCTCCAGATTTGGAGGCGTGATCGGTCCACCGTAAATCAGACTCGGTTGGACTCAGGGCCGCCGTAGGAAACCGCAGAAACCCGTGGGAGCCTTCCCGGTGGCCTGAAGGTCAGGCCAAAGGTGGTTTATTTGCAGAGACTTGGACAGCGTCAGGCATTAGATGGACAGCCCTCAGCAACACCTAAGGGGGGTATATGATCTTTGAACTCGCTGTGAACCATTGCCGCGCCGTCCGCGCCATCGGTCTTGATCTCGAGCACGCGGAGCAGGCGGACCTCATGCCAGCCGCAAAGCGCCTTGGTTTCGCTCGGGAGGCGTGGGAGGCGCGGCCGAAGTGGGGGCCTGCTACTCTGCACACCCGCTTGACCCTGAGGCTCGGCAGGAAGACCTATTGCTTCGAGGTGGACCGGCCGCTTCGAGACCGGCAAGCGGACTGAAGGTGTGCCGGGGGTAGCCGTCCATAAAGATGCTGATCCCCGGCACCTTTTCCCTCACTGCTTCGCGCAGCTACCCGCCCCCTCTCGGTTCCTTAGGTGTCCCTCAGGTTACCGGCGGCCCCTATCGTGGGGCACCCCCTCCCCATGGGGGGACTGGCGTGTTCGCTCATGCGTATATGAGCCTTCGGATTTTTATAATGAAAGTGATCAACTGTGGCAGGGAAATGCCGCCAAAACGAGCCGTGAGGCGTAGCTTCGAAGGCGGCCGGGGTGGTTAACCCCGATGGCCGACATCGGCGAGGCGGGCTGTCGCGACCCGCTGCACTTGAAGAACGTCTTTCCGCGCATCCAGGAAACGGCGGGGATTGATCGGCTCGCCATTCAGCCGCACCTCGAAATGCAGGTGGTCGCCAGTAGAGCGGCCGGTCGATCCCATGCGAGCGATCATCGCGCCCCGGCCGACCTGCTGGCCGACTCGGGCGGCAAATCCCGACAGATGAGCGTAGCGGGTCATGATGCCATTGCCGTGACTAACCTCTACCACATTGCCATAGCCGCTGCGCTGGCCGACAAAGCTGACTTTGCCTGCTGCGGCGGCCAGGATCGGCTGACCGTGGCTACCGGGGAAATCGACACCGGCATGAAATGCCGCGTGGCCGTTGAACGGGTCGCGGCGATAGCCGTATGAACTGGATTGCATCGGCGCCAAAGTGGGGCGACCCGACGGAATCGTCATCAGGCTGCTCTCCAGAAACTCCATGCGAGACAGCGCGTCCGCCAGCCGTTCAAACTCCTGCGGCATCGCGTCGCGCTGGCCGCGCCATGGGACAAAGGGGCCGCCCTGCGCCCGCGCGGCGGTGCGCGCCAGAGCTTCGGGGTTCAGGCCGAAACTGCGGATCGCCGCCGCCGTTTTGTCGGCGCGCCGCTCTACGGCATGAGTCAGCAGCATGGCGAAACGGCGCTGACGGGCATCAATCGTCAGCAGTGGCTGGGCTTCCGAAGAGGCGCTGATCTGGAGCTTGAGAGCGGGAGAGCCACCCTTGTCGGCCGCCTTGTCCGACCTGCCCACCAATCCTTCTGCCGCGTCACCTTCCTCTTCGCCGAAATGGGCGCGGTAAAGATCGACCATGAAATCCTGCCGCGCCTGAAGGTCGCGTGCGAGTGCCTCCACCGACCGGCGATAGCTTTCCACCTTGTAGGAAGCCTTGGCGACCGCCTTGCGCTCGGCGTCCATCGCGGCGCGGTCTTGCGCCGCAGCCGAGCGGCCGGAGGCCATCGAGAGTGAAAGGCCTGCCGCTCCCATCAAAAGCGCGCAAAGAAGCACCGCCGCCAGCAACTGAACTCGGGTCGATATGCGTATGAATGTGACCTGCCCGCCAGATCGCAGGAAGATTTCCCGCTCCGGGCACAGGGCAATGATCCTGACCCAGAGGGCGGCAACCCCCTTCTTGGTTCGATACAACAATTGCGACCCCGCACTCTATTTTTTTCAAGAATCGGGGCGGTAGCAAATGCAGGGGGGCCGTGCGAATCCACACCGGCCGACTCGTGACGAGTCGAAATGAAGGCGGGTTCAAACGTTCAATCGGGGTTGCGGTTCCCGGCAACGGCAAATTTTTTCAGGCGTTTTGAGAAAGGGTCGTTCGGGCCAAGCGTAGCAGCGCCGGCGCCTGAATTGGGGGCGCCGCAGCGCCGAAATCGGCCGCCGCGTCATTGAAGCGGACGACCGCTCCGCCAAGGCGCGTTACCAGCAATGGGATCGGCACGCTCCTTAACATGCGCTCCAGCGTTTCGCCGTTGCTTGCCAGGGCTTCTCGGCGTCCTGCGCCGACTGGATAGCCACCCCTTCATGGCGCTGGAGGCGATGGGTGCGGCTGACGAAGCATTTGGGACGCCGCTTGACCCTGAAAGGCGCCATGGCTATAGGCGCGCCTGCTCAGCTACCGGATGCATTGGGGATTCGTCTTCAGGTCGATGGCGCTAGGCAGAGCTGAACATTGCCGGCTGCTCTTGCGGCTCCAGGGGGCGTCTGCCCACCGGGGCCTTTGCTGTTTGGAGGATTTGCGCCTCCTGCGGCAAGCAACGCGGGGATGGTTCCGGTAAAGTAACTGAAAAGGTGAAGGGCTTCATGCCAACGATCAACCAGCTGGTCCGCAAGGGCCGCGAGCTGCAGAAGACCAAGTCGAAGGTCCCTGCGATGGAAGCGAACCCGCAAAAGCGCGGCGTTTGCACCCGTGTTTACACGACGACCCCGAAGAAGCCGAACTCGGCTCTCCGCAAGGTGGCGAAGGTGCGTCTGGTCAACCAGCGCGAAGTCATCACCTACATTCCGGGTGAAGGCCATAACCTTCAGGAGCACAGTGTTGTGCTGATCCGCGGCGGCCGCGTACGCGACCTTCCCGGTGTGCGTTATCACGTGCTGCGCGGCGTTCTGGATACCCAGGGCGTCAAGGACCGTAAGCAGAGCCGTTCGAAGTACGGCGCGAAGCGTCCGAAGTAAGGGGAGACCAGTAATATGTCACGTCGTCGTCGCCCCGAAAAGCGCGTTATCCTTCCCGATCCCAAGTTCGGTGATATCGTGCTGTCGAAGTTCATGAACAGCATCATGCAGGACGGCAAGAAGGCCGTCGCCGAGTCCATCGTATACGGTGCGCTCGAAACCGTCGAGACGAAGTCCAAGAAGGACCCGATCGCGATGTTCCATGATGCGCTCAACAATGTGAAGCCCGGCATCGAAGTCCGCAGCCGCCGTGTTGGTGGTGCGACCTATCAGGTCCCCGTCGAAGTGCGTCCCGAGCGCGCTCAGGCGCTGGCCATTCGCTGGCTGATCACGGCTTCGCGTAACCGCAGCGAAACCACCATGGCGGCCCGCCTGTCGGGTGAGTTGCTGGACGCTGCCAACAACCGCGGCAATGCCGTCAAGAAGCGCGAAGACACGCACCGCATGGCGGAAGCGAACCGCGCCTTCTCGCACTATCGCTGGTAAAGGCTTGGCGGACGCTCCGGCGCCCGCTCCGCTTATCTGGTTTTTGAAGATCCGTCCGTTCGCTGTGGGGCTACCCATGGCGGACGGATTGGTTTAGGGGCCAGCCGCAAGACTCATTCACTCACCGCCGGCGCGCCGGCAACGGAGAAGCATCATGGCCCGCAGCCATCCGCTCGAACGCTATCGCAATTTCGGTATCATGGCGCATATCGACGCCGGCAAGACCACGACGACCGAGCGCATCCTTTATTATACCGGCAAGTCCTACAAGATTGGCGAAGTCCATGACGGCGCGGCCACGATGGACTGGATGGAGCAGGAGCAGGAGCGTGGTATAACCATCACCTCGGCTGCGACGACCTGCGTTTGGAAGGCTGAAGAGGGCAAGGGCCCCGAGCATCGCCTGAACATCATCGACACTCCCGGCCACGTCGACTTCACCATCGAAGTCGAGCGTTCGCTGCGTGTGCTTGACGGCGCGGTTGCCGCGTTCGACGGTGTGGCCGGTGTTGAGCCGCAGTCGGAAACCGTGTGGCGCCAGGCGGACAAGTACAAGGTCCCGCGGATGTGCTTCATCAACAAGCTCGATCGTACCGGCGCCAACTTCTATTATTGCGTGCAGACGATCATCGATCGCCTAGGCGCGACCCCGGCCGTTCTCTATCTGCCTATTGGTGCGGAGTCGGAGTTCAAGGGCCTGGTCGATCTGGTCGAGAATCGCGCGATCATCTGGAAGGATGAGAATCTGGGTGCCGAGTTCACCTATGAGGAAATCCCGGCCGATCTCGCCGACAAGGCTGCCGAATATCGTGAAAAGCTGATCGAACTGGCTGTCGAGCAGGACGACGAGGCGATGGAAGCCTATCTCGAAGGCAATCTGCCCGATACCGCCACGCTCAAGAAGTTGATCCGCAAGGGCACGCTGAACCAGTCGTTCGTGCCGGTCCTGTGTGGTTCGGCGTTCAAGAACAAGGGCGTGCAGCCCCTGCTCGACGCGGTCGTGGACTATCTGCCTTCGCCGCTGGATATCGAAGACGTTCAGGGTATCAACCCGGACACCGAAGAGCCCGACAGCCGCGCGACCGCAGACGACGCTCCCTTCTCGGGCCTGGCGTTCAAGATCATGAACGATCCGTTCGTGGGGTCGCTGACCTTCCTGCGCGTCTATTCAGGCACCCTGACCAAGGGCACCTATCTGAACTCGGTCAAGGACAAGAAGGAAAAGATCGGCCGTATGCTGCTGATGCATGCGAACAGCCGTGAAGACATCGATGCGGCCTATGCTGGCGACATCGTCGCGCTGGCCGGCATGAAGGAAACCACCACCGGTGATACGCTGTGCGCTGAGCGCCAGCCGATCATCCTGGAGCGGATGGAATTCCCCGAGCCGGTTATCGAACTGTCCGTCGAACCCAAGACCAAGGCCGACCAGGAAAAGATGGGCGTTGCTCTCAATCGCCTGGCCGCCGAAGATCCGTCCTTCCGTGTCTCGACCGACCACGAATCGGGCCAGACCATCATCAAGGGCATGGGCGAACTTCACCTCGAAATCCTGGTCGACCGCATGAAGCGCGAGTTCAAGGTCGAGGCGAATGTCGGTGCGCCGCAGGTGGCCTATCGCGAGTATCTCAAGAAGGCCGTGGACGTCGACTATACCCACAAGAAGCAGTCGGGCGGCACCGGCCAGTTCGGCCGCGTCAAGGTGAAGGTCACGCCGGGCGAACGTGGCGCGGGCATCATCTTCAAGGACGAGATCAAGGGCGGTAATATTCCCAAGGAATATATCCCTGCGATCGAGAAGGGCATGCGCGAAACCGCGGCCACCGGTTCGCTGATCGGCTTCCCGATCATCGATTTCGAAATCACGCTCTATGACGGCGCCTATCATGACGTCGACTCGTCGGCGCTGGCGTTCGAAATCACCGGCCGCGCCGCGATGCGCGAAGTCGCGCAGAAGGCGGGCATCACGCTGCTCGAACCGGTCATGAAGGTCGAGGTCGTCACCCCGGAAGAATATCTGGGCGACGTTATCGGCGACATGAACAGCCGTCGCGGCCAGATCCAGGGCACCGATACGCGCGGCAACGCGCAGGTGGTCGAGGCTATGGTCCCGCTGGCCAACATGTTCGGCTATGTGAACTCGCTGCGTTCCTTCACCCAGGGCCGCGCGAACTACTCCATGATCTTCTCCCATTATGACGAAGTGCCGCAGAATGTTGCGGATGAAGTCAAGGCAAAGATGGCCTGATGATTTTCCTCGGCCGGGCCGCGAAAACGGCTCGGTTAGGGGCTGGTAATCTGTGAATTTGCTGCTATGGACGCGCCTTCGCGAGGCGCGGCCGAGCGGTCTGACCAAGCTGATTTGATTAGAAGGTAGGATAAAAATGGCTAAGGCTAAGTTTGAGCGGAACAAGCCGCACTGCAACATCGGCACCATCGGTCACGTCGACCATGGCAAGACCTCGCTGACCGCGGCGATCACCAAGGTTCTCGCCGAAACCGGCGGTGCGACCTTCACCAGCTATGACAATATCGACAAGGCTCCCGAAGAGCGCGAGCGTGGCATCACCATCTCGACCGCGCACGTCGAGTATGAGACTGAAGCGCGTCACTATGCGCACGTCGATTGCCCGGGTCACGCTGACTACGTCAAGAACATGATCACCGGCGCGGCCCAGATGGACGGCGCGATCCTGGTCGTTTCGGCCACCGACGGCCCGATGCCGCAGACCCGTGAGCACATCCTGCTCGCCAAGCAGGTCGGCGTTCCCCAGCTTGTCGTGTTCATGAACAAGGTTGACCTTGTCGACGACGCTGAAATCCTCGAGCTGGTCGAGCTGGAAATCCGCGAGCTTCTGAGCTCCTACGATTTCGACGGCGACAATATTCCGATCATCCCTGGTTCGGCTGTCGCTGCTCTGCAGGACAAGACTCCTGAAATCGGCCACGACGCCGTTCTGAAGCTGATGGCTGCTGTCGACAGCTGGATCCCGCAGCCGGAGCGTCCGGTCGACAAGCCCTTCCTGATGCCGATCGAAGACGTGTTCTCGATCTCGGGCCGTGGTACGGTTGTGACCGGCCGCGTCGAAACCGGCATCGTCAAGGTTGGTGAAGAAGTCGAAATCGTCGGCATCAAGGACACCCGCAAGACGACCGTTACTGGCGTTGAAATGTTCCGCAAGCTGCTCGACGAAGGTCGTGCAGGCGACAACATCGGTGCGCTGGTTCGTGGCGTTGGCCGTGAAGACGTCGAGCGTGGCCAGGTTCTGGCGAAGCCCGGTTCGGTTACGCCGCACACTGAGTTCGATGCTGAAGTGTATGTGCTGTCGAAGGAAGAAGGCGGCCGTCACACGCCGTTCTTCGCGAACTATCGTCCGCAGTTCTACTTCCGCACCACGGACGTCACTGGCGAAGTCATCCTGCCCGAGGGCACCGAGATGGTCATGCCCGGCGACAATGTGAAGCTCGGCGTGAAGCTGATTGCCCCGATCGCGATGGACGCGGGTCTCCGCTTCGCCATCCGTGAAGGCGGCCGCACCGTCGGCGCCGGGGTTGTCGGCACGATCTCGAAGTAATATAGGACGCCAGCGGCGCGAATCGTCTGATTCGCGCCGCTGAGAATTTTAGCCGCCCCGGATCGCCTTTCTCCGGCTCGAATGAGCTAGAAGGGCATTGCAGGGGCGGTTTGTTATTGGCTCTTTCGCATCGGTACAGGAACAATGGACAGCAACATCCGCATTCGCCTCAAGGCGTTCGATCATCGCGTGCTTGATCAGGCGACCGGCGACATCGCCGACACCGCCCGCCGCACCGGCGCCCTTATTCGCGGTCCGATTCCTCTTCCGACGCGCATCGAAAAGTTCACGGTCAACCGTGGGCCGCACATCGACAAGAAGTCGCGTGAGCAGTTCGAGGTCCGCACCTACAAGCGTATGCTTGACATTGTGCAGCCGACGCCGCAAACGGTCGACGCGCTGATGAAGCTGGACCTGGCTGCCGGCGTGAACGTCGAAATCAAGCTGGCCTAAGCTGGCAAGTCCCTGCTTTCCGAAAGGAGGGCAGGGTATCGGGCATTCCGGAAATCCGGAAGCTCAAACGACACAAGGGATACCGCACGGCCATTCCGGTGAACCGGAAAAGCTCGTGGTCCTGGTCCTCCGTCGCTGTTCCCGAGTAGGGAGCGGCATCCAACCCGGACGGGGTGATCTATATTGGGGTTGGCCGCGAAGGAGAGATCCTGAGCGGTTTTTTCGTTGGATACGCCCGCTGCTAAGGCGGGCCTCTATGGGAGTAATCAGTGATGCGCACAGGCGTGATCGCTAAGAAAGTCGGGATGACCCGTCTGTTCCAGGAGGACGGACGGCATGTACCGGTTACGGTTCTGGCCCTTGAGGGCAATCAGGTCGTGGCCCGCAAGGAAGTTGATCGTGACGGTTATGTCGCGGTTCAGCTCGGCGCGGGCGTCGCGAAAGTCAAGAATGTCGCCAAGCCGCAGCGCGGTCACTTCGCCAAGGCGGAAGTGGAGCCCAAGGCGCGCCTGGTGGAATTCCGTGTCGCCGAGGACGCGCTCCTCGATGTCGGCGCCGAAATCGCGGCCGATCACTTCATCGCCGGCCAGCTGGTCGATGTTGCCGGTCACACCCAGGGCAAGGGTTTTGCCGGCGCCATGAAGCGCTGGGGCTTCGGCGGTATGCGCGCCACCCACGGCGTCTCCATCAGCCACCGTGCCCATGGTTCGACAGGTAACCGCCAGGATCCGGGTCGCGTCTTCAAGAACAAGAAGATGGCCGGTCACATGGGCGACCGCGAGCGGACCCAGCAGAATCTGGAGATCGTGCGCACCGACGTCGAGCGCGGCCTGCTGTTCGTGAAGGGCAGCGTTCCGGGCGCCAAGGGCACCTGGCTGACCGTCAGCGACGCCGTCAAGGTGAAGCGTCCAGCGGATGCTCCCTATCCGGCGAGCCTGAAGGCTGCCGCCAACAGCAACCCCGCTCCGGCCGAGACGCCTGCTGAAGAAGCTGCTGCTCCCGAAGCGACCGAAGGCCAGGAGGGCTAAATCATGAAGGTCAATGTACAGACCCTCGACGCGCAGCCTGCTGGTGACCTGGAGCTCAACGATGCCGTGTTCGGCGTTGAGCCCCGCACCGATATCCTGCACCGCGTCGTCACCTGGCAGCTCGAAAAGCGTCGTGCGCCTGCACGCGCTACCCGTGAGCGTTCAGACGTGGCTCGCACCGGCAAGAAGTTCGGCCGCCAGAAGGGTGGCGGCACCGCTCGTCATGGCGACCGCAAGGCTCCCGTGTTCATCGGCGGTGGTAAGGCTCATGGCGCCCGCGCTCGCGACTTTGGTCACGACCTCAACAAGAAGGTTCGTGCGCTCGGCCTGAAAATGGCTCTGTCGTCAAAGGCGAAGGACGGTTCGCTGATCGTCCTCGACAATCTGGATGTCGCGGAAGGCAAGACCAAGGCGCTCGTCGCGCACCTCGCCAAGCTGAACCTGACCAAGGCGCTGTTTATCGATGGCGATGCGGTCAACGTCAGCTTCGCGAAGGCTTCGGCCAACATCATCGGCGTGAACCTGCTGCCGGCCGTTGGCGCCAACGTTTACGACATCCTGAAGGCCGATTCGCTGGTGCTTACCCGCGCCGCGGTCGAAAAGCTGGAGGCCCGTTTCAATGGCTAAGAAAGAAGCCGCGACCGTTGACAATCGTCATTATGACGTTGTCGTCGCGCCGGTCATCACCGAGAAGTCGACGCTTCTCTCCGAAAATAACGCCGTTATCTTCAAGGTCGCCAACGACGCGACCAAGCCTGAGATCAAGGCCGCCGTCGAAGCGCTCTGGGGCGTGACGGTCAAGAGCGTGAACACTCTGGTCGCCAAGGGCAAGACGAAGAAGTGGAAGGGCAAGCCCTACACGCGTTCGGATGTGAAGAAGGCGATCGTTCGCCTGGCTGAAGGCCAGTCGATCGACATCACCGAAGGAGTGCGCTGACGATGGCGCTGAAGCATTATAACCCGACGAGCCCCGCCCGCCGTGGCTTGATCCTCGTCGATCGCAGCGGCCTGCACAAGGGCAAGCCGGTCAAGGCGCTGACCGAGGGTAAGCGCAAGACTGGTGGGCGTAACAACAAGGGCCATGTGACGTCGCGCGGTATCGCCGGTGGTCACAAGCAGCGGTATCGCATCATCGACTTCAAGCGTCGCCTTTGGGACGTGGAAGGCACGGTCGAGCGTCTGGAATATGACCCCAACCGCACTGCCTTTATCGCGCTGGTCAACTATCCCGACGGCACCCAGGCCTATATCCTGGCGCCGCAGCGTCTGGCGCCCGGTGACAAGGTCATCGCGGGCAAGAAGACCGACGTGAAGCCGGGCAACGCGATGGAACTGGGCCAGATGCCGGTCGGCACGATCATCCACAACATCGAGATGAAGCCCGGCAAGGGTGGTCAGCTCTGCCGTTCAGCGGGTACTTACGCCCAGCTGGTCGGTCGCGATCGCGGCATGGTGATGGTTCGCCTGTCGTCGGGCGAGCAGCGCTATATCCGTTCGGACTGCATGGGAACTATCGGTGCCGTCAGCAATCCGGACAATGGCAATACCAACCTCGCCAAGGCAGGCCGCAACCGTTGGAAGGGCATCCGCCCCCTGACGCGCGGTGTGGCGAAGAACCCGGTCGATCACCCGCATGGCGGTGGTGAAGGCCGGACTTCAGGCGGCCGTCATCCGGTCACGCCTTGGGGTAAGCCGACAAAGGGTGCGCGCACCCGCCACAACAAGGCGACGGACAAGTTCATCATCCGTAGCCGCCACGCTAAGAAGAAGAGGTAAGCGAGATGGCTCGTTCCGTCTGGAAAGGTCCGTTCGTGGACCTCAGCCTTCTGAAGAAGGCCGAAGTGGCGCAGGACGCCGGTGGCCGTTCGGGTCCGATCAAGACCTGGTCGCGCCGTTCCACGATCCTGCCGCAGTTCGTCGGCCTGACGTTCAACGTCTATAATGGTCGCAAGCACGTGCCGGTATCGGTGAACGAGGACATGGTGGGTCACAAGCTGGGCGAATTCGCCCCGACCCGCTACTTTCCCGGTCACGCTGCCGACAAGAAGGGCAAGCGCTAATGAGCAAGGAAAAGGCTCCCCGTCGCGTCGCCGACAATGAGGCGCTGGCTGTCGGCACGCAAATCCGTGGTTCGGCCCAGAAGCTGAACCTGGTGGCTACGCTGATCCGCGGCCGCAAGGTCGAAGAGGCGCTGAACATCCTCGCTTTCTCGAAGAAAGCGATGGCTGTCGACGTACGCAAGGTACTGGCTTCGGCCATCGCCAATGCGGAGAACAACCACAATCTCGACGTCGATTCGCTGGTCGTCGCGGAAGCATCGGTGGGCAAGAGCTTCACCCTGAAGCGCTTCCACGCTCGCGGCCGTGGCAAGTCGACCCGGATCCTCAAGCCCTTCAGCCGCGTGCGCATCGTCGTGCGTGAAGCTGGCGAAGAAGCGGAGGCGTAAGCACATGGGTCACAAGAGCAATCCGATCGGTCTGCGCCTGCAGATCAACCGCACCTGGGACAGCCGCTGGTTCGCGGAAGGCGCCGACTATGGCCGCCTGCTGCTGGAGGATCTGAAGATCCGCCAGTTCATCATGAAGAACCTCCCGCAAGCCGCGATCTCCAAAGTGGTGATCGAGCGTCCGGCCAAGCTGTGCCGGGTGTCGATCTATGCTGCCCGTCCCGGTGTTATCATCGGCAAGAAGGGCGCGGATATTGAAAAGCTGCGCAAGAAGCTGGGCAGCCTGACTTCTTCGGACGTCAGCTTGAACATCGTCGAAATTCGCAAGCCGGAAATCGATTCCAAGCTCGTTGCGCAGGGCATCGCGGATCAGCTGGAACGCCGCGTGGCCTTCCGCCGCGCGATGAAGCGTGCGGTGCAGTCGGCCCTGCGTCTGGGCGCCGAGGGCATCAAGATCACCTGCGGCGGCCGTCTGGGCGGCGCGGAGATCGCGCGCGTCGAATGGTACCGTGAAGGCCGCGTTCCGCTGCACACGCTGCGTGCGAACGTCGATTATGCTGAAGCCACGGCACACACCGCTTATGGCGTCTGCGGCATCAAGGTCTGGATCTTCAAGGGTGAGATTCTCGGCCATGATCCGTTCGCGACCGACCGGCTGATGCTGGAGGCTCAGACCTCCGGCGTGCGCCCGGCGCGCTGAAGATAAGAAGGTAATAGCGTCATGCTGCAACCGAAGAAAATGAAGTTCCGCAAGACCTTCAAGGGCCGGATCAAGGGCGACGCCAAAGGCGGTTCGGCTCTGAACTTCGGCTCCTATGGTCTGAAGGCCCTGGAGCCCGAGCGGATCACCGCGCGCCAGATCGAAGCGGCTCGCCGTGCGATCACACGCCACATTCGTCGTCAGGGACGGCTGTGGATCCGGGTGTTCCCCGATGTGCCGGTGTCGAAGAAGCCTGCCGAAGTCCGCCAGGGCAAGGGCAAGGGTTCGGTGGAATATTGGGCGGCGCGGGTCAAGCCCGGCCGTATCCTGTTCGAACTGGATGGCGTTCCCGGCCCGCTCGCAGCAGAGGCATTCTCGCGCGCCGCGATGAAGCTGCCCGTCAAGACCAAGGTCGTTGCCCGCCTCGGCGACACCTCGCACCTGGAGGGTTAAGCCGTGGCGAATGTTGCCGACCTCAAGACCAAGACGGACGACGAACTGTCGACCGAACTCAACAACCTGAAGCGTGAGCAGTTCAATCTGCGCTTCCAGGCGGCTACCAACCAGCTGGAAAAGCCCAGCCGCGTAAAGGAAGTCCGCCGGTCGATCGCGCAGATCAAGACCCTCCAGACCGAGCGTTCGCGCTCGGCCGCGAAGTAAAGGAAACACACGATGCCCAAGCGCGTGCTGACGGGAACGGTGGTTTCCGACAAGACCGACAAGACGGTGGTGGTTCGCGTGGAGCGCAAGGTTAAGCATGCGCTCTACGGCAAGATCATCCGCCGTTCGAAGAAGTACCACGCCCATGACGAGGGCAATGTCTACAAGGAAGGCGAAACGGTCCGCATCGAAGAGACCGCTCCGATTTCCAAGCTCAAGACCTGGAAGGTCATAGAGCGCGTGGACACCCACAAGTCGCCCGAAACGGCGGCCTGAGGACAGTCGCAGGCCTTAAGGGTCGAAATTTCGGACGCGGGGCTGGCCTTTTCGCAAGGAAGAGGTTACAGGCCCGCGCTTCGTGTTTCGAATCTTCCGGTCGAAATCACGAATTCGGAACCGCCGGGACAGTCCCGGTAGGCCAAATAAGAAGGAACCGGATCCATGATCCAGATGCAATCCAATCTTGACGTCGCTGACAACAGCGGCGCCAAGCGCGTCCAGTGCATCAAGGTGCTGGGCGGCTCGAAGCGTCGCTTCGCGAGCGTGGGCGACATCATCGTCGTCTCGATCAAGGAAGCTGCGCCTCGTGGCAAGGTGAAGAAGGGTGACGTGCATCGCGCCGTCATCGTGCGCACCGCCAAGGACGTGCGTCGCGCTGATGGCAGCGTGATTCGCTTCGATGGCAATGCCGCTGTGCTCATCAACAAGAACGAGGAGCCGATCGGCACCCGTATCTTTGGCCCGGTCGTTCGCGAACTGCGCGCCAAGAAGCACATGAAGATCATCTCGCTCGCTCCCGAGGTGCTGTAATGAGCGCTGCTAGAATCAAGAAGGGCGACAAGGTCGTCATCCTGGCCGGGAAGGACAAGGGCCGTACTGGCGCCGTCCTGCAGGTGCTGCCGGCCAAGGACAAGGTCCTTGTCGAAGGCATCAACGTGCATGCGCGTCATCGCAAGCCTGACCAGGCGAACCCGCAGGGTGGCATCGAGCGCAAGCCCGCGCCGCTCCACATTTCGAACGTCGCTGTCGCCGACAAGGATGGCAAGCCGACCCGCGTCCGTTTCGAGGATCGCGACGGCAAGAAGGTCCGCGTCGCCGTCAAGTCCGGTGAGGTGCTGTAATGAGCGACAAGTACACTCCGCGCTCGAAGGCGCAGTATGACGCTGAGATCGTCAAGGCGATGACCGAGAAATTCGGTTACAAGAACGTCATGGAAGTGCCGAAGATCGAGAAGATCACGCTCAACATGGGCGTCGGTGAAGCGACCCAGGACAAGAAGAAGGTCACTTCGGCAGCCGAGGAAATGGAACTGATCGCCGGCCAGAAGCCGGTCATCACCAAGGCTCGCAAGTCGATCGCGCAGTTCAAGCTGCGCGAAGGCATGCCGATCGGCGCCAAGGTCACGCTCCGCCGTGAACGCATGTATGAGTTCCTGGATCGTCTGATCAACGTCGCTCTGCCCCGCGTGCGCGACTTCCGTGGTCTCAACCCGAAGAGCTTCGATGGCCGTGGCAACTATGCCTTCGGTATCAAGGAGCAGATCATCTTCCCAGAGATCAACTATGACCGCATCGACAAGGTGCGCGGCATGGACATCATCGTGACCACCACGGCGAAGACGGACGAGGAAGCGCGCGAACTGCTGCGTCTTTTCGGCTTCCCCTTCCCGCTTGAAGAGCAGAAGCAGGCGGCCTGAACAGGTCCCGCTTCTCTCCCAATGCATAGACAAAGGAAGAGAACTTAAGTCATGGCGAAACTGAGTTCGATCAACAAGAACGAGCGCCGCAAGAAGCTGGTGAAGAAATATGCCGGCCGTTATGCAAAGCTCAAGGCGATCGCGAATGATACCGCGGCCGATGACAGCGATCGTCTGATCGCGCGTTTGAAGATGGCGGAGATCCCCCGCAATGGTAACCCGACTCGCGTTCGGAACCGCTGTGAACTGACGGGACGTCCCCGCGCATATTACCGCAAATTCCGCCTCTGCCGCGTGCAGCTGCGTGATCTGGCCAACAAGGGCCTGATCCCCGGCGTCACCAAGTCGAGCTGGTAAGGATCATTTGAGATGGCATTGACCGATCCCCTGGGTGATATGCTCACCCGCATCCGCAACGGGCAGCAGGCGAAGAAGGACAGCGTTGTGTCCCCCGCGTCCAAGCTGCGCGCCCGCGTGCTCGACGTGCTGCAGCGCGAAGGCTATATCCGTGGCTATTCCGAGGAAGCCCTCGGCAAGCACCCTGGCCTGCGCATCGAGCTGAAATATTTCGAGGGCCAGCCGGCGATCAAGCATGTCGCCCGCGTGTCTAAGCCCGGCCGCCGCGTCTATTCGGGTTCCAAGGAACTGCCGGTAGTCCGCAATGGCTTGGGCATCACCATCGTATCGACGCCTCGCGGCGTTCTGTCCGACGCCGAAGCGCGTGAGCAGAATGTCGGCGGCGAAGTGCTGGCGGAGGTGTTCTGATGAGCCGTATCGGTAAGAAGCCGGTTGCGATCCCCGCAGGGGTGACGGCGACCATCGAGGGCGGGCAGCTCTCGGTGAAGGGTCCCAAGGGCACCCTCGCCATGCCGCTGCGCGAAGAGATCAGCTACACGCTGGAGAATGACGGCATTTCGGTGCAGCCCGCAAACAAGACCAAGCAGGCGCGCGCCTTCTGGGGCATGCAGCGGACTCTGGTTCAGAACCTGATCACCGGCGTGACTGAGGGCTTTTCCAAGAAGTTGCTCATCACCGGTGTCGGCTACCGCGCCAACTCGCAAGGCAAGAACCTTAAGTTGCAGCTGGGCTACAGCCATGACGTCGATTTCGAGATTCCGGAAGGAATCGAGATCAAGACCCCGGACAATACCACGGTTGAGATCAGCGGCATCGACAAGCAGCAGGTCGGTCAGGTAGCGGCCGAGATCCGTCGCTGGCGCAAGCCCGAACCCTATAAGGGCAAGGGTATCAAGTACGCTGGCGAATTCATCTTCCGCAAGGAAGGGAAGAAGAAGTAAGATGGCAAAGCTTTCCCTCTTCGCGCGGCGTCGCCGTCGCGTTCGCACCGCGCTCAAGGCTGTTTCGGGCCATAAGCCCCGCCTTAGCGTCCACCGTTCGGGCCGTCACATCTATGCCCAGGTAATTGATGACGCGCAGGGCAAGACCCTGGCTGCGGCCTCGACCCTGGACAAGGATGTGCGCGGCAAGGCCGGTGCCACCGCGCAAGCCGCCGCCGAAGTCGGCAAGCGGGTCGCCGCTGCGGCGACCGCTGCCGGCGTCACCAAGGTCGTGTTCGATCGTGGTGGCTTCCTCTTCCATGGCCGCGTCAAGGCGCTGGCCGATGCGGCCCGTGAAGCCGGGCTGGAGTTCTGAACATGGCTGACGAAAACGAAATCCAAGCCCAGCCGGGCGCACCCGCTGCGGTCGAAGGTGGCGAGCAGCAGACCGAAGCGCGCGGTCCCGGCCGTGGTCGCGGCCGTGGCGGCGATCGCAACCGCGGTGAGCGCGGTGGCCGTGGCCGTCGTGATGACCGTCGCGGTGGCAACCGTGACGAGGATCAGGGCGAGGAACTGATCGAGAAGCTGGTTCACATCAATCGCGTCTCGAAGACCGTCAAGGGCGGCAAGCGCTTCGGTTTCGCGGCTCTGGTCGTGGTCGGCGACGGCAAGGGCCGTGCAGGCTTTGGCCATGGCAAGGCGCGCGAAGTGCCTGAAGCGATCAGCAAGGCGACCGCTTCGGCCAAGAAGGCGATGGTTCGCGTTCCGCTGAAGGAAGGCCGCACCCTGCATCATGATGGTCTTGGCCATTTCGGCGCAGGCAAGGTGACGGTTCGTTCGGCTCCGGCCGGTACGGGCATCATTGCCGGCGGTCCGATGCGCGCCGTGTTCGAGAGCCTCGGCGTCGCTGACGTCGTGACCAAATCGAACGGCACGTCGAACCCCTATAACATGATCCGGGCGACCTTCGCCGCTCTGGGCGAGCAGACCAGCCCGAAGTCGGTGGCGCAGCGTCGTGGCAAGAAGGTTGCTGACCTGCTGCGTCGCGGTGGTGCTTCGGCCGAAGTCGCGCAGGCTGACGCCGAAGCGATTGTGGAGTAAGACGACATGGCGAAGATCAAGATCAAGCAGATCGGTTCGCCGATCCGTCGCCCCGCCGACCAGAAGAAGATTCTGATCGGTCTGGGCCTGGGCAAGATGCACCGGGTGGTTGAGCTGGAAGATACTGCGGAAGTCCGTGGTGCGATCAAGAAGCTGCCCCACATGGTTCAGGTGGTTGAGGGCTAAGCCTTCCGATCCGATAGAATGAAGCGGGAGAGGGGGAGACCCCTCTTTCGTTTTTTTGGAAAGCGCGCTAGTGGCGCGTCCTCATGGTTGTCCCGCTCGGGACTGCGCGAACATAGCGAAAGCGAGTGCACGAAATGACGAAGCTTAACGAACTCAGTGATAACGCTGGCGCCCGCAAGGGCCGCATGCGCGTCGGCCGTGGTATCGGCTCGGGCAAGGGCAAGACCGCAGGCCGCGGCCAGAAGGGCGCCAAGGCGCGTTCGGGCGTCGCCATCAACGGTTTCGAGGGTGGCCAGATGCCGCTCCACATGCGCATCCCGAAGCGCGGCTTCAACAACATCTTCGCTAAGGATTACGCGATCGTGAACCTGGGCGCGCTGCAGAAGGCTATTGACGCCGGCAAGCTGGATGCCAACGCCACGATCGACCATGCAGCGCTCAAGGCTGCTGCTCTGGCCCGTGGCGGCAAGGATGGCGTGCGTCTGCTGGGCAAGGGCGAACTGACTGCCAAGGTCAGCTTGCTGGTGGCCGGCGCGTCGAAGGGCGCGATTGATGCTGTCGAGAAGGCTGGCGGCAAGGTCGATGTGATCGAGGTTGTTCCTGCAGCAGAAAAGGCCAAGGCCAAGAAGGGCACCGCCCTGGCCGCTAAGAAGGCGGCCCGGAAGGGCTGAGCCTGCTTCCAAGGCTTGCAAGCATGACCCCGCTGCCCGATATGGGCCAGCGGGGTCATCTGTTTCGGGGACGCTTTGTCGCATGAACCGCAAATCGCGGTTCGACAGGGCTCCGTGGCCCCGCTAAGGGGTTAGCGATTCAGGCCGGGGCGAGACTCCGGCAAGATGTTTTGAAGGGCAGCCAAGATGGCATCGAGAGCCGACCAGCTCGCATCCAATCTCAGCCTGGCGAAGTTCAGCCAGGCTACCGATCTCAAGAAGCGCCTGTGGTTTACGCTCGGCGCGCTGATCGTTTTCCGCTTTTTAAGCTTCGTGCCGCTGCCGGGTGTTGACCCGACCGCGCTGGCGGAGCTGTACAAGCAGACCAATGGCGGTGTCCTCGACATCTTCAACACCTTTTCGGGCGGTTCCCTGTCGCGCATGAGCCTTATTGCGCTTGGCGTAATGCCGTACATTACGGCGTCGATCGTGGTGCAGCTGGCCGCCTCTCTCTCGCCGCAGCTGGCTGCGATCAAGAAGGAAGGCGAAAGCGGGCGCAAGAAGCTCAATCAATATACGCGCTACGGGACGGTCGGCCTGACGGCTGTGCAGGGCTATTTCATCGCCGTGGGCCTTGAGAGTTTCGGCGCGCAGTCCGGTGTGCAGGCTGTTGTCGATCCGGGCGTTCTCTTCCGCATCGCCGCAGTCGTATCGCTGATCGGCGGCACCATGTTCCTTATGTGGCTTGGCGAGCAGATCACGTCCCGCGGGATCGGCAATGGCGTCAGTCTCATCATCATGGCCGGCATCGTGGCGCAGTTGCCGGTGACGCTGGGCAACCTGTTCAAGTCGGGAAGTGAGGGTTCGATCTCGGGCCTGCTCATCGTGCTGATCATCGCAATGGCCGTCGGCCTGATCCTGCTGATCTGCTTCATGGAGCGGGCGCAGCGGCGGGTGCTGATTCAGTATCCCAAGCGCCAGACCCGGCAGGGCCTGATGCAGGCCGATCGCAGCCATCTGCCGCTGAAGGTGAATACGGCAGGCGTCATCCCGCCGATCTTCGCCAGCTCGCTGTTGCTCATGCCGCTCACCATCTCGCAATTCGCGGGACAGACCGTGGCGGGAGAGAGCAGGCTGGGTGATTTCGTGCTGACGCTGAACCAGTATCTGTCTCACGGCAGTCCGGTCTACATGGCGCTCTACGGGCTCGGCATAGTATTCTTCTGCTTCTTTTACACGGCAGTCGTGTTCAATCCGGAAGAGACGGCGGATAATCTGAAGCGCAATGGCGGCTTCATACCCGGCATCCGTCCGGGCAAGAATACGGAACATTATCTGGACTATGTGCTGACCCGTATCACTGTGATCGGTGCAGCCTATCTCACCATCATCTGTCTGGTGCCGGAATTCGCCATCGCAAGGGCGGGTATTCCCTTCTATCTGGGTGGAACCAGCCTGCTGATCGTCGTCAATGTCACGGTGGATACCGTGACGCAGATCCAGAGCCATCTGCTGGCGCATCAATATGGCGATCTGATCAAGAAGGCCAAGCTCAAGGGACGGCTCCGCTAAGCGGCGTGTCGCGTCAAAGCGCAAGAACAGGGGAGTATGCGCGCATGAATATTATTCTGCTGGGCCCTCCGGGAGCGGGCAAGGGCACGCAGGCGAGCCGTCTGGTGGAAAGCCGGGGCATGGTGCAGCTGTCGACAGGCGACATGCTGCGCGCCGCAGTCAAGGCGCAGACGCCCGTCGGCCTCAAAGCCAAGGCGGTCATGGAAGCGGGCCAACTGGTATCCGACGACATCGTGTCGGGCATCATCGGTGAAGCGCTAGATGGCCTAGGCGCCGAAACGGGGGTAATCTTCGACGGTTATCCGCGCACCGAGGCGCAGGCACACTCGCTCGACAGCATTCTCGCGGATCGCGGCCGGACACTTGACCATGTCGTGGAGCTGGAGGTTGATGAGGACGCGCTCGTCGAGCGGATCACTGGCCGCTTTACCTGCGCGACTTGTGGCGAGGGCTATCACGACGTTTTCAAGCAGCCCAAAGTCGAAGGCCAGTGCGACAAATGCCAAGGGCATGAGTTCAAGCGTCGTCCGGACGATAACGAGGAAACCGTGCGGACCCGGATGGCGGAATATCGCGCCAAGACGTCGCCCATTCTGCCGATTTATGAAGTGCGCGGCATCGTGTCGCGTGTTGATGGCATGGCCGACATGGACGATGTGAGCGTCGCGATCGCTGCAATCCTGGATCAAGGCCAAGACTGAGTTTTTTTCTGCCTCCTGTATCAAGACCGGGCATAGCGAGAGGGGGCAGGACTTACGCTTCTGGCTTGATCACTATCGATTGCTTGGACACCAAGCCGGTCAATGATGTGGGCTTTGGCGATCAAGAATGGCATGGAGATCGGTGTGGGCAGGTGCTGACCTCATGCGCTGTTTGCCGGCCACTTAACTGAAGCCCCGGCACGGTTATAGGGGCGATGTCTCAAGCCTTGCCGGGCTGCGGGGAGGGCGGCTGATTTCGGAACGCGCTGATCGTCGCGTGGCGTCGAACATGCCTGCGCAGTGCTCCGCCGCCCGCGGGCAACGGCGCCTGTCGAGCGTCTTGAAGCCATTTCCGCCAAATATGGGGTAAGACGCCCGCGATATCGCCAGAGGCTCCGGCGCATCGTCGCGGGGCGGATCCGGGTCTATCGGATCATATGTTATGCCTGTGGTTTCTGCATTTTCGAAGCGGGTGACATCACCTGCTTCGAAAATGTTGGGGGCGGCTTGCATATCTGAAATGGCGCGCGAGCGGAGCCACCGCCTGCTGAGCGCATGACGCGATATTGAAATTCGATCTTATTTACATTTTGGCGAATCCATTAACGGTTGATTGCTGTTTGATTGCCATGATGGACGGGTGAGTGGATTGCCGCCTCGTGCCCGTCTGACGGAATTGGATGCATTGCGTGGCGTTGGCGCACTGTGTGTGCTGGTATTCCACTATTCCACACGTTTTCATGAACTGTTCCCGCAGGCGGCGCATGTGCCTTTCAGCTTTCCTGGCGGCAATTATCGGGTCCTGTTGTTCTTCACTATTTCGGGCTTCGCCATTTTCTTCACGCTGGACCGGATCGCCAGCGTGGCGGATTTCGCCGTCAATCGCGTAGCCCGGCTCTATCCCGCCTATCTGGTAGCCATGGCGCTGACGCTTTCGATCGAATATCTGGCGAAGGCGTCGCAATTGCTGATCGGACCGGGGGCCATCCTGGCCAATATTACCATGCTGCAGGGCTTTGCCTTTCTGCCCGAGGTGGATGGCGCCTATTGGACGTTGACGGTCGAGATAGCCTTTTACGTTTGCATGATTGCGATGTGGAAATGGGTGGGCATGAGGTGGCTGGAGCTCATGTTCATCCCGTGGCTGGCGCTCCGGGCGATTTATGGTTTCTGGCCGGACATGCCGGAACGCATCGTAATGATCCTGGTGCTGCGCTATGTGCCGTTTTTCATCATCGGCATGCTATCCTATCGCGTGTGGGCGGGACAGCGGCGCTGGCGGCAACAGGCGCTCTATGCGGCGCTTGCCCTGCTATCGGTCGCGGTGATGGAAAGCTGGGACGTCACGTTGGTCGCCTGCATCCTGCTGGCCAGCTTCGCCGCGCTGATAGGGGGTCATTTGCGTTGGGTCGCTGCGCGACCGCTCGTTTGGATGGGCGGCATCAGCTACTCCTTCTACCTCATCCACCAGCATGTCGGCTTTGTCGTGATGCTGAAGCTTGCTGAACTGGGCTTTAGCCCCTGGATTGGTTTTCTGACGGCATTTCTCGTCGCGCTGACCTTGGGAACGGTGATCAACCGTATCGTCGAACGGCCTGCGGGGGAGGCAATCCTGAACTGGTGGCGCAGGCGGCGTCGCAAGGGCGTGGCGTTGGCCGAGGCAACAGCCAGATCTGCCTGAACCCTGGACTGGTCATTGTCGATCGAGGAAGCCTTTCTCCCGACGCGTGATATGACTTGGGCTGGAGATGAAAAAGGGCGCTGCCGTGACCCGGCAACGCCCTTTGGCAAATGACCGTTATTGCGCGCGCGGAGCCGCGGCTGCCGCGTTCGCGGGAAGGCCGCCCAACTGGGTCACGAGCTTCGTATACGCGTCGAGATAGGCGAGCACGATGACCTGGCCGATTTCGGTATTCTGATAGCCGCCACCGCCGGCTGCGGCGAAACCGCCCCACCAGCCCGCGCCGCCGCCGCCGCCGAAGCTGAGGTCCGACTTGCGCGAATAGCCTTCGGTCAGCGCCTCTTCCTCGGTCGTGCGCGCGTTGACGATCGACAGGGTGACGTTAGCCTCGCTCTTCTTGATCGAGATACCGCCAGCCAGTGCGCCCAGAGTTCGGCCACCAAGGAATCCGCCCAGCATGCCGCCGATTGCGTTGCCGCCTGAATTCTTGTTCGAGGAGACGATGTCAGGCTGCAGATAATAATCGGCCGCCTTCACCTGGCCCCTACCCAGATTGGATCCGGCCTGCAGTTCGCCGGAGTCCGCCATCGCGCGTTCCAGGTTGCGGCTGGCCATCGCGCGTCCGCGATTGACGATGCCGAAGCAGCCGGACTGCTGAATGAAGACCTTCAGGATCGCTTCGGGGCTGCCCAGGTTCAGTTCGCGCCACCACTGATTGTCCGGTTCAACGATCGCGACCGTGCCAATGCGGCGAGTACACCGCGGAATTTCGGCCGTTTTCTTGGCCTGCTGCTGACGTGCGGACGAACCCTTTTCAGCGGCAATGGCAGGCGAAGCCAGAACGGCAAGGCTGGCCGCGGCGGCAAGGAACTTAGTGAACTTATACATGGCTATGCACCCCCAGGAAGTTGCTGATCTATGTTTGTTTGAGGCCACCCTGTTGTTGAGCAATCCTCTAGCACAACGGTGTGGCGGTTCAAGCGATGCAAGCGGGGCATGGCGCATGTTTGACCTGCGGACCACGTCGATGCGCGACTCTGCTGACAGGCTTGCAAATGGCTGCTATCGGCGCGGTCCATGACCGACCTTTCCCACATTCGCAATTTCTCGATCATCGCCCATATCGACCATGGCAAGTCGACATTGGCCGACCGGCTGATCCAGCGCACCGGCGGCCTTACGGATCGCGAGATGTCGGCGCAGGTGCTCGACAATATGGACATCGAGAAGGAGCGCGGCATCACCATCAAGGCGCAGACCGTGCGCCTCGATTATGTGGCGAAGAATGGTGAAACCTACGAGCTGAACCTCATGGATACGCCGGGCCATGTGGATTTCGCCTATGAGGTCAGCAGGTCGCTCGCCGCGTGCGAGGGGGCGTTGCTTGTGGTCGATGCGGCGCAGGGCGTGGAAGCGCAGACGCTGGCCAACGTCTATCAGTCGATCGAGCATGACCATGAGATCGTGCCGGTGCTCAACAAGATCGACCTGCCCGCCGCCGAGCCGGAAAAGGTGCGTGCAGAGATAGAGGAAGTGATCGGCCTCGATGCATCGCAGGCGGTACTGGCCAGCGCGAAATCGGGCATTGGCATTGACGAGGTGCTGGAAGCCATCGTCGCCCGCATTCCCGCGCCCAAGGGCGACAGGGACGCGCCGCTGGAAGCGATGCTGGTCGATAGCTGGTACGACCCCTATCTGGGCGTCGTCATCCTGGTGCGCGTGATGAACGGTGTCATCAAGAAGGGCCAGAACATCAAGTTCATGATCGGCGGCACCGAGCATTTGATCGACCGCGTCGGTTGCATGCGGCCCAAGATCGAAGCGTTGCCTGAGCTTGGCCCCGGCGAGATCGGCTTCATCACCGCGCAGATCAAGGACATCAGCCAGACCCGCGTCGGCGACACCATCACGACGGTCAAGAATCCCGCAGCCAAGCCGCTGCCGGGCTTCAAGGAAGTGCAGCCCGTGGTTTTCTGCGGCCTGTTCCCCGTCGATGCGAACGACTTTGAAAAGCTGCGCGACAGCATCTCCAAGCTGCGCCTGAACGATGCGAGCTTCTCTTTCGAGATGGAAACCAGTGCGGCGCTGGGCTTCGGCTTTCGCTGCGGTTTCCTGGGCTTGCTCCATCTGGAGATCATCCAGGAGCGGCTGACGCGCGAATATGATCTGGACCTCATCACGACCGCGCCATCGGTTGTCTATGAGATGCACATGAAGGACGGGACCGTGCGCCACCTGCACAACCCCGCCGACATGCCCGATCCCAACCATATCGAGATGATCGAGGAGCCGTGGATCGAGGCGGTGATCTATTGCCCTGACGAATATCTCGGCTCGATCCTGAAACTTTGCCAGGATCGGCGCGGCATCCAGAAGAACCTGACCTATGTCGGCGGCCGCGCACAGGTGACCTATGAACTGCCGCTCAACGAGGTCGTGTTCGACTTCTATGACCGGCTGAAGTCGATTTCACGGGGCTATGCGAGCTTCGACTATCATCAGATCGGCACGCGCGACGGCGACCTCGTCAAGATGAGCATCCTCGTCAACAACGAGCCGGTCGATGCGCTCAGCATGATCGTCCATCGCAGCGCCGCCGAAGCGCGCGGACGGCATATGTGCGAACGGCTGAAGGACCTGATACCCCGCCATCTGTTCAAGATCCCGATCCAGGCGGCGATTGGCGGCAAGGTGATCGCGCGCGAGACGATCGCGGCGATGCGCAAGGATGTGACCGCAAAATGCTATGGCGGCGACATCACCCGCAAGAAGAAGCTGCTGGAGAAGCAGAAGGAAGGCAAGAAGCGGATGCGTGAATATGGCAGTGTCCAGATTCCTCAGGAAGCCTTCATCGCGGCGCTACGCATGGGCGACGAAAGCTGACTTTATCGCGCATGTTGACCAGAGCGCAGCTTCCATGGTCAATGCAGCAGGCAAGCGGCAGGAGGCGAAATGGGCACGGGCTGGCTATATGACGAACATCCCGCGATGTTCCGGGCGCATCCTTTCCTGTTCATCCTGCTGCTGATTTCGGTGCTCGGCATCCTTGTCATCGCGATCTGGTGGATCATGGCGAAAGGCGAGCGGCTGGCTCTGTCCGATCGCGAAGTCCTGATGGAACGGGGCATTCTGTCCAAGCAGCGGACGGAGATCGCCCTGTCCAGCATTCGCAGCGTGCGGATCACCCAAAGCCTGGGCCAGCGCCTGTTCGATGTCGGCAATATCGAACTGTTCAGCGCAGGCGATGTCGCGGAAATCGCGATCAAGTCCATGCCTCGCCCTGGACGCATCCGTGATATAGCCGCATCGCGCAACATGGACCTGCTGCCACAGCGCTGATGCGCGATCCTACTTGACTCACGCACTTTATTTTAACGATGTAAAGGCGATGGGCCTGACAGAGCCCTTAAAGGGAAGGACGCCTCCAAGGTAACGCCGATCTGCAATGAAGCAGAACGGCGATGCAAGGGAACGCCGTCCATGAGCCTGCCCGTGATGCCTTCGCTGCCAGCGCTGACGACCCAGCAGCGAGACGATATACGGCAGGCATGCGGATTTGCCTGCGTGCGCTGTGGCGTCACCATCTACCGCTATTTGCGCTTGCCGGAGGGGCCTGGCGCCACGTTGCTGTGTCCCACATGTCATGGCCTGGTCGAGGAAGGGCGGCTGACGTCGACGCAGGTGCAGAGTTTTCATACCAATCCGGTCGTACGGCAGCGCCACTTCGCCCGTGATCGCCTGCCATTTTCGCCCGACCTTCCTACGTTGATCCTTGGCGGATCCCGTCAGGTGCGCGACACCCCTATTCCGCTGACGCTGGAAGGCGAGCCGATTCTGATATTCGCGCCGCCTCGCCGCAGCAATGGCGCTACCCGGATCAGCCTGCGACTGGGTGGGGTCGATGGCGCGCCCGTTCAAATCATTGATGGCAATGAATGGCTACCCTCTGACGGCAGCTGGCACTTCCTGCTGCGCGGCGATCGCTACAGCGTGATGGCAGCCCGTGGCGACGGATTGGCGGTGCTGCGGATCGTGGCGCGCAATCGCATAGCGGTCGAACATCTGCGCACCACGATCAGGGGACGGCGGCTGGAGGTCACGCCTGACTGGATGGAAATCGATGGCAAACGCAATGTCGGGCGGATTGCCGGTGGTACGCTTATCGGGTTGGAATGCTGACCTTCCCGCCATGTCTGCCGGGCGGGTTTGTGCTTCGCGACGTTCTTGCAGGTCTTGTTCGTGTGGATAATCTCTTCACAGGATCAGGCGGTACGCCGCGCCAATAGCTTCTTTGACGATGGTGCGTTCAGGCGATGAAGCTTCAGTCGTCAACCGCATCGTGCAGAGGTGATCACCATCTTTTCATCATAGCTGACGGTCAGCCGGTCAGCCCGAAAGTCCATCGTCATGGCCATGCCGGGCGCGCCCCAGCGCAAAGTGCGCGCGCCCGAGGCAGCAAGGAGTTGCGCGCCTACCGAAGCGCTGGCGGTCTGGCCCAGGAACTGGTCAAGCCCGTCATTCCGGCAAGCGCCTTCGACAGCTGAAGGGGTGGCAGGGCCCGGATATTCGGCGCCTGCGCAAGCCGCCAGTATCGTTAGAGGAATAAACGCCGCCATCCGCATATCGTCGTCTGCTCCTATTCGGTGCGTGTCATCTTGAGGCGGCCGCCCTTGACCGCGAAGGCAAGGCGGCCTTCCACCAGATCAACTGCGTCGCGCCCAAATTGTTCATAACGCCAGCCTTCGAGAATCGAGAGGTCGTCACGAACGCCTGCGGCCAGCGCGTCGATATCGTCCGACCGGGCAATCAGTCGCGCGGCCACATTGATATCGCGCGACCGGATTTTCAGCAGCAGCTTGAGCAGGTCGGCGACCAGCGCGCCATCCTTGCCAAGGCCCGGCCGCTTGGGGTCACGCTCGGGCATTTCATCCTTGCCCAGCGGTTGATGGCTGGCCAGAGCCTGCATCAACCGCGCGCCGATATCGTTCGTCTTCCAGGTGGCGGACAGGCCGCGCACCTTGCCCAGATCTTCCTGAGCCCGCGGTGGGTGGCTGGCGATATCGGCCAGCGTCTCATCCTTGACGATGCGGCCGCGCGGCAGATTTTTGTCCTGCGCTTCGATCTCGCGCCATGCGGCCAGCGCCTTCAAACGGCCAAGCACATCCGCTTTGCGGCTGGCGATGCGGACGCGCTTCCAGGCCTCTGTCGGTTCATTCACGTAGTTTTCCGCGTCGCTGATCCGTTCCATTTCCTGGTCCAGCCAGTCGCCCCGACCGGTGCGCTTCAATTCCTCCAGCATTTTCGGGAAGATCTGAATGAGGTAGGTGACGTCGCCGATTGCATAGTCGATCTGACGCTTGTCGAGCGGGCGGCGCGCCCAGTCGGTGAAGCGCGCGCCCTTGTCCAGCTGGACCCCCAGCCAGGCATCGACCAGATTGCCATATCCGATCTGTTCGCCAAGGCCGAGCGCCATGGCCGCAATCTGGGTGTCGAACAGCGGATGGGGCGTTTTCCCTGTCAGATTGTAGATGATCTCCAGATCCTGTCCGCCGGCATGAAAGACCTTCAGCACATCCTCATTGTCCACCATCAGGTCGAGCAGGGGCGAAAGGTCAAGACCCGGAGCCTTTGGATCGATGGCGGCGGCTTCATTGTCGTCCGCGACCTGCACGAGGCATAGGTCGGGCCAATAGCTGTTTTCACGCATGAACTCGGTATCGACCGCGATATAGGGCGATTTGGCGATCCGGGCGCAAAATGAAGCGAGAGTCTTGCTGTCGGTAATCAGCGGATGGATTTGCATATGGTCTTCGATCTTATTATGGGCAGGCCCGCTCCCCGGCGGGCTCGTCGATAGTCGACAAGGCTAGCCCATAGCGGGGCCGCAACAATTTGTCATTTCCGTAAAACGCAGTTGAAAGACCAAAACGCCATGCACGCCTATCGCACCCATACCTGCGGCGCCCTGACATCGGCCGAAGTTGGTGATGAGGTGCGCGTGTCGGGCTGGGTCCATCGCAAGCGCGATCATGGCGACCTGGTCTTCATCGACCTGCGCGACCATTATGGCATGGTGCAGATCGTCACTGAAGTCGACGGTCCGGTCTTCAAGGTGATCGAATCGCTGCGCGCCGAAAGCGTCGTGACGGTGACGGGCAAGGTCGTCGCCCGTGCGAAGGAAGCGATGAACCCGAACCTTCCCACCGGCGAGATCGAGATCCGCGCGCTGGACGCGGTGCTGCTGTCCGCCGCCGCCGACCTGCCGCTGCCTGTCGCGGGCGAGCAGGAATATCCCGAGGATATCCGCCTGCGTTACCGCTTCCTCGACCTGCGGCGCGAGACGCTGCACGCCAACATCGTCAAGCGGACGAAGATCATCTCCGACATGCGCCGCCGCATGGAAGGCATCGGCTTCACCGAATATTCGACGCCCATCCTGACCGCGAGCAGCCCGGAAGGCGCGCGCGACTTCCTGGTGCCCAGCCGCATCCATGCCGGGAAGTTCTACGCCCTGCCGCAGGCGCCGCAGCAATATAAGCAGCTGCTGATGGTGGCGGGCTTCGACCGTTATTTCCAGATCGCGCCCTGTTTCCGCGATGAAGACCCCCGTGCCGATCGCCTGCCGGGCGAGTTCTACCAGCTCGATCTGGAAATGAGCTTCGTTACCCAGGAAGATGTGTGGAACACGATGGAGCCGGTGATCGCCCAGGTGTTCGAGGCGTTCGCTGACGGCAAGCCGGTGACGCCCGCGGGCAGCTTCCCGCGCATTCCGCACGCCGAAGCGATGCTGAAATATGGCAGCGACAAGCCTGACCTGCGCAACCCGATCCTTATCACCGATGTGACAGAGCATTTTGTCGGTTCGGGCTTCGGCATCTTCGCCAGCCTGGTGGACAGCGGCAGCGTCATTCGCGCGATCCCGGCGCCCGGCGCTGGCGCGGGCAGCCGTAAGTTCTTCGACGAAATGAACAATTGGGCACGGGCCGAGGGCTATTCGGGCCTTGGCTATATCAACATCAAGGATGGCGTGCCCGGCGGCCCCATCGCCAAGAATCATGGCGAGGAAAGCACAGCCAAGCTGATCGAGGCGCTGGGCCTTGGTCCCAATGACGGCGTATTCTTCGCGGCGGGCAAGGAAAGCCAGGCGGCCAAGCTGGCGGGTCTGGCGCGCATTCGCGTGGGTGAACAGCTCGATCTGATCGACAAGGACAGGTTCGAACTGTGCTGGATCGTCGATTTCCCCTTCTACGAATATGATGAGGAAACGAAGTCGATCGATTTCGCGCACAACCCCTTCTCCATGCCGCAAGGCGGGATGGAAGCGCTTGACAGCCAAGACCCGCTCAGCCTCAAGGCCTATCAATATGACATGGTCTGCAACGGCTATGAGATCGCCTCCGGGTCGATCCGTAACCAGTCGCCGGAGTTGATGGTCAAGGCGTTCGAGAAGGTGGGCCTGTCGCAGCAGGATGTGGAGGAACGCTTTGGCGGCCTGTATCGCGCCTTCCAATATGGCGCGCCGCCGCATGGCGGCATGGCGGCAGGGGTGGACCGCATCGTGATGCTGCTCTGCGGTGCGCAGAATCTGCGGGAGATCACGCTCTTCCCGATGAACCAGCGTGCTGAAGACCTGCTGATGGGTGCGCCGTCCCCGGCCGAGTTCAAGCAGCTTCGTGAATTGCATATTCGCGTTGTGGAGCCGCAGGCAAAGGCGTGACCTATCATCGTCACGCTTGTCGTCCACCGTCAATGGGATGATGACAGGCATGACGATCACTCGCGGTTCCGTCTTTCTGCTGTGCATTGCCGGCGTGACGCTTGGCGTGCTCAACTGGGCCGTGAAGCGACCGTTGCCGGGCGATGTCGCTCTGACGCGCGGCTTGCAGGCACTGCTCGGTCAGTCGCCCGAATGGGCGGGTATTGTCACGAAAAGCGCGACTGAACCATGGATGTGGGCGATGACTGGCGTCGTCGCGCTGCTCCTGTGGATGTTGCGGGGCCATGTCGCCGCGCTGGCGGCGCCGATCGCGTTTGCGCTTGCGCTTGCGACCGACGGCTTGCTTCGTTTCTTCATTTTTTCGCCCCGACCTTTGGCCACCCTGGTCGCCGTTGCAAAGCCCAGTCCGTCATCGGGCCTGCCATCGACCTATGGCTTGGTAACGGGCGCCACGATAGGCCTGCTGATGCTCGTCGCGCTGGCGGACCGGCGCGGCTGGGCGCGGGCCGTGGGCTGGGTCGCGCTGGTCTGGCTGGTGTTGGGCTGGGCGGCGCGGGTGACGATGGGCGGCCATTGGACCAGCCAGTTGCTGGCGAGCTACGCATTGTCGATCCTGATGGCGCAGGGTGTCTTGCGTCTGGTGCGGGTGCGCTGACCCCACTCGACAGCAGCGCGGGCACGGCGCATGATCTGTCCATGACCATTGATCTTGCCGATTATGAAAAGGGTAAAGCGCCCAAGGGCGACTATGACGCCCAACTGGCCAGTCTGCAGGAGCGGTTGGCGAAGATTCAGGTCGCTCATCTGATCCATGGCAGGCGCAGCGTCATCCTGCTGGAAGGATGGGATGCGGCAGGCAAGGGCGGCATCATCAAGCGGATGACTGCCGATTGGGACCCCCGCTATTACCGCGTCTGGTCGATCGCGGCGCCCAGTGAGGAGGAGCGCGACCGCCATTACCTATGGCGTTTCTGGACGCGCTTGCCCGCAGGCAAGCATATCGCGATCTTCGACCGCAGCTGGTACGGGCGCGTTCTGGTGGAGCGAGTAGAAGGCTATTGCGCCAAGTCCGAATGGAAGCGCGCTTATGACGAGATCAACGCCTTCGAAAAGCAGCAGGTCGATGCGGGGACCAACATCGTCAAGCTATTCGTCCACATCACGCAGGAGACCCAGGACGAGCAACTTGCCCAGCGGCTCGACACGCCTTGGAAGCGCTGGAAGACCGGAACGGAAGATTACCGAAACCGGGCGCGGCGCGACGACTATCTGGCTGCCATGCACAGCATGTTCGCCAAGACCGACAGCAAATATGCCCCTTGGCATGTCATCGACAATAATCATCGCAAGGCCGGACGCATCGCCGCGCTGAAATATGTTGCCGATACGCTGGAAAAGCTCGTGCCGATGAATTTCCCCGATCCCGATCCAGAGGTGGTGAAGCTGGCAAACAAGGCATTCGGTTACCGGATGGTGTAAGGAAAAACGTCAGAAAACAGCCATTTGTCATCATACTGTCATCAAAACCTAACCGGGCATTTACCATTGGGGCGGTAATCATGCCCTTATGTATTCGCCAGTTGTTCTCGATCCCCTAGCCTCTTTGCCTCGCTCGCAGGGCTTGCCTTTTGTTGCCGACAGTCCGGTGATCCGGCTGGGGCGGCCGTTGAGCGAGGCTGTGGACCAGTTCCAGTTCGATCCCGCGCTTCGCCTTCTGCCTGTCCTCGACGGTCAGGGACGGCCTGTGGGCGCGATTTACGAGCGCCATATGCGGCGCATCCTGTTCAATCCGTTCGGCCACGCATTATTGCGCAATCCCAGCTTCGGGGGGCGGTTGGACGATCATGTCCGTCCGTGCGCCTGCGTGGAACGGAGCGCCACGATCGAGGCGTTGATCGACCTTTATGCTGCGCAGGGCCAGGCATGTGAGGGACTGATCGTGGTGGAAGGGGGACGCTATGCCGGCGTGGTGGGCGGTCAACTGTTGTTGAAGCTCGCCGCCGAGCGGGATGCGCAAGTGGCGATTGCGCGGGCCGAACGGCTGGAGCGGGTGACGCGCGAAAGTGGAAGCTTTCGAACCGACATCGGCGCGTTGATCGCCGATCTGGTCGCCATGGCCGACATGTTGTCCCGGCTCGCGAACGAAGCGGCGGAGCGCGCCGCGCATAACGGACAGGCATCGGCGGGCATGGCCGTGGCCGCGGCCCAGACTGCGGACCATTTGTCGGGTATGGCCGCGTCGGCCAGCGATCTCAATCAACTGTTCCAGGCCATAGAAGAAGAAGCCCGGGCGGCGGGTGCGGCGATCCGCCGTGCTGTCGATCAGACGCGGCTCGGTTCCGCGCACACGCATCAACTGTCTGCGCAGGCGGACGGGATCGGCGAGGTGACGGCACTGATTGACGCGATTGCTCGCGCAACCACGACACTCGCCCTGAACGCCGGGATTGAAGCCGCGCGCGCAGGCGAATCGGGGCAGGGCTTTGCGGTGGTCGCGCGCGAGGTGAAGCTGCTGGCTGGTCAGACGCGCGACGCCGCGGCGGAGATCGCAAACCGCATAGAACATATCCGTGCGACCGTCGGCCAGGTCGCGCAGGGCCATGCGCTCATGGACTCGGCGATCGCGACTGCGGAACGGCTTTCCGGGTCGGTGTTTGAAGCCGTGGCGCGGCACGGCGCGTTCAGCCGCACCATCGCAGACGGCGTTGCCGAGGCCGGCGTCTCCAGCGAGCATGTCAGGATCAGCGCCAGCCAGATCAGCGATAATGCCGGAGCGGCGGAGGAAGGCGCGCGCGACATCCGCCATGCGGCCAGCCAGTTGGCGCAGGAGGCGCACCGTCTGGATGCGCGCGCCAGCCTGTTCATCCAGGCGATCCGCCTGGACTGAACGCGCGATCAGAAAAACGGCTGGCTTGCTGCGGAAATGCGGTTACCTTCGTGTTCCAATAAGAAGGAGAGGAAAAGCCATGCTCGTCATGTTCGTGGGCGCTGACCGGACCGAAACCGCTATCAATCCCGCACAGGTCACCTTCGTTTCATCGGTCACGGACGGCACCCGCATCCGTTTTGGCGAGGGCAGGAGCGTGACGGTGATAGAGCCCATCGCCCAGGTGATGGAGAGTTTGAACCAGGCTCTGCGGCCGCACGAATAGGATAGCGGGACTGGCCCCTGCTCAAGGGGCGGTGAAAGGCGTGGCGCTCGCCAACGGCTGGGCCGGGGCTCACCGATCCTTTGCGTCTGGCTGACAACCTGCCTATACTCGCCGCTTGATGCTAGGACTCAGGACAGCAATGACTTCCAATTTTTTCCGGGGCGCCATTGCCCTTGGCGCGCTTGCGCTCATCCCTGCTACGACAGCCGCGCTCGCCGATGGGGAAGCCAGCAGCTACAAGGCGCTCGACGAGTTCATGGATGTGTTCCAAAAGGTACGCAGCGACTATGTCGAGAAGGTCGATGACCAAAAGCTGATCAAGGGGGCGATCGACGGCATGCTTGCCAGTCTCGACCCGCATTCGAGCTTCCTCGACGCGCGCGATTTCCAGAATCTGCGGACCCAGACGGAGGGCAGCTATGGTGGCCTTGGCCTGTCGGTGACGCAGGAAGATGGCGCGGTCAAGGTCATCGCGCCGACGCAGGATACACCGGCTTGGCGTGCGGGCATCAAGGCGGGCGACTATATCACGCATCTCGATGGGCAGCTCATCTATGGGGGCACCCTGGACGAGGCGGTCGATAAGATGCGCGGCGCGCCCGGCACCGCGATCAAGCTCACCATCGTCCGGCCCGGCCGCGACAAACCGATCGAACTCACGTTAACTCGCGAGATCATTCAGCTAAAACCCGTAAAGTGGGAAGTGAAGAACGGCGTCGGCATCATCAATATCGTCAGCTTCTCGGCCAACACCGGCGCTGATGTACGCCAGGCGATCCGCAGCATCGACAAGAGCCTGGGACGCAAGCCCACCGGCTACATCCTGGACCTGCGCTCCAACCCCGGCGGGCTGCTGGACGAAGCGGTAGCGGTCAGCGACAGCTTCCTGGAAAGGGGCGAGATCGTTTCCCAGCGCGGCCGTAACAAGGGCGATGTGGAACGCTATTACGCCAAGCCGGGCGATGACGCGAAGGGCCTGCCGGTCATCGTGCTGGTCGATGCAGGATCGGCTTCAGCTTCGGAGATCGTTGCGGGGGCGCTACAGGACCAGCATCGCGCGCTGGTGATGGGTGAGCGCAGCTTCGGCAAGGGCAGCGTGCAGACGATGTTGCCGCTCACCAACACGACCGCGCTCAAGCTGACGACGGCACGCTATTACACACCGTCTGGCCGGTCGGTGCAGGAAGGCGGCATCGAACCGGATGTGCGCGTGCCACAATTGTCTGATCCTGACTACAAGAACCGCCCGAAGTTTCGAGAGAGCGACCTGCGTCGTCATCTGATCAACGAGATCAAAACGGATAATGCGGCGCTGGAAGAGGATACGAAGGAAGATCCCCGCTTTGCCATGAGCGCTGAGGAATTGAAGAAAAAGGGCATTGAGGATTTCCAGCTCGACTATGCGCTCAAGACCATCGGACGGCTCGCGGCAAAGCCGGGGGCTGTAGTGGCGCAGGCGCAGCCGATCGCGAAGAAGGCGGCGCCGCGCTGACTGAACGGCTTATTTCGGATAGTCGATTTCAATCACCTCATATTCCTTCTCCCCCGCGGGCAGCAGGACGCGGCGCAGGTCTCCGATGGCCGCGCCCCGCAAGGCGCGGGCAATGGGGGAACCCCAGCCGATCCGCCCGGCACTCGCATCCGCTTCGTCATTGCCGACGATGGTGACGGTGCGATGATTGTCCTCTTCGTCGGCGATGGTCACCGTCGCTCCGAAGAACACCTTGCTCTTGTCAGGTTGCTGGCGCGGATCGACGACTTTGGCGTCCTTCATCTTCTTCGACAGGCGGCGAAGCTGGCCGTCAATCTCACGCATGCGCTTGCGGCCATATAGATAGTCGCCATTTTCGCTGCGATCCCCGTTGCCAGCCGCCCAGCTGACGATTTCAACGACGCGCGGCCGCTCTACCCCCAGCAGTTGGTCATATTCCGCGCGCAGCCTGGCGAAGCCTTCAGGCGTTATGTAGTTGGGATAGGGGGTGGTCATCGCGCTGCTTTACCTGCCGCGACGAGGTTCGTGCAAATTTCACTGGGAAAAGGGTAAACCACGCGGCCACGGGCTAGGGGCTTTCTTGTTCGCGCAGAGGCGCCGAGGGCGCAGAGGTTTTTGAGTTGCGCGGAAGCGCGGAGGTCTTGGCGGGCCGCTTACCGGCCTTTGCATCCCCTGCGGCGTCTGCGCTTCAGCGCTAACTCAATTCAACCCGGCGTTTGCTTGCCAAGATATTTTGAAAGCGGTGTGCTGGAACCGCGAAAGCGCGCCCGTTCCGGGTTGATCGCATCATAAACCACCGCATTTTCCAGCACCCGGTGAACATAGTTGCGGGTCTCAAAGATCGGGATCTGCTCGATCCAGCGGAGCATGTCCGCACCAGGAAGGCGTGGGTCGCCATTGGCCCTTATCCAGCGGTTCACATTACCCGGCCCCGCATTATAGGCGGCTACAGCCAACGGATAGCTGCCGCCATAATAGCTGAGCATCCGCTCAAAGTAGGACGAACCAAGCATGATGTTGTAGTTGGGATCGTTGAGGGAGCTGGGATTATAGCCGAGGCCCAGCTTCCCGGCCTGTTCCCGCGCGGTTCCGGGCATCAACTGCATCAGGCCGCGTGCGCCTGCATGGCTGACGATCTGGCGGTCAAACTGGCTTTCCTGCCGCGCTATGGCGTGGACCATCGTCCAGCTGGATTGCGCTGAGGGCGGCACCGGCACGCGGGGGAATGCGCTTGCGCCATAACCGGTCAGCCCGCTCGACACAGCGCGGCGGCCGACCATCACCCCCATGTCCGGCCGGCCGATATTCTTGGCGAGTTCGACGGCAAGATAGTGATCGCTGTCACTTTCGGCATTGTTCGCGATTGCGCGGGCGAATTTGCTCTGATCCTCCCAATATCCCATCTGCCCCAGCGCCTTTACCGCCCGGACGACCGACCGGTTGTTGAATGCGGTCCGGTCCGCTGCCGAAATCTCGATCGGCCGTTCCACCATCGCGGGGGCGGGCACGGGCTTGCTGACGCGCTCAAGCGAGAGTTGCCCGTAAAACTGGTCAGGGAAGACCGATGCCTGGGCGAAATAGCTGTTGGCGGTCGCCGTATCGCCTGCGGCCAGAGCGGCGCGGCCCGCCCAATAATAGCCCTTGGACTGAGTCTGGGGCGACCGTGCAGCGGTGGCGTAGCGACGGAACATCGCCGCCGCGTCCGCAGGCCGATTGAGATTGTAGAAAGCCGTCGTTCCAGCGAGCCAGGCCAGGCTGGTATAATCGTCACGTTCGCCGATAGGACGGCCGGAAACATCAACGCCGGGTGCATAGGCGTCATCGATCTTGCTCGCGATGCCGTAAGCCAAGCTCCACTGGCTGTCATTGGCGGCGGCGCGGGCCTGACCCAGCAGCGTCTCATACCATTTTTCGGCATTGCCCGGACGGAAGGTCAGCGCCGGCCGATTGGCGAGATATTGCCGCGCTGCGACCCAGTTGCCGGTATTCATCAGCCATGTCGCCTTGTCGGCGATATAACCCGCGTCCGACACGCCCACGGATTCCGCATTCTGCATCCTTGCGGCGGCGTCGGGCAACTTCTGGCGAAAGCCGATACGCGCTTCATAAACAGGGCGTCGCGATGGAGTTACATAGGCCAGCATCCGTTGCGCCCCGGCGATGTCATTGCCCCACAACAATATGTCCGCGCGCTGATCATGGTCCGCGCCGGTCCAGCCCGTCCCGAAGAGCGACAACAGCCGCGTCTCGTCATCGGGTGACAGCGTGCCACCCATCCAGGCGCTACGAGCGGCTATCCGCGCCTCCGCCATGCGCCCCATCTGCATCAGCGCCAGCGCATGACGCGCATTGCCTGTCGCCGTGCGCGCCGGGAAACGAGCGAAGAAGGCTGTGACCTGGCGTGGATCATAGCTATTGGGATTGATACTGGTCTCGGCCAACCGCCGCATCCGATCTTCGCCCGGCCAGCCGGGATTGGCCAGGATGAAGTTGGCATAGGTTGAAAAGCCCAGCCCGTCGCTCTGCTGCAATGCACGCCACTGGCTGATGGTGCCGGATATGGAGGGATCGGAGGCAACACCGATTCGCCCGCTCACCTGATTCCATGGGGAGGGCTGAGTCGCGGCAGGAACCTGCTGCACCACCGCACCCGCCGGATAGGGCGACGCAGAAGGATAAGTCGGGGCTTCGGGCTGGGCGCTTGCGCCCGCGGTCAAAAGAAGAAGAGCAATCAAGGGCATCCGGACCATTTTTGTTGGGAGGCGGCGAGGTGACAGCCTACTGGACATCATCACAAATCCATCCTTATCAGGCCATGAATGACGCGCTATAGCGCCCCGTCGCCCTACACTCGACAGTGTGCCCCGGAATGCCGGTGAATTGAAGGAGTTTGTTGATGTTTTCCGGATCTATTCCGGCGCTGATCACCCCTTTCCGCAATGGAACGGTCGACGAGGTGGCATTTCGCGCGCTGGTGGATTGGCAGATCGAGGAGGGAAGCAGCGCGCTCGTGCCCTGTGGCACCACCGGCGAAAGCGCCACCATGACGGTCGACGAGCATAATCGCGTGGTTGCGATCTGCGTCGACCAGGCGGCGGGGCGGGTGCCGGTGATCGCAGGCTGCGGATCGAACGACACGCGCATTGCGCTGGAACATATGTTCGCGGCGCAAGCTGCGGGCGCGGATGCTGCGTTGGTGGTCGCGCCTTATTATAACAAGCCGAATCAGGAAGGCGTTTACCAGCATTTTGCTCACCTTGCCGAACGCTGCGACCTGCCCATTGTCCTCTATAATGTGCCGAGCCGCACGATCACCGACATCGGCGTTCCGGTGATCCACCGCCTTTCGAAGGAATTTCAGTCGATCGTCGGGATAAAGGACGCCACCGGGAATCTGGGGCGGGTCACCGCGCAACGCCTCGCCTGCCGGGCCGATTTCTGCCAGTTGTCGGGCAATGACGAAACCGCTCTGGGATTCAATGCAATGGGAGGCAGCGGCTGTATCTCCGTTACGGCCAATGTCGCGCCCCGCCTTTGCGCGCAGTTTCAGGCGGCCTGCGCATCGGGCGATTGGGATGGAGCACTTGAGCTGCAGGATCGTCTCTATCCTCTGCACGATGCCCTGTTCAGCGATTCTTCACCCGGGCCGGTCAAATATGCGCTTACCCGTGTGCGGTCCGACATGCCCGGCGATTTGCGGCTGCCCATCACCTGGCCGTCTGAATCAGGTCGCGCCGCTGTCGACCGGGCCTTGGAAATTGCAGGTCTCGTTTAAAAGGGCTGCGGCCTTATATGGTGAAGTGAGTTAGTTTAGAATCCATGGCCCGCCCCCGTCCCGAACTGTTCGACAAGAAAAAGATCGTCGCCGAAAACCGGCGCGCACGCTTTGAATATTTCCTTGAGGATGTGTTCGAGGCGGGTATCGCGTTGCAAGGGACGGAGGTGAAATCGCTTCGCTTTGGCGAGGGCAACATTGCCGAAAGCTATGCCGAGGTGAAGGGCAACCAGGTGTGGTTGGTCAACAGCAACATTCCCGAATTCAGCCACGGCAATCGTTTCAACCATGAACCCAAGCGCCCTCGCAAGCTGCTGTTGCACGAGCGGGAAATCGCCCGGATGCACGGGGCGGTAGAGCGCAAGGGCATGACGCTTGTCCCGCTCAGCATCTATTTCAACGGCCGGGGCAAGGCGAAGGTCGAGCTGGCCTTGGCGCGTGGCAAGAAAACGCATGACAAGCGCGAGACGATCAAGGAGCGCGACTGGAAACGCGACCAACAGCGCATCATGAAAGCGCATCGTTAAATGGGTCCCCGGGCGAGCATGGGACGTCTTTCCCGCTGGTGGCACGCCAATGCACCCACCCGCGAGTCGCTGGAGTGCAATCGCTTTCTGGCGCCGGTCGCGCACCGGGTGCTGGAACCCTCTCTCTGGCGTTTTACCCGCCGTTCGGTGCCGCGTGGCGTGGCGTTGGGATTGTTGGTGGGCATATTCCTGCTGATCCCGGGTATCCAGATTGCAGGCGCGGCGCTGCTTGCGCTGCCTTTCCGCGCCAACATTCCCATTGCGGCGGCCATGACCTTCCTGTCCAATCCGGCCACGACCCCCCTCATCCTCTGGGCGTCGGTCTATATTGGCAACTGGATGCTGGGACGATCGGCGGATGCGTCAGGCTTCATGGCGCTGGTCAATGATCATGCGACAATCCGGCAGTGGATCGCCTGGCTCTTTTCCGAGGCAGCGCCTGCCATGTTGCTCGGCTTGACGCTGATCTCTGTCGCAATGGCGGTCGTCGGCTACATCATCGCCGACTGGATCTGGCGCCATCGCATGGGCCGGAAATGGCATTCTCGCAAATTGAGGATTGGCAAGGCGCACGAAAGCAGCGCATTGGAAGAAGTCGCCTCCGTCTGACGGCGGGCGGTACTGTCCGGGCGTTATCAAGGGGGAAGGCCGGCCGATGGCCTCGCGCGTCAAAAGGGATGAGGAAGCGTGGACGGGTGAACGCCCCTCGCGTCTGTCCCTTCCGCTGCTGATCTTGGCTGCGCTGCTGTCTGCGGGGCTTGTTATCTATGCGATTGGCGACCGGGCGCTGGCGGCTGGTTTCGCCGCCATGGTGCTGGCTGCTGCTGCGTTGCTCAGCTGGTATCGGCGTATCTTTCCAGAGGAAGCAGCGGATCGCGATGCGGTTCCAGACTGGACGGTGGCGCGCGCGGCCGCTGACGCGTCCAACATGGCGATTGCGGTCACGGATCGGGCGGGGCGGCTCGCTTGCGCCAGCGACCTGTTCGGCGAATGGTTTCCCGGTTTTCCGACGCCTCCCAACATGGCGGCTGAACCTGAGGTGTCCGAATCGCTGGGCGCTGCCGCTCGCGCTGCATGGCGGGATGGCGAGGCGCGGGTGGAAGGCATTGCTCAGGGCGCCCTGCGGCTTGACGTCGATATTTGCCGCACCGGACGGTCTGAAGATTATCTGCTCTGGCGCTTTACCCCTGTGCGCCAGCCCAATGCGCTGGACGATGTGCACCGGCTGCTGACCGGTGACGCGGGACGGCAGATGGGCGAGGCGGGGATCATGGCAGTCATGATCGGGGGCGAAGGACGCATCCGTGCCGCCAACGGCGCCTTTCTCCTTCGCGCGGCCGGTCGGATCGACGCGAATATCACAGGCCGGGATTTTGCCGCCCATATGCGCGTCGATGACAAAGGCCGACTGTTTCTGGCGCGCGAGGAATCGGGCGGGTTGCCGCTGCGGCTGCTGCAGGTGCCGCTGCGCCGTGCGACACAGCCAGTGGGCAATCAGAGTGGCCAGGATGGGCCGATGCTCTTGTTGCTGATCGACGAACCTGCTGGCAGCGCGGGCGGGACATCAGCGCTTTCCTATATCGAAACCCTGCTGTCCCTGCTGCCCTTCGGCCTCGCCATGGCGGACCGCGATGGGCGTGTGCTGTTCCTCAACAACGCTTTTTCCCGTGCTGCGGGACTCAAGCGCTCAGACAAGCCCAGCTATCCCGGCGACCTGGTCGTGCGCGAGGATCAGGGCGCGGTTGCCGACGCGGTGCGCCGTTTTGCGGTGGGTCCACAGATGTCAGGCGACATCGCCGTCAGGCTCCGCAATGAACCGGAAGAGCCGACCGCCCTCAGCCTTGCGGGCGTGCGGGGCCTGGGGGAGGCGGCGGTGCTGCTCAGCCTCAAGGACAATAGCGAGGAGAGCAAGCTCAAGCGGCAGGTTGCGCAAGCGACCAAGATGCAGGCAATCGGCCAGCTTGCCGGCGGCGTCGCCCATGACTTCAACAATATCCTGACCGCAATTATCGGTCACTGTGACCTGATGTTGATGCGCCATACGCCGGGCGACAGCGATTATGACGACATCCAGCAGATCAAGTCGAACAGCAATCGCGCTGCCGGCCTGACCCGGCAGTTGCTCGCCTTTTCCCGCCAGCAGACGCTGCGTCCACAGGTCTTGCAGCTGCCTGACATCGTGGCGGAAGTGTCCAACCTCCTGAAGCGCCTGTTGGGTGAAAGCGTAAAGCTGGACGTCAGCCATGGTCGCAACCTGGGCGCGGTGCGCGCTGATCCGGGGCAGCTGGAACAGGTGATCGTAAACCTCGCGGTCAACGCGCGCGACGCGATGCCGGAGGGCGGTATCCTCAATATCCAGACCTATGCCGTGCCCGCCGCCAAGGTGCGGGAAATGCGACAGGAAATATTACCAGCGGCGGACTATACCGCGCTTCGCGTATCCGACACCGGGCTTGGCATCCCGCCCGACATCCTGTCGAAGATATTCGAACCTTTCTTCACGACCAAGGAACTGGGCAAGGGCACGGGCCTTGGCCTTTCCACCGTCTATGGCATCGTCAAGCAATCGGGCGGGTATATTTTCGCCGAATCAGAGCTTGGCCGGGGCGCCAGTTTCGTCATCTACCTGCCAGTCTATCAGGGCGCGGACATGGACCATGCGCTTCCCGCGAAGGCGCCGGTCAAGCGGAGCGAGACCTGGGGTACGGGTACTGTCCTGCTGGTCGAGGACGAGGATATGGTGCGGGCCGTCGCGGAACGCGCCCTCGTCCGGCAAGGCTATAAGGTGCTGACAGCCCATGACGGCGAACAGGGGCTGGAAGTGCTGGCTGGCGGCGAAAAAATCGACCTGCTGATATCGGATGTGGTCATGCCCAACATGGACGGCCCGTCGATGGTCGCTAGGGCGCGGCACAGTCATCCCGACCTTCCGGTGCTGTTCATGTCCGGCTATGCCGAGGAGCAGCTGCGCAAATCTATCGACATCGCCAATGTCGCGTTCCTGCCAAAGCCCTTCTCCGTCAGCCAACTGGCCGAAGCAGCGCGGGATGCTTTAGCCATGCGTCCAGCGGTGGAATGAACTTCTTTGGCATCCAAGTGTTTATATGGGTCGGCGCGCCGATGATAAGATGGCGAGCGTAACGAAAATGGGGGATCGCACATGTCGGACAGCAAGGCCATCCTGGTGGTCGAGGATGAAGCAATGATCGGCATGATGCTGGAAGATTATCTCGATACATTGGGCTATCGCCTGCACGCCATCGCCGTATCTGTTGAGGAGGCGTGTGACCAGGCGCGCAAGGGTGGTTTTGATGCGGCGCTGGTCGATTGCAATCTCCAAGGCGAAAAAAGCTGGCCGGTGGCTGACATTCTGGCCGACAGCGGCATTCCGTTCGTCTTTGCGACCGGTGGCATGGCCGATGACGTGCCAGCTAGCCATTCGAGCCGTCCGACATTGGCAAAACCCTATACGATCGGGGCGGTTGAACGCGCCCTGACCAAGGTTCTGTCTTCTTAAATAGGAAAATTCCGTTCCCCTCTTGTTCTATGAGAACAAAGAGGATACGTAGTGGCCAAGGCGCCACTGAATCGGCGCTTCTGCTTGACAGGGGATAGGCCGATGACAGCAATGCTCTCACTCATCGATTCCAAGAAGACAGGGACAATGGACAGACAGAAAGCATTGGAAGCGGCCCTTTCCCAGATTGATCGCGCTTTTGGCAAGGGCTCGGCGATGAAACTGGGCAGCCGAGAAAAGATCGAGATTGAAGCGGTCTCCACCGGATCGCTCGGACTGGATATCGCGTTGGGCATTGGCGGCTTGCCGCGCGGTCGTATCATCGAGATTTATGGCCCGGAAAGCTCGGGCAAGACCACGCTCGCACTTCACGCCATTGCCGAGGCGCAGAAGACAGGCGGTGTCGCGGCTTTTGTCGATGCGGAACATGCGCTCGATCCAGGCTATGCCAAGAAGCTGGGCGTTGATATCGACGAGTTGATCGTGTCTCAGCCCGATACAGGCGAGCAGGCGCTCGAAATTGTCGATACGCTGGTCCGGTCAAATGCCATCGACGTGCTGGTGATCGATTCGGTCGCCGCACTTGTGCCCCGTGCGGAAATCGAAGGCGAGATGGGCGACAGCCATGTCGGTCTGCAGGCGCGCCTCATGAGCCAGGCGCTGCGTAAGCTCACCGGCTCCATCTCGCGCTCAAAATGCCTGGTGATCTTCATCAATCAGGTCCGCATGAAGATCGGCGTCATGTACGGTAATCCGGAAACGACGACCGGTGGCAATGCGCTCAAATTCTATGCCTCGGTGCGCCTCGACATTCGCCGCACCGGCCAGATCAAGGACCGTGACGATATCGTGGGCAATGCGACCCGCGTGAAAGTGGTGAAGAACAAGGTCGCGCCGCCGTTCAAGCAGGTCGAATTCGACATCATGTATGGCGAAGGCATTTCGAAGATCGGCGAGATTCTCGACCTGGGCGTCAAGGCCGGCGTGGTCGAAAAATCGGGCGCATGGTTCTCCTATGACTCTGTCCGCATTGGCCAGGGGCGGGAGAACGCCAAAACCTTCCTCAAGGAACATCCCGAAATGGCGGAGCGCCTGGAAAAGGTGATCCGCGGCAAGACCGAAGAGGTCGCCGAAGCGATGATGACCGGACCCGAAGCGGAGGATGACGGCGAATAAGCGTGGCAAGCGCCTGCGGCCGGATCAGCCGCAGGACGGTTGTGCAGTTCTGCCCGCCTCTCGTTTCAAGCACTGAAAAGGCCCGCCCACGCTTCAATGCGGGGTGGGCCTTTTACCATATTGCTAATGGTCGGTATGGCGCACAATTCATGTCGGTTCAGGATCGGAAGACGGCGGTTTGGGTACGATTTTTGCGGGACTTCCTGCTCTGCCGGACGGCAAGTTTTTTCTTGAGCCTCACTCCCTGCAACCCCCAGTCTCCAAAATGCACCCCGGCCAGAAGCGTGAACAGGCCGTAGAGAAACAGGGTAATGGTCAGCGGCAGCGCCAGGAGAACGTCCAGGAATTGTTCGGTCGGTGTCTCCACGGGGCCGACCCGGTCGATCCCGAACAGGGCAAGGCCATCTTCCAGGGAGTGGCCGTCCCATTCGCGCCGGAACAGCCATTCTCCTACTTCTATCACCAATATGGGTGGGGCGATGATCATGGCGGCAAGGCCGATGATGACCATGGCTTCGCTCAGCAACTGAACGCCGAGATTCGCCATGCGGCGATTGGGCGTAAAATCATGCGCCGTGTCCTTCGGCGCTGCGGGTTTCGGGGTGCTGGTCTGCCCGGCAGCAGGGGATGGTTGGATGTCCAGAAAGCCGTATCGCTCCAGCCTCGCCAGCATGCGCCTGTCCAACTGGGATTTGCAGCTATCCTCTATGAATTTTTGTTGATCAATAGTCAGCTCTTCACGGAAGCTGTCCGATTGTCCTTTTCTTATCCGCAAGGCATCGGCGTCTGATCGGTCATAATCGTGTCCAGGAATGCCTTGTGCAAGTTCCAATGCTTTCAATTTTTCAAAGGATGAATTTTCTACAGCATATTGTAGCGCTTTAAAGTTGACCGGCTCATCAAGGAATATGAGCATTTTTTCTACTTCGGATTCCGTATCAGCCAGCAAATCCTCATAATATATGATGTGATGATCATGGCGTGCGAGGCCAGTGGCCCAGCTGTTCATATATTTAATGTAGTGGGATAGGCCTCTGTCCTGGTCGACCAGGAAATCATCAATGCTGCCGCGGAAAGACATCTTGTGCCGCGTTACGTGATGATAGTCGGAAATGAGCACCGCTCGTGGATCACGGATCAGGAATATGACGGGAAGTCGGCTGGGCAGGGTCGGCTTGAAGCGAAGATGGGTGGAAGGGACCAAGGGGAAGGAGGCCTCCTCCGATCTGCGTACGAAGGCCGGTATTCCGCGTACAGGATCCAGATCGAAATTCGGGGCGAAGGTGAACATGCTCTGCGTTGTGATCGGCGCATATTGACGCGATGCGAGGAAATATTGCGCCAGAATAAACCTCAGCCATGTTCGGCCCGATTTCGGATAGGAAGCTAGAAGGGCCGTGGCGGCGTCCGATACCAGGCTTAGGCTGCGCGCAGACGAAATCCGGCGAGCGAGGAGAGAAGGAGCCTGTACGAGCGAGGCGATCGAGGGTGTGTCCATATGACGCAAGTTAGCGTGGCGGATTGCCGGCGCGTAGGACCTTTCCGGATGATAGCCAAATTGTGTAACGAAGGTGACACAGACATCTCCTTTGCAGACCGCCGCCAACTTCATTGACAGGAGTCGCCTTACCGTCGAAAAGAACATATAGAGAACATTTATGATCGAGTCGGTGAACACGCTTGCAGCCCTCAGGCGGCACATCGCATCGCTGGAAGGGATTCCAGCCACCAAAGCCGGTGCGCGGATCGCGACCGGGCATGCGCCCCTGGATCAGACATTACAGGGCGGCCTGGCCCAGGGTCGCGTGCATGAACTGTTTGGAAGAAACGAAGACGAAGGCGCTGCTGCCGGGCTTTCCCTGATTTTTGCTCATCTCGCGGCGGGACAGTCCCCTATGTTCTGGCTGCGCCCCATAAATGGAGCGGCTGGGCAGCCCTATGGTCCGGGCCTTGCCGCACTGGGCATCGATCCCGCTTATTTGCTGATTGGGGTCATGAAGGATGATGCGCTGCTGCTGCGGGCTGCGGTCGATGCGCTGCGTTGTCCCGCCCTTGGCTCGCTCGTGATCGAACTGCGCGGGCGCGCACCGCTCATGGACCTGACCGCCAGCCGCCGCCTGGCGCTCGCGGCGGAAGCATCGGGCGTCACAGCTTTTTTGTTGCGTATCGGGGGTGATCCGGTGCCCAGCGCTGCCGACACGCGCTGGCGGGTGACGGCAGCGCCTTCGGTCCCGTTGCCCGGCAATGCGCCGGGCATGACAGCCTTTGATCTTAGCCTGCTACGCCGTCGGTCGGGACCCGACGGCATTACGTGCCGTCTTGTGTGGAACAGCGAACGGGGCGTCTTTGGAGAAGAATGCGATGAACGCCATGACCCGAGAAGTGACAGCGCGGACACGCCGCTACCTGGCGCTGTGGTTTCCGTTCCTTCCGCTCGACCGGCTGCGCATCGCGCAGCCTGATCTCTGGGCGGAGCAGGGGCAGGATACGCCCGCCGTGATCGTCGAAACGGTGCGGGGGGCGATGCGGCTGGTGGCGCTGGATGCCGATGCGCTGGCGATCGGCCTTAGTGCGGGTATGACGTTGGCCGATGCCCGAGCGCGCGAACCCGGCTTGCGGATATTCGAGGCGGATGCCCATGCCGATCAGGATTGGCTGGAGCGGCTGTGTGACGGCTGCGCGCGCTATACGCCGATCGCTGCGCTGGACCCGCCTCAGGGATTACTGCTCGACATCAGCGGCTGCGCGCATTTGTGGAACGGTGAGGAAGCATTGGCGCGCGAGGCGGTCGAGCGGCTGGAACGGCACGGCATGCGCGTACGCCATGCGCTGGCGGGTACGGCGGAGGGCGCGCATGCGCTCGCTCGCTTCGCTTCGGTCCCTGCCGCTGATGAGGATGCCGCCCTGCGCCGCCTGCCGGTAGAGGCGCTGGGACTGGAAGAGGAAAGCGCGGTCGGGCTGCGCCGGGCGGGACTGCGCACGGTGGGAGATCTTGCCGCGCGCCCCGCCGCGACCCTGGCCGCGCGCTTTGGTGAGGAAGCGGTTGATGCGCTGCACCGCCTGTTGGGTCTGGACCACCGCCCCCTCGCTCCGCGCCGCCCGCGCCCCGCAGTCCGGATCGAACGCCGCTTTGCCGAACCGATGGGCAGCACCGCCTATGCGCTTCAAAGTCTGGAGGAGATGGCGGCCGAAGCGGGGGAACGGCTCGGCGAACGTGGCGAAGGCGGCCGCCGGTTCGAAATAATGTTCTTTCGCACGGATGGTCTCGCCTTTCCGCTGCGGGTCGGAACCAGCCTGCCTGTGCGAGATGCGCCCTCCATCATGCGTCTGGTGCAGGAACGGATCGACAGTCTGTCGGACCCGCTCGACCCTGGCTTTGGTTTCGACATGCTGCGTCTGACAGTGCCCCAGACCGAAGCCATGGCTGCCACCCAACTGGCGCTGGAGGGTGGAGAAGCGCGCCGGGAGGAGGCGATCGCCGCGCTCATCGATCGACTTTCCGTCCGCGCTGGCCAGGGCCGGATTCAGCGCCTCGAACCGCGCGACAGTCACATCCCTGAACAGGCGCAACTCGCACTGCCCGCGGTGGAAAGCCGCTCCCCATCAAGCTGGCGGCGCCAGTCGGAGCCGGGCGATCCTCCGATGCGGCCTATCCATCTGTTCGACCCTCCCCAGCCAATTGAGGTGGTGGCGCAGGTTCCCGACGGCCCGCCGCATCATTTCCGCTGGCGCCGCACGGCTCATGAAGTCACCCGCTATGAAGGACCGGAGCGGATCGCGCCTGAATGGTGGAAGGCGCAGGACGGTTCGCTGGAAGGCGAAAGCGCCGGCATGACGCGCGACTATTACCGGGTCGAAGATGCGCGCGGGCGGCGCTACTGGATTTTTCGCCACGGCCTATACGGCACGGAAGCCCGCCATCCGCGCTGGTATATCCACGGCCTGTTCGCATGAAGCGGGGCAAAAGCCCTGATCCCGCCAAGCCGAAGTCGATTGATCGGCGGGCATTGAATGCGATCGAGGCCGCGCGAAAGAAGGGGAAGCTGCAACGGCCTGAACTTCCGCGATCTGCCGGGGAAGGCCCGGCCTTTGCTGAATTGGTCGCGGCAACACATTTCTCCTTCTTGCGCGGCGCATCGCATCCTTCCGACATGGTCGATCAGGCCATCCATCTTGGACTTGCGGGATTGGGCATCGCTGATCGGAACACGGTGGCAGGCGTGGTGCGCGCGCATGTCGCGCGCAAACGTGTGCCGGAAATGGCCAGAGCCCGTCTGCTCGAAGCTAAAAAGGCAGCAGGGCAGACGACGCAGTTGACCGGAGATGAGGAGCGGGCATGCGAGACCGATGTGAAGCTGATCGTCGGGGCGCGGCTGGTCTTTGCCGATGGCACGCCCGACATCGTCGCTTATCCATCGACACGAACGGGGTGGGGCGAACTCACCAAATTATTGACCAAAGGCAATCTGAAATCGGTGAAGGGAGACTGCATCCTCAGCTATGAGGAACTGACCGCCTATCTTGACGATCTGCTGTTGATCGTGCTGCCTTATTCCACCGCTACTGAACAGACGGCGCACCGCCGCCCCGTGGCTTTCGAACATGACGATCGGCCGTCCAGGGAGGCGATCCGCCAAGGGCATCTGAGCCTGGTGCCCCCGCCGCGTCCGGCCGACCTGGAGTCTCTGCTGATCCGGCTGGGCCGATTGGCGCCGGGCCGCATATGGTTGGGCGCCGCACTGCGCCGGGATGGGCGGGATGCGCGGCGTCTGGCGCGTTTCCAGGCTTTGGGTGAGCGCAGTGGCGTACCCCTGATCGCGACCATGGACGCGCTTTACGCCAGTCCGGCGCAGCGGCCTTTGCAGGATGTGCTGAGCTGCATCCGGGCAGGCGCCGGCATCGCCAAGGCAGGACGTCTGCTTGAAGCCAATGCCGAAAGGCACATCCATTCTCCTGCGGAAATTGCGCGCCTCTTTCACGCCTGCCCGGAAGCCGTGGCGGAGACGGTTGGCTTTCTGGACAAGGTGCATTTCACGCTGGATCAACTGGCCTATGAATATCCCCACGAGCCGGTGCCCGAAGGTTGGACGGCACAGCAATGGCTGGAAGAACTGACCGTCTCAGCGGCGCATGCGCGCTATGGCCCGCGCATCCCGCAAGCGGTTCGAAGGCTGTTGGACGAGGAGTTCGGACTGATCCGGGAGCGCAACTATGCAAGCTATTTCCTGACGGTCCACGATATCGTCGCCTTTGCCCGGATGAAGGGCATATTATGCCAGGGGCGAGGCTCGGCCGCCAATTCCATGATCTGCTTTCTGCTGGGCGTCACCTCCGTCGATCCGTTGAAGCATGACCTGCTCTTCTCCCGCTTTGTGTCCGAGGAACGGGACGAGCCCCCCGACATCGACGTGGATTTCGAACATGAGCGACGTGAGGAGGTCATGCAATATATCTACGAACGCTATGGCCGCCATCGCGCCGGGATAGCGGCAACCGTCATTCACTACCGGTCCCGCAGTGCCGTGCGGGAAGTCGCCAAGGTGCTGGGCCTTAGCGAGGATATCGCGACGCGTCTCTCAAGCACGGTCTGGGGCAGCTATTCAGGTGACATGGGCGATGCACGCATAGTGGAAGCGGGCTTTGCCCTCGACAATCCGCAAATGGTGCGGTTGCGGGGCATTGTGGATCAGTTGCTGGACGCCCCTTTCCCCCGCCACCTGTCGCAGCATGTCGGCGGCTTTGTGCTGACCCAGAACCGGCTCGATGAAACGGTCCCGCTGCATCATGGGGCGATGGCGGACCGCAGCTTCATAGAATGGGACAAGGATGACATTGACGCCCTTGGCCTGATGAAGGTTGATATCCTGGCGCTCGGCATGTTGAGCTGCATCCGCAAGGCCTATGACCTGATGCGGACCCATGATCTTGGCAATCACGACCTGGACATAGATCTGCAATCGGATGATCCCGAAGTGTATGACATGCTTTGCAAGGGCGATAGTATCGGTGTGTTCCAGGTGGAAAGCCGGGCGCAGATCAACATGTTGCCACGGTTGCGGCCACGCTCGCTTTACGACTTGACGGTGCAGGTGGCGATCGTGCGGCCCGGTCCGATCGAAGGCGACATGGTGCATCCTTATTTGCGGCGGCGCTGTGGGGAGGAAAAGGTAGAATTTCCTGCTCCAAGCCCAGAGCATGGCCGTTCGGATGAATTGAAAGCCTTGCTCGGTCATACCTACGGCGTCCCACTGTTCCAGGAACAGGCGATGAAGCTCGCCATCGTTGCTGCTGGGTTCACGCCTTCCGAGGCTAACCAGTTGCGCCGGTCGATGGCGACCTTCCGCCAGATGGGCGGCATGGACAAGTTCCGGGACAAGATGATCTGTGGCATGGTGGGGCGCGGCTACAAAACTGACTTTGCCGAACGCTGCTACAAACAGATCGAGGGGTTTGGCAGCTATGGCTTCCCCGAAAGCCACGCCCTGTCCTTTGCCCGGCTGGTCTATGTCTCCGCCTGGATCAAATGCCATCAGCCCGCTGTCTTTGCCTGCGCGTTGCTGAATTCGCAGCCGATGGGTTTTTACGCTCCGGCGCAGATCGTGCGCGATGCGCGCGAGCATGGCGTTGCCGTACATGATGTCGATGTGAACATGAGCGGCTGGGACAATGGCCTTGAACCCCTGTTGCGTTCGCGAGACCGGCGCAAGGGGGAGGGGTGGGGCGAGCGCTCGCGCTGCGGTTGGGCTTTCGGCAGATCGACGGTTTTCGTGAAGACTGGGCCATGCGGTTGGTGGAGGCGCGGGAGCAGGGCCTGTTTACCAGTCTGGAAGATCTGGCGCGGCGGGCGGGGCTGCCCGCTCGCGCGCTGCGCCTGCTCGCTGATGCCGATGCCTGCCGCTCATTGGGGCAGGATCGGCGCACGGCCTTGTGGGAAGCGCGGCGCACCCCTTCCAACGAACTGCCGCTTTTTGCCGCCGCTCGTGCGCGCGATATGCAGGCAGGCGAGCTGGGGCAGGAACCCGATGCGATGCTGCCCGCCATGCCGATCGCCGAACAGGTCGCGGCCGATTACCAGATGACGCGGCTATCGCTCAAAGGTCATCCGATGCAGTTTCTGCGCTCGGTCTTTGAAGCGGAGGGGGTATTGAGTTGCGCACAAACCGGCGCCGCGAAAAATGGTGCGCTGGTGCGGACCGCCGGGGTGGTGCTGGTGCGGCAGAGGCCGGGCAAGGGCAATGCCGTCTTCATCACCATCGAAGATGAGACGGGGATCGCCAATATTCTGCTCTGGGCGCGGCTTTTTGAAATGCAGCGCCGTCCTGTCATGGCGTCCCGGCTGATGCTGGTGGAAGGGGAGGTGCAGCGCAGCAAGGAGGGGGTCGTCCACCTGATGGCGAGCCGCGTGCATGACCGCACCTCTGAATTGTCGCGCCTGTCGGATGTGCACCGGCCGCATATCGCCCTGTCGCGCGCGGATGAATTCGTCCATCCTCAGCATCCCCGGACATCCAGCCACCCGCGCAATGTTCGTATATTGCCAAAGTCACGGGATTTTCATTGAAGCCCTGTTTCCTGTGCTTAAGCAGGCGGGAGAGAGGATTTCCCATCCTATCGCAAGGAGACCTGTCCTGATGCCCCTTCCGCAATTTCCCGTCGAAGGCGGTTGTCGCTGTGGCAAGGTCCGCTTCCGTCTTACGGAAGCGCCGTGGAGCGAAACGGCCTGCCATTGCCATGGCTGTCAGACGATGACCGGCAGCGCGTTTTCCACCACGCTGATCATGCCTGCCAGCGGATTTGAACTGATCGCTGGCGACCCCGTGATCGGCGGCCTGCATGGCGACGACGTCCAGCATCATCATTGCGACTGGTGCAAGAGCTGGGTCTTCACCCGGCCCGCAGCGGACCTTGGCTTCGTCAATGTCCGCGCCACGTTGCTGGACGATGCGAGCTGGTTTGCGCCCTGGATGGAAACGCAAACCGCCGAAAAGCTGCCCTGGGCGACCACCGGAGCGAGCGTCAGTTTCGAACGCTTCCCCGCGATGGAGGATTATCAGGATCTGATCGCCCGCTACCGGTCGGAACGCGCTTAATAATCCTTTGAATAGCGCAGGTTCGCCGACGACCCGGCATTGGTCCCCGTCTTCGACAGCAGGCTCAGCGTCCTGGACAGCGAGATTTCCAGCTGCGTAGCGGTAAAGCCCTTGGGATCGGTTATCACCTCAACATAGATATTGTTGGAAATACGCTGCCCGACCGCCAGCGATGTGCCGCGCCCCGTCGCATCGTCGCCACTAACAATGCCGATCCGATCGACACCTGAAGCATTCTGCAACTTGCCCATCGGATTGAGCCCGCCACCGCCGCCCCGCAGGCCGTTGAGCGCCGCCGCCAACTGAATGGCCTGCGTCGCCGACAGGTTCGCGACATTGTCGCCGAACAATATCCGCGCCAGGATTTCGTCCTGCGGCAGGCTGGGGTTCGAGACGAAGCTGATGTCCGGTCGCTGCGCAGTGCCGCCCACGGCGATGCCAGCCGTCACTGTATTGATGCGGGTTTCCGCTCGAACCGCCAGCACGGGGTTCATCATCGGCCCGTTGAATGTGATGACGCCCTGTTCCAGATCGAACTGATGGCCCGAGAAGCTGTACCGGCCCCGGATCACCTCTATTTTCCCTACGACACGCGGCGCTTGCGTGGTGCCTGTGATGCGCATGTTGGTCTTCCATTCGGAATCGAGGCCCATGCCCGTCAGGTAGATTTCATTGTCGGCGCGCACGCGGATGTCGAGCTTCCAGTCGGCAGGTGACGCAGCCGACTGCCGCGAAGCGACCCGCTGGTCGAGCAGGTCTGTCCCTTCACCCTTGCGCCTGACGCCCTGCAACTGGCGGATCTCGGCCCCGCCCTGCCACGCGATCCGGTATCGGGTTTCGGGAAGCCACAGATCGCCTTTGATCAGACCGCCATTGGCCGCGCTGTTGGTCACGTTGATAGTGCCGCTGACGACGCTGGTGATCGCTTCGCTGCGGGCGATGCGCGCGCGGTCCAGCTTAGCCGCGATGTTCATGGGGTAACCGCTTTCCGCCGCAAGTCCCACAGAGCCGCTTGCCTGCACCGTGCCGTCACCCGCCCGGCCGGAAAAGTCGCGTATCTCCAGCCGGTCATTGGTGAAACGGCCATCCAGCCGCATCTGTGTCAGGCGCGTGCCAAAGGTTTCATTTTCATATGTCAGCGCATTGGCGCGAACGATGCCGTTGAGGCGCGGCGCGGCAAGACGTCCGCTGAAATCCGCCGCTATTGCTATCGGACCGCTCAACTGCTGGTCGGCAAGACCGGCGAAGGAAAACAGAACGTCGGCAGGGCCTGCATAGCGGATGCCGCCACCCAGCGGAGCCGACTGAAGCTGCTGCGACCAGCTAGCCCCTGGTCCCGGCGGTGCGAGTGTCGCGATGAACCGTCCGAGTGACCTATTGCCGCGACGGATGACGCCGCGCAGGTCGCCGCCCGCGCTCGACAGTTTGCCTTCCACCGCCATGGACACTGGGTCCGACACTGCGGTCAGGCTGGAACGGCGAAAATCGCTGATCGCGACGCGGGTCGTCGCGGTCGGGAAGCTATTGCCATTCTGGGCGTAGTCCAGTGCGCCCGTCGCTTTGCCACTGATTCCAAGGCCCGGACTGGCCACGTTGATTATGGCGAGATCGAGATCCTTGAACCGCGCCTGCAACGCCGTCTGATTGCCGAAGCGACCGGCAAGATCGACCTTGCCCTGCGGCAGGACCAGCGTTGCTGGCTCCAGTCGATAACCCTGCGGCTCGATGCGGATGATGGCGGGCTGGGCGAAGCGGAAGGGAATGTTACTCGCCTTCCCCTCAAGTGCGACAGCGTAGAGGTTCGGCCGAAGCGCCGCATTTACGGCGATCGAGAAGGGGACGCCACTCGACCCATCGGCCACCAGTTGCGCACGACCGCGGCCACCCTGATAGTCGATCCGACCGCGCGCCTTGCGTACGACATAGTCGCCATAGGCGGCGTTCGCCATCTGCACATCGGCATTGATCCGCGGTTGATCGGCAAGGACCATGTTCGCCGTCACGATCGCGCGTCCAATGACCACATCGGCCTCGCCGGGCAGCCGGGCGTTGCTTGCCGTTGCGTTGATCGCGACGCCCTGCGCCTTGCCGACCGCTGACAGGCGGGCGGCGCCGCTTATGCCTGACCCGTTCATCGCAAGCTGTCCGGTGAAAGGCCCCGCCGCAGTTTGCCGCAAACGGCCGTTCATATCGACCCCGGCGAAGCGCGCGCGTGTGACGTCGATGGTCAGAGGCCCCTTGGCCGTTCGGATCAGCACGTTGGCGAAGAAGGGGCCATAGGCAGAACCGCCGGTCGCCTCCAACCGGTAGCCCGCCGCCTCGCCATTCAGCTTGGCGACGACATTGGAAAGCTGCACACCTACGTTGGGACTTGGCGCGCGCAACATTGCCTGGGGACGCTCCATCGTTCCGCGCACGGTAAGCGCCAGCGGCCCATATTGTCGGGAAGTCGCGGCGGCGTCGAAGCGGATCTCTCCATTCGTATCATAGCTGCCTGACCCCGAAAGCACGCGGAAATTGGGTGCCGCGCCCTTCAATCCCGCAAGGGTGAACTTGCCCTCGGGCGTCATTCCGATGCGTCCCGACATGATGGCGTTTCCGCCCAGAAAGTCGCGCACCGACGCATTGTCCCATCGCGCAGTGCGAACCCCGAACTTGCCGGACAGGCCCCAGCCCCCCTTCGGCCCGGGCACCAGCTCAACATCGGTGTTCAGGTTGACGACGCCGACCCCGTCGATCTTGTAATCATTGACGCGTCCCTTAAGCGCGCCGCGATAAATAGCGTTGTCGAGGTCGGCCAGGACGATTGCGGTGGCGTCCACGCGATCGCTATCGATTTTTAAATTATCGCTGATGAGCTTACCTGCTGAGTAGGCGAAGTCGCCCTTGACCCGCAGATTTTGGAGCAGCCCGCCCGCCGCCGCATTGAGCCCGGTGACGCGCCTTGCGGTGGCGTTGACTGGAATGCGAATGCGGTCAGCATCGATGACCGCGCGTCCACTGGCTTTCAATCCCTCTATGCCGGTCTGGTCAAAGGCGATCAGCGCGGCGCTCAGGTCATAGTCGATGAAGGGGGTCGCCATCGGACCGTCCAAAATTACCGACGCCCGGACATCCCTTCCGCGAACCTTTTCCATGATCGCCCCGGGTGTTTTCAGCGCCGCATCAATTTTGAGACCACTGAAGCGGCTCTGTCCCAGATCGATCAACCCCTGTGCGGTCGCCGCCAGCGCCGTCGAGCGCAGAGAGCCTTTCAGGCTGACGCGCCGCTCGTTAAGCCCCGCGAAAATGTCGATATTGAGCGCAGGGGCGGTGAGTCGATCGACGGCTCCGTCAAACACAAGCCCCGGCCGCACCGGCCCCTTCACGGTGAAATTGCCGTCGCGCGCGGCCAGCGCGATATCGGCGAGCTGCCCCTTTGGCGACGTTGCTACGATCTTGCCATTCCACGCCTGCCAGGTTCCTCGACCATCCAGGGTCGCCGTCATCCCTTCGGTCAAGCCGCCCATCTTCGCGATCACGCCGCCCTTGGGTGCGGTGAGCGTGCCCTTCATGGCAAGGCGATTCTGGGCCGGCACCGCGTCCAGCGAGGCTTGCAGCCGGTCACCGCTATCGACGATCGCATCTGCGCTCAGCTGCGCACGACCATCGGCGATATGCGTGACGCCATTGATAGCAATCTCGCGCTTCTGGCCGATGACTGGTCTGGCAAGGACGAATTTGGCGATCTTCAGCTGGTCGACATCGATGTCCAGATCGGGGAGAATCGGCGCGTTCGGGTCACTTTGCGTTACGTTGAATTGCGGACTTCGGGCCAGCACGACCAGTGGGCTTTCCAACAGCCGCACACTGATATGATTGTTGATGTAGCGAAACGGGCTCCATATGACGTGGACGCGCGGGCTGACGGCAAAAGGCCCTTTCGGATCGCGCAGCACCAAGTCGTGAATGACCATGTCGCTATAGACAGAGCCTTCGATCCGACCCACCTCGATCGTCATGCCCGATTCCAGCTTCAGCGCCGCAATCTGCCGGATCAGGAATTTTTTGCCCGGCTGCGTATTGAGGAACAGCAGCAAACCGGCCGTCAGGACAGCCAGCGCAACGATAAGCCCGGCCGCGCCCAGCAAGATTTTCTGCCATAGCGGCCGACCCTGCCGGGTCACGATCGGCTCGGCGGTGGGTGAGGGGGGAGGCGTGTCTTCTGCCATCAGAATGCCTGCCCTATGCCGATATAGAGGGTGAATTTGGATTCACCCGGCTGGCGGTTGATTGGCATTGCGATGTCAGCGCGGAACGGGCCGAAATCGGTATAGAAGCGTCCGCCCACCCCGACACCGTAACGAATGTCGGAAAATCGCGGTACTGAGCTTTCATAGACCTGGCCCGCATCGACGAAGGCAACTACGCCATAATTGCCGAAACGGTAGCGGCCCTCGACCGCGAACTCATTTACCGACCGCCCGCCGATGGGATCGTCATTAACGTCCTTCGGCCCCAGTTCCTGATAGCCAAAGCCGCGCACCGACCCGCCACCGCCGGCGTAGACCCGGCGGGAGGGGGCAATCTGATCGCGCGCCGCGCCGCTGATGGTGCCCAGCCGAGTCCGCGCCGCTATCACCAGTGCGTCGGATACCGGATAATAGCCGCTCAGGTCGAAAGTCCCCCGCACATAAGGGGATATGTTACCCTGCAACGATGCTTCGGGCGAAACCCGCAGATTGGCGCGGAAGCCCTTGGCGGGATTGAGTAGGTCATTTGATCGATCATAGCCCAGCTGCACAGGCAGCGAGCCGATGAAATAGGTCAGGCGCTTGCTTTCCGCCGTGGTCGGATCAATCGTGGTCTTTTCGTTGGAAAGCAGGATTTCAGCGCCGTAGCTGTAGGTCCAGCGCTTCTGGAAGATCGGGGTTGATTGCCGTGCCCAGCTGATGTTGAGGCCCGCAGTGAAGGCTTCATAGGCGTCATATTTTTGATGATTCAGCAGGGCGCCAGCCTGGAAGGTCCGGTCCCGCTTCCCTGCGTTTGAACGGCGAAAAGTGCCCGACACGCCCTGCTCCTGCGTGCCCGCGATGACGCTTCCGATCAATGCGCCCTCTGGCGGGAAAAGGTTGCGATGCGTCCATGTCGCCTCGGCGCGGAAGCCCTGCCCTGTCCCGTAACCCAGTTCGCCCGCCAGCGTGCGCGGCGGTCCTGCATCCTGTTCGACATGAAGGTCGATATATTCGGTCCCGTTCGGCCCCGGCTCATTGGTTCGTACCGGATCGACGGCGACGCTGGAAAACAGCCCCGTCGCCACCAGGGCCCGGCGCAGGTCGTCCACCTTGCGGCTGTCATACAGCTCACCAGGCTTGAAGCGGCTGATGACCTTCACATGATCTGCGCCAAACGCCTGCTTGCGGCCTGAAGTCGTGATGCCACGGAAGGACCCGCGCGGACCCACATTGACGGGCAGGGTATAGTCGCCCGTCACAGTGGCGGGGTCCAGCAAGATGTCGCGCTCCCCGACCCTGGCGAAGGCATAGCCGTTTTCCGGCAGCTTGACGCCGATATTGGCCTCTGCGCTCTCGACATCTGCCGCGATGATGTAATCGCCTGATTTCAGGGGAAGGCTGTCGCGGATGAGATTGGACGGCACCGTCGTCGCCGCGTTGATGACGATTTCCCCAATCCGGTATCGCTTGCCAGGCGTGACCGAAACGACTGCCTTCAGCGCGCTATCCGCCGTTTGGTCGAGCGAGGCCAGCGCGGTCGCATCATAATAGCCTTGCGAATAGAGCAGCCGCACGACCAGTGCTTCATCTTCATGCGCGCGGGCCTGAACCATGGCGGCTGTTTCGGCCCGCCCATCGCCATCCAGCAGCGCGGATGCGTCGCGAAACTCATCCTCAAGGCCGGTTTTGCCAAAGCCCTCAATTTCAACCGCATAGCGCACATCCGGCGTCTTTTCGTCTGGATCTTCCGCCGCCGCCTGCGCTGGAACGGTCACGCTGTCGAGGGGCGGCAGGGGTTGCGCAAGCTCGGTTTCGGCTGGTGGTTCCGTGAGGGGAGGCAGGTCGGGAGACTCACTCGCCTGCGGCATCTGCTGGTCGATCCAATTTTCGATCGACGGCAGAGGCTGGGAGGGATCTGCAGGATCGGCTTGGCTGTTGTTGGGAAGACGGGATTCAAATTCTTCATCGGGCAGGATGGGAGCTTCCTGTTCCGTCGCATCGATGACTGGCGGGGTTTGCGCATGGAGCGCCATGGGCGATGCAGCGATCATCAGGACGGCCACGGCATGCCGGACGCGTTTCGCCTGCCCTGATTTCATTTAGACTTCGCCGCCCCTTTTAGCCCGCCGTGCACGCGCGGGACGATAATACGCGCAAAGGTCTGTTTTAGTTCCGCTTCCGCGGCGCAGCTTCCCTCGGCGGAGCGTCCGGTCTAGGGATGGGGAATGAACGTCGCGCTCAACATATCCCGATCAATCCTTGGACAACCCTGGCGCTGGCGCGGCGCTGGCGCGGACGCTCGGGAGCCGGGCTATCTGCCGGACGACCTGGTTACGCAGCTGCTGATGGCGCGAGGCTGCCCCCGTGACGCGGTGGATGCGCACCGCAATCCGACGATCCGTCACTTCATGCCAGACCCAAGCCTGTTTCGCGACATGGACAGCGCCGCTGAACGGTTGGCCGATGCGGTGGAAAAGGGTGAGCATGTCCGTATTTTCGGTGATTATGACGTAGATGGCGCGACCAGTGCGGCCTTGCTGATCCGCCTGCTGCGTGACCTGGGCCTTGCCGCGCGCCCCTATATTCCTGACCGCCTGATGGAAGGATATGGTCCGTCGGGCGAAGCGTTGGTGCGGCTGGCGGGGGAGGGTGCGACCCTGATCGTCACGGTCGATTGCGGGGCGCAGGCTTTTGAGGCGCTCGCCATGGCCAAGGCCGTCGGCGTCGATGTCGTTGTTGTCGATCATCACAAATGCGCAGCGGTGCTCCCCGAGGCTTTCGCCCTCGTCAATCCGAACCGGTTGGATGAGGCGGCGGAAGCCTCCGTCCACGGCCATCTGGCGGCGGTCGGGGTCGCGTTCCTGCTGGGCGCCGCCCTGATCCGCGTTCTGCGCCAACGGGGCTGGTTCAACCAGCGGGCCGAACCGGCGCTGATGGACCTGCTCGACATCGTGGCGCTCGGCACCGTGGCCGACGTTGCGCAGCTCAAAGGGCTCAACCGCGCCTTTGTAGCCCAGGGGTTGAAGGTGATGGCCAAGCGCCGCAATATCGGCATTGCCGCGCTGATCGATGCCAGCCGTCTTAGCCGGGCGCCGCTCTGCCATGATCTTGGCTTTGCTCTTGGACCGCGCATCAATGCGGGTGGGCGGGTTGGCAAGGCGGATCTGGGCGTACGGCTGCTAACTACCGAAGATCCGTTGGAAGCCGCACACATCGCCGCTGAACTCGACCAATTGAACGAGGAACGCCGAGCCATCGAATCTACGGTCCAGGCCGAGGCCGAGGAACTTCTCGCCGCACAGGGCAACCGTGCTGTCGCGGTGATCGCTGGCTCTGGTTGGCATCCCGGCGTTATCGGCATCGTAGCGGGCCGCATCAAGGAAAAGGCAGGTCGCCCCGCCATCATCATCGCCATTGATGAAACGGGCATGGGCAAAGGATCGGGCCGCTCCATTTCCGGCGTAGACCTTGGCGCGGCGGTGCTGGCGGCGAAGGATAGCGGCCTGCTGATCGCGGGGGGCGGTCACGCCATGGCTGCCGGTTTGACGGTGGCGGCGGACAAGCTGGATGCCCTTGCGGAATTTCTGGACGAACGGCTCGCTGCCGCCGTCACCCGCGCACGGGATGACCGTGCGCTGTTGATCGATGCCGTGCTGGCTCCAGCGGGAGTAAATCCGGATTTCGTCGCTGCGATCGAAGCGGGGGGGCCCTATGGTGCGGGTTGGCCGGCACCCCTGGTGGTCGCTGGGCCGATGCGCGTGGTCAAGGCCGACATTGTGGGCAACGGGCATCTGCGCGCCATCATGGCTGGCGAGGATGGCCGATCGATCAAGACGATCGCCTTCCGCCAGGCGGAAAGCGACCTTGGACAGGCCATATTGGGCGCTCCGCGCGATCGGCGGCTTTGGGTCGCGGGCCGGGCCAAGATCGATGACTGGGGCAGCCGCCCTGCCGCTGAACTGCATCTGGAAGACGCGGCCTGGGTTGATTGAAAGGCGAGGTCGTTTTTCCTGTCACAAGGGGGTTGACCGTTGCAACCTCCCCCCCTAAAGCCGCCCTCGCTTCGCAGCACCGCCAAAGGCGCTCTGCATATGGCCCCTTCGTCTAGCGGTTAGGACGCGGCCCTTTCACGGCTGAAACACGGGTTCGATTCCCGTAGGGGTCACCATTTCCAAGACGCATCCTCATGATGAGGGGCTTGTCGTCGGGATCAAAGCAGCAACGCGACCGTTCTTCATGCTTGGGTATTTCCAGCATGAAAGGCAGAAGATCGCGTGGCGTCCCTTCATTGGCCAAGCCAGCTCATAATAGTCCGCCATGGTCAGAGTGCCGGCAATGTCGCGCGCGATGTCGCTACTGAGGCTCAGGCGGACAGGATTGCGTTGTCCGTTCGTGATGCCGATGTGCCGCTAAGCCCGCTCGGTCGCGAACAGGCACGGGCGCTGGGCCATTGGTTTGCCGACGAGCCGCAGGACAGCCGCCCTGAAATCCTGCTATCCTCCCCCTATCTTCGCGCGTTCCAGACAGCGCAGATTTTTCGCGATGCCGGGGGCGCAATCCTCGATGAACCGATTTGCTTCGATGAGCGGCTGCGCGAAAAGGAATTCGGAATCTTGGATGGCCTGACCACCCCGGGCATCCGCAATCTGGAGCCTGAACAATATGAATTCCGGCGGATGCTGGGTAAATTCTATCACCGCTCGCCCGGCGGAGAGAGTTGGTGTGACGTCATCCTGCGGCTCCGTTCCGTCATGGACACCATATCGCTGCACTATGCAGGGCGGCGAGTGATTATCTTTACGCATCAGGTCGTCGTGCTGTGCCTGCGCTACATTATAGAATCGCTGAACGAGACCGAGATATTGGCGATAGACCGGGCAGGAGACGTCGCGAATTGCGCGATCACCGACTATGTCTATGATCCTTCACAAGGCCACCGTGGGGGTTTGGTGCTGCGGCGGTACAATGTGACCGCGCCGATGGAGGAAGAGGCGACCGAGGTTACCCGGGAGCCCGACGCCATCGCGGGCGCCCGCGGATGACGCCCGCTGCGCTTGATGCGGCATGGCTGCGCGCCCATCCCCTTCCCACACTCGACAGCGATTCGGACAAGAACAGCCGTGGTCGGGTGCTCGTCGTCGGCGGGGCGGAGTTCGTACCGGGCGCCTTGCGCCTGACGGGAGAAGCCGCGCTGCGGGCAGGCGCTGGCAAGCTTCAGATGGCCACGGTGCGATCGGCAGCCATGTCGCTTGGCGTGCTGGTGCCGGAAGCGGCGATGATTGCGCTCCCTGCGCAGGGCGATGGTGAAATTGCCGCTGGAGCTGCTCGCCTGCTGACGTCCCAACTTGAGCGGTGCGATGCGCTGGTCCTTGGTCCGGGCATGAATATAAGCGCGCATACCGACGAATTTGTGGCAGCGATCCTGGCCGCCGCCGGACCTGAGGTAAGCATCATCCTGGATGCGGCCGCGCTGACATCGGGACGGGAACTGCGGTCCCTGATCGCTGCCCATGACGGGCATGTCATCCTGACGCCGCATCATGGTGAGATGGCCATTCTTACAGGCCTGAGCGCCGAGGCGATTGCCCAAGACCCGGCCGCCATTGCGCTGCGCGTGGCTAGTGATTTTCGAGCCATCGTGATCCTGAAGGGCGACCGCAGCGTCATTGCAGGCCCGGATGGCGCCTGCCTGCTTCACGAGGGCGGCTGCGTCGGTTTGGCGACTGGCGGTTCGGGGGACGTGCTAGCGGGAATCGTGGGCGGTCTCGCGGCGCGCGGATCGGAGCCAATGCGTGCCGCTGCGTGGGGAAGCTGGGTGCACGGAAAGGCCGGGCGGACGCTCGCGCAGACCGTCGGCTCTATCGGCTTCCTGGCCCGCGAACTGTTGCCGCTCATCCCTCGCTTGTTGGAGGATCCTGATTGCGATTAGCGGGTTCGTTCCGCATCCGAATTCACCTTCGCGCGTTTGACGCTCATGATCGAGACGTTTTCCGTGCTGCCACACCTTGTTCCGATTGCTATCGCCTATTGCCTGGCGCTGCCCATCGGCTGGAACAGGGAGCAGGCGGAGCGCAGCGCGGGCTTGCGCACCTTTCCGCTGGTCGCTGTGGCCAGCTGTGGCTTTGTGCAGGCCGTGGAGTCGACGGTGGCGCAGGATGCCTCCGCCCTTGCCCGCGTGCTGGAGGGCGTCATCGCTGGCATCGGTTTCCTGGGCGGCGGTGCGATCCTGCAGCAACGACATTCGGTCAGGGGCACGGCCACCGCCGCCAGCCTGTGGATTACCGGTGCGATCGGTTTGGCAGCCGGGCTGAACAAATATGACGTCGCGGTTGTCCTGACCGGCTTTACGCTGCTGACCTTCTGGATCATGGCGCCACTCAAGCCACGGGAAAATGAACGTGGCGAAGAGGAAATCAGCGAGCCGGGTTCGCCCCGCTGAATTTCCCGCTGCGGCTATCCCAGCGCGGCCTGCTTTTCCGCCGCCAGCCGATCCAGTTCCGCGCGACTCTTCTTCTCGGAAGCGGATTTGAGTTGTCCGCACGCAGCCATGATGTCGCGACCGCGCGGGGTGCGTACCGGGGCGGAAATTCCACCTTCGAAAACGATCTCGGAAAAACGCTTGATCCGTTCGGGCGTCGAACATTGATAGTCAGTGCCCGGCCAGGGGTTGAACGGGATCAGATTGACCTTCGCGGGCAATCTGTAGTGGCGAAGAAGCCGCACCAGTTCGCGCGCATCCTCGTCGCTGTCATTCTTGTCCTTGATCATCACATATTCGAACGTGATGCGCCGCGCATTGTTCGCGTTGGGATAGTCGGCGCAGGCCTGCAACAGCTGCTCGATCCCGTATTTCTTGTTCAACGGCACTAACTCGTCACGTACATCCTTGGTCACGGCGTGCAACGATACCGCGAGATTGACGCCGATCTCCGCGCCCGCGCGCGCCATCATCGGCACAACGCCGGAGGTTGAAAGGGTAATTCGCCGCTTGGACAACGCCAGCCCGTCACCATCCATGACCACCTTGAGCGCGTCCCGCACATGGTCGAAATTATAGAGCGGCTCGCCCATGCCCATCATGACGATGTTGGTCAGCATCCGCCCGTCTGCCGTATATTGTGGCGTGTCGTCCGTCTCGTCGTCATTGGCCGACGCCATGCTCCCCTTGGGCCACTCGCCCAGCGCATCACGTGCCAGCATCACCTGCCCGACGATCTCGCCGGGCGTCAGGTTGCGCACGAGCCGCATCGTGCCGGTATGGCAGAAACGGCAGTTTAGGGTGCAACCCACCTGGCTCGACACGCACAGGGTCCCCCGATCGGCATCGGGGATGAACACCATTTCATAATCCTGCCCGTCGTCGGACCGCAGCAGCCATTTCCGCGTGCCGTCAATCGACACCTGCGCCTCAACCACTTCCGGACGGCCAACGACAAAGCGTTCCGCCATCCATGCGCGCATCGGCTTGGCGAGATCAGTCATTGCATCGAAATCTGTTTCGCCGCGATGATAGAGCCAATGGAACAACTGCTTGGAGCGCAACTTCGCCTGCTTCTGATCAAGCCCCGCTTCCTCCAGCGCGCTCTTCATCTGCGGGCGCGAAAGGCCCATCATGTCCACGCGCCCATCCTCACGAGGCGTCACGGCGCGCGGGACTGGCACAGGATCGATAGCGCCGGGAATCGGCATCAGCGGGTTGGCGGATGATTGCATGCGCGGCCCATAGCCGATTTCGCGTGATTTATAAAGTGATGCCGTTGCCGCCTTCGCGGCTGCTCCGGCGCGTCAACGCAGGCGTGCGCAACCCAGCGCCGCCGCATCGATCGCTGTCGCCGCGCCCCGCAATATATAGGTATCCGCAAAGGCGCGTCTGTTTGCGCCCGTTGCCTGCACGCTCATGCTGCTTGCGGACCGCATGGCCGCGATGATGGCGGCATCCGCCCGGGGGTCGGCCGCCCAGGCGTCGGTCTGACCGGCGACCAGGGTGAAGCGGCGCTCTCCCACGTTCAGGATCACTGGCGCATCCTCGGCGCGGACGCGGCTCAGTCGGAAATGCACCTGCCCGCGTATGCGCTGGCGCGGCCAGCTTCCTACCGCCGCAAAGCCTGTCCCTCGGCGGCCCACCTGCTTTGAAATGGCGTAGCAGCGCGGCGTGGCCGGATCGCGAAAGGCGCCCCAAGCCTCGAACATGCCAAGGGAATCCCGTGCCGCTGCAGGCGTGGCGATCAGCAGCATCAGGGCCAGAACGCGTCTCATCCACCGTGGCAAAGCGCATCATGTCCTCTTTTGCAACCCTTGGGAGTGCGAAACGATCAGCAGGCGCTTGCCGCCGCCGCAACAGTGGCTATGAAGGATCATCCATCATTGTCGCCCGGATTCGACCGTCTTCGGGCATTGCGCAGAAAAGAAACGGACAAACAGGGACATGAAGGCCACCATCGAACGCGCAACGCTCCTGAAGAGCCTGAGCCACGTCCAGTCGGTGGTTGAGCGGCGCAACACCATACCTATCCTGTCGAACGTGCTGATCGAGGCGTCGGCCGACGGTGCGATCAAGCTCATGGCGACCGACCTTGACCTCCAGATCGTCGAAAGCGTGTCGGCGCAGGTGGAGCAGCCCGGCGCAACCACTATCTCCGCGCACACCTTGTTCGACATTGCCCGCAAGCTGCCAGAGGGCAGCCAGGTCTCGCTCCAGGCGGCCGAGGGCAAGATGCTGATCCAGGCGGGCCGGGCGCGTTTCAACCTGTCGACCCTGCCGCGCGACGACTTCCCCGTTATCGCAGAAGGCGATTTGCCGACCAGCTTTGAACTGCCGGCCGAGACATTGAAGCAGATCATCGACAAGACGCGCTTCGCCATCTCGACGGAAGAAACGCGTTATTACCTCAACGGCATATATTTCCACGTTTCGGATGAAGGCCAGCCCGTGCTGAAGGCCGCCGCGACCGATGGGCACCGCCTGGCTCGCGTCACGGTTCCGCGTCCTGACGGGGCCGACGGCATGCCGGGCATCATCATACCCCGCAAATGCATCGGCGAACTGCGCAAGCTGCTCGACGAGGTGGATGGATCGGTCGCCATTACGCTTTCCGCCAGCAAGATTCGCTTTGGCCTGGGCAGCGCGATCCTCACCAGCAAGCTGATCGACGGCACTTTCCCTGATTACAGCCGCGTCATCCCGACCGCCAACGATAAGCTGCTCAAGATCGATCCGCGCAGCTTCGAGGAGGGTGTCGACCGTGTGGCCACCATCGCCACCGAAAAGACGCGGGCTGTGAAGATGACGCTGGATCGCGACAAGATCACCTTGTCGGTCACCAGCCCGGAAAACGGTACGGCGGCTGAAGAGGTGCCGGGCGTGTTTCAGGGAGAAGGATTCGACATCGGATTCAACGCCCGATACCTGCTCGACATCCTGGGCCAGATCGACAGCGAGACCGTCGAACTGCATCTGGCCGACGCCGCCGCGCCGACGCTGATTCGGGAAAATGACCGCAGCCCCGCGCTCTATGTCCTGATGCCCATGCGCGTATAAACGGCGCGTGGGTTGATGGTCAGAGGGGAGGGCAGAGACCTTTCCCTCATGCTGGAATACGAAGCACGGCGAGGGAACGGCTGCACTTTTCATGCCTCCTCCCGGATGGGCAATTGGGGTAAGTTTCTCTCAACTTCTGTGCGTTACGCATGGGACATGGCCCCGTCGCGCATCAAGTTGAACGATACGTTGTTCCGGCGGGGAGATCTTGCGATCGCGCTCGGCTTGGCCGAAGGCGGGACGGAAGTGTCGGCCTTCTGGATATCGGGAGCCTTCACCCATATCGCCAGGCTATGGCCGCTGGTTCTTCTGGGCAAGCTGTGCACGCTTACCCTGCTGCATGTATCGTTCTTCGATTTCCGCAGCATCATGCATGTTCTCACCTTCGCCTTCATGTTGCTGGTCGATGGCGTGCTGATCTTCGTCCCCAGAGGCGAATATTTTCAGAATCAGCGACCCCATATTCAGAAATGGCTCATGCTGCCCACGGTCCTGCTGTCGGGCATGGCCTTCAGCCTGCTGATGGGGCCGGCTCAATTTGCCGGCCCGCTATCCCTTTCACTGGCGGCTGAGGTTGCGGTCGCGCTGCTCGCCGCTTCCATCTTCGGTGACCGGCGGCTGCTGGGTGTCAGCTATTTCCTAGGCACGCTCATCATATCCATCATCCAGGGTGCTGGCTTTGCCCAGATCGGCCTGCTGCTCAGTTGTATCGTCGTCATGCTGATCGCCGCGGTGCGCCAGGCGCATTCGGATCTCGACCGCGCGATCGTGCGCCATCAACAGGATTTGCGCGCCCAGCGGGCCGATCGGCTTCTTCAGGAATATGAACAGTCGGGTCAGGGGTGGTTCTGGGAAACCGACCGTCAGGGATGTCTCAGCTATATTTCCGAAACGCTGGCGGGAACGCTGGACATTGCCGATGAGAAGATGATCGGACGGCCGATCACGGACATCATCTGTCCGGGCGACTACCGCCAAGGCGGAGGTGAGCGCACGCTGGGTTTCCATCTTTCGGCGCGAACCGGTTTTTCGGACATTCATGTTCGCGCCGCCGCGACGCAGGACGAACGCTGGTGGTCGATGTCCGGTCAGCCGGTATTCAATGAATATGGACAGTTCCACGGCTTCCGGGGCAGCGGAACCGACCTTACCGAAATGCGCCGCAGTCAGGCTGAGGTAAAGCGGCTGGCCCAGTTCGACTCTCTCACCGGCCTTGCCAATCGGGTGCAGATGCTGCGGTCGCTGGAGGACGCGGTCGCCGGATCGCAAGGGCGTACGGGTGATTGCGCGCTAATGATGCTCGACCTTGATCGCTTCAAATCAGTTAACGACACGCTGGGCCATCCTGCCGGTGACGCGTTGCTGCGGCAGGTGAGCCAGCGGCTCCAGCGCGTGGTGGGTGAACGCGGGCTGGTGGGGCGGCAGGGCGGCGACGAATTCAAGATTCTGCTGCCCGGGCGACATGACCGCACCGCGCTGGCTCAACTGGCGCAGACGGTCATCAGTTCGGTTGGCCAGCCTTACACGATCGAGGGAACGGCAGTCGTCATCGGCGTGTCCATCGGCATTTCTTCCTGCCCACATGACGGCGATACGGCTGACGCGCTGATCCGCAACGCGGACCTTGCCCTCTACGCCGCCAAGGGTGATGGGCGCGGCGTTCATCGCTTCTATTCCGCGGAGATGCACGCGGACGCAGAAGACCGCAGGCGATTGGAAGAGGATCTGCGTTACGCGCTCGCCGCCGATGGATTGCATCTGGTCTATCAACCTGTCGTGTCGTCCGGGACGGAGCAGATCACGGGCTTTGAGGCGCTGCTGCGCTGGAACCATCCGGTACGCGGCGCCATATCCCCGGCCGTGTTCATACCGATTGCGGAGGAGACCGGCCTGATCGGTCCCATCGGCGACTGGGTGCTTCGTACTGCCTGCCGGGATGCGGCGATGTGGGCGGATGATATTCGCGTTGCAGTCAATGTTTCTCCGATCCAGTTCGCTAATCCGGGCCTTCCCGCTACGGTCATGAATGCGCTGGCCGCAGCTCAGCTCGCGCCCGGGCGGCTGGAGCTGGAGATCACCGAAAGCGTGTTCCTGAACGATGACGAGGGCACGGATTCGATGTTCGCCCGGCTCAAGGGCATTGGCGTACGTCTGGCGCTCGACGATTTCGGCACTGGCTATTCTTCGCTCGGCTATCTGAAAAAGGCTCCGTTCGACAAGATCAAGATCGATCAGAGTTTCGTGCGCGGCGCCGTGATCAACGGCAGCCGTAACAGTGCGATCATCAGGGCGATCGTCAGCCTGGCCGAGGCGCTGGGCATGGACACCACGGCGGAGGGCGCTGAAACGCAGGACGAGCTGGCGTTAATCCGCGAACTTGGGTGCAGCCATATTCAGGGCTATGTCTACGGTCGCCCGCTCGAAGCGGGCGAGGTGCTGAAGCGCCAGGAAAGTCACGGCACCCTAGCCTTGGTCGAAGGCTTTCAGTCGAGCCGTCCAGAACGAAAGACCATGCTGCGGACGATAGCGGTGCATCATGACGCGCATGTCTACACCGGCCGTATTCGCAATATTTCCGCGACCGGCGCGCTGATCGAAGGACTGTGGCATGTCCCTGAAGGGACGCAACTGGCCGTCGAGTTCAATGAAAGCCTGCGCGCCGATGCGGTGGTGCGCTGGTCGCGCGATGATCGCATGGGCGTGGAATTTATTGCTGCGATCGACATCGCCAGCGCAAGCGCGGCGCCCCGGTCTTTGGCTTCCTGATTACCTTTGCCAAGGGTCAGAAGAACAACTTTCGAAACGAAATGCTGATCGTTCGCCCCAGTGGGTCCAGATAGCCCTGCTGATAGCGCAGCGGCGTCGCGCCAGTGGCGTCGGTGACTTCCCGCCGCTTGTTGAAGATGTTGTCGATGCCAATCGATACGCGCGTCCCGCGCAGGAAGGGATGCTGCTTCACCAGCAAGGGCATCTGGCCCAGATTGGCGAAGAGGCGCAGGTTCGCTGTCGCCAGGCTGCCGAAATTCAGGCGAGAGGCTCCTCCCAGCGCGCCATCCACATGCGTGCCGCTTTCCCAATCGACGTTGAGCCGCGCGCCCAGACCGTTGTTGGTATAGCCGATGCGGGCTTTGATCTCATGCCGCGGCTGGCCTCCCGACGATCCGGTCGCGTCGCCATTCAGCAGGTCGAGTTCGGGCACGCCAGGCGCGATCAGGATACTCTCCGTGAAATGCCATGTGTGATAGAGGCTGAAGCTGAGCCGCCCATTCCCTCCGCCGTGCCCTCCGCCAAAGCCGCCACCGGGCCGCCCGCCGCCACGTGGCCTGCCCATGCCGCCTTCGCTGCGCGGCTGATCGCCGCTAACGTGGCCTTGCGGCGGAGATGCGCCTTCCGGGCCGCCCGGGCCTTCACCCCGGCTGCCGCCACGCCCGCCACGCCCGCCGCGATTGCCGAACAGACCGCGCATCGCCTGCAGTTCCTTAGGCCGATCTTCCGGTTTGGCCCCCGCGGCGCGCCATGCTTCGGCGAGTTTCTGGACGCGCGATTTCAGAGGGAAGGACAGATCGAAGCCCCAGCGAAGCTGCTCGCTTTGCGACCGCAGATAATTGACAGGGAAAGCCCTGATCTCCGTCAGCCGCTGATCCGCGTCGCGGATGAACCGGTCGGCAAAGGCCGCCTCGATCGCTGGCGTCGGCTCGGGGAACGCAGCGATCGGATTGGCCGTCCGGCTGTTGAGGTAGGTGGCGGTCAGCGTCAGGTTTGGCTTTTCGAAGGGTTTCACCGTCGCGCTCAGCCGGAACTGGTCGCGTACGCTTTCACGGAGCAGCGCATTGCCGCCCGTGACCCGCGTCACGAACACAGTCTCGCCGGTACGATAGTCAAACACCGGTATATTCTCGGTCCTGACCTCTGGATCGGTGATCTGATTGCCGGTCGGCGCCGCGCGATCCTGGTTCGCCGACACAAGCAACTGCACCGCCGGAACCGGTCGCCACCGCAAACCATAGCCAAGCGTGGAGAGCGTACCGAAATCGGAAAGCTTCTGTGTGGCCGCATTCAGGTTGACGCCAATGTCGCCCACCGTGCCCAGCACACCTCGCGACTTGCTGGTGATCGGCAGGTCCAGGCTGATCTGGCCGCTGGCGATCTGCCGGTCATAATCATTGTCCCGCTCGACGCCGTTGCGGATCGACCTGCCTTCAAAACCGTTGGCTGATGCGCCCACCCGGACCGAACTGGTGACGGTGCCCGCAGGCAGGTCGAACAGCGGACCGGACAGTAACAGATCGCCCGTGACGGCCTGCGACCGTGCGCTGGCCCTGTCCGTGGACTCCGATCGTTCCGTCCGCGTGCGAGTGTCGGACACATCGCCATTGCCGGTGAAGGACCATTGCCAACCCTTGCCCAGCAATCCGTTGAACGTCAGGCCCACATGCCCGGTCGTGCCACGGATCTGCTGATCGAGTGCGCTGTCCCGCAGGAAATCGCGATAGAGCGGACCGTCGCCCTGAGGCGCAGCCAGAGCGGCGGCCGATAACCCCTGAAGCGTATCATTGTCCGACAATTCCACGCGCCCATTGACGGTCATGGACACATTGCCAAGCGCGCGCGCATAGGTCGCGTTGGCAGAAACGCTTTCGGTTGCCGGGCTAAGCGTGCGGAAGCGGGTGAGATCGATGAGCGCCGGACCGCTCGCCGGGCGATCGATATTCCGCTCCCTCTCCAGCAGCGACGCCGCATTGCTATATTTGAGGTTCAGTGTGAAGCGATCGTCGCCCCGGATGCGCAGCAGGCCCGCTTCGGCGGAACCATTTTCCCGCCCGCCATCGGTGGTCGTTCCACCCCGCAGATCGGCCAGCTCCGCACGAAAACGCTGGCGCAGCACGATGTTCACCACCTTCTGCGTCGGCGCATAGCCATAGGACAGCGCCACTTCTTCAGGCAGGATATCGACGCGCGCCACCGCTTCGGACGGGATGTCCTGAATCTCCGAAAAGCTTGAGATGCGCTTGCCGTTGAGCAGCACTACGGGCGGGCCGTTCGTCTGCGCCGATAGCTCGGTGATCATCTCCGAGATGGAGGTGACGCCCAGCGCCCGAACGTCGGCGGCGGACAACTGCTGCTCGGGCTTGACGTTGCCAACCACCGCCCCCCGCTGCGGCTGGCCGGTGACAATGATCTCCTCGCCTTCATCCTGCGCGGCCGCTTCATTATCCATTGTCTGCGCCATCAGGGCAGTGGGCGACGCGCCCATCAACAGAAATACCGTCAGCCCAGCCGATCGACGCACACTGTACCCCTTTGAAAAAAGCAGACCCTTACCGGTCTGTCATTAGGCGCGAGTTGTCTCAAAATATTGGCAAGGCCAAGACCATTCTGTCGCAAAATGTATCGGAACCTTCGCCGGGGATCGGAACGTGGCATTTCCATCGGCGTGTAGCCTTTCTAAAGTCGCGGAATGCGTACCCTTTACCCCCCTGTCGAGCCTTTCGCGTCCGGTCATCTCGATGTGGGGGACGGGCACCGCATCTATTGGGAACGCGTGGGGACGCCGGGGGCCAAGCCTGCGGTCTTTCTGCATGGCGGGCCGGGCGGCGGCATTTCGCCCGATCATCGTCGCCTGTTCGACCCGGACCGTTACGACCTCCTGCTTTTCGACCAGCGCGGCTGTGGCCGCTCGACGCCCCATGCGGCGCTGGAGGCGAACACCACCTGGCATCTGGTCGCGGATATAGAGCGGCTGCGGCTGATGACCGGAGCGGATCAATGGCTGCTATTCGGGGGCAGTTGGGGCTCGGCGCTGGCGCTGGCCTATGCGCAGGCGCATGTGGAGCGCGTGAGCGAACTTATCCTGCGCGGTATCTTCACCATCCGGAAGCAGGAGATTGACTGGTATTATCAGCAGGGCGCCAGCCGCATCTACCCGGATAAATGGGAACGCTTCGTCGCGCCCATTGCGGAGGCCGAGCGCGGCGACCTGCTTCACGCCTATCGCCGGATCCTGACGGGCGATGACCGTGCGGCGCAGATCGCCGCCGCCAAGGCATGGAGCGTCTGGGAAGGGGAAACCATCCGCCTGCTGCCCGACGACGCCTTGTCAGCGACGCATGAGGCCGATGATTTCGCGCTGGCCTTTGCGCGCATCGAAAATCACTATTTCGTGCATCGCGGCTGGCTGGAGGAGGGGCAACTGATCAGGGATGCCGCTAAGCTTCGGCACGTTCCCGCTGTCATCGTACAGGGGCGCTATGACATGGCCTGTCCGGCCGAAACGGCGTGGGCGTTGCACCGGGTCTGGCCGGAAGCGCGGTTCGAAATGATCGAAGGGGCGGGTCATGCCTATAATGAGCCGGGAATATTGGATGCGCTGATCCGGGCGACCGACGCGTTTGCAGCGGTTCGCGCCTGAATCTGGCGGAAGGCCGATCAGGGCTCGCCCTTGGACTCCTGCATCCGTCGCTCGGCAAACCATTGTTCCAGCATCTTGGCGGTGCAGCCGGTGAAGCCGTTACTGCCGATCGCCGAACAACTGCCGGGCAGTGTCTGCCGTTGCACTTGCTCCATCGTCGCGACTTGGCTGCCCCATCCCGGCCCGCCTGATGGCGCGGGCTTTTCGCGCAGCTTCTTGGGGATGCGATAGCGCTCGGATTCCGGCTTGCGCGCGCAGACGACAATTTCGTCGCCCTCGCCCTTGGGGCAGGGGTCGTCTCCATAGACGATCAGGTTGAACACACGCTCCGGCGGCTCAGCCTTGGCGGGCGCGGCCAAGGGGATGGGCAGCAGCGCCGCAGCCAACAAGGGCAAATGAACAGGGAAACGCATCGGTTATCATCCTATATTTGCCCCTGTAGTCCAGCGGAGAGCCCACTTCCGCGGGCCTATTCCAGACGCCGAGCGCCGGGAAAAGCCGTCAGGGTCGCGGCGACGCCCCTGATTGCGGAGCGGTCTGCTGTTGCGCGGCATCCGCCTTTTCCTCGGCAACGGCGCGCGCTTCGATTTCCTCGCTGTCCTGATCGATCGTGGACAGCCGACGCGCGCGCTCCGCCTCGACCAGATCTTTCCAGCTTGCGCTGTCCGCGGCCTGGCGTTCAGCTTTGGCCAGACGGGCAAGCTGGTTGAAGCAGCCGGTGAAGCCGCCCGGACCAGTCGCCGAGCAGCTTTCGGTGCCGGTCTTGCCGACATATTCCATCGACCGAACCCGTTCCCCCCACGCCTGATTGCTCGGCTGGTTGGGGTCGCCACGCAATGGTTCGGGGATGCGATAGCGTTCTTCCTCGCCCTTGCGCGCGCACACGACGATGTCGCTGCCCGCGCTCTGCGGGCAGGGGTCGTCGCCATAGACGATGACGAGATTCGTGCGTTCGGAGCCGGTTGTGTCGGCTCCGCCGGTGGGCGCCTGTTGCGGAGCGGGGCCGGGTTGCTGCTGCGCCATGGCGGGTAACGCGCTCGCGGCCATCAGCAGTAGTGCGGCGGTCATCGCGGTCTTCATCATCATCTTCGTCTCCTCAGATCCGCTTCGACAGCGCGATCGCGGCGCGGCATCCCAGGCGAATGACGCCTGAGAGCAAGGGGTAGGCGGGAGCCTGCTCCGCGCCATGGGCCATGGCGGTTTCGCGGTGCTCGATTTCCTCAGCCTGAAAATCCGTGATGGTGGCGGCAAGTTCCGGGTCGTCTTCCGCCAGCGCGTCCAACTGTTCGGCATAATGACGGTCGATCTCTGTTTCGATCGCCGCCGTGCAGGCCATGGCTGCATTCGGACCAATCGCCGCCGTCGCAGCGCCCAAGGCAAATCCCGCCACATCCCAAATCGGCTGCAACGCTGTCGGACGGACGCCGCGCCGCGCGATCATCGCGTCGAAAATCTTGCGGTGCCGATCTTCCTGCGCGGCCATGCCAGCGATTACGCGAGCATGAGGATGCCGGTCGCCCAGCACGGCGAGTTGCCCCGCATAGATGCGCGTCGCGCCGAACTCGCCCGCCTGATCCACGCGCAGCATCGCCGCGCGCTCACTATCCGTCACCCTTCGGCCTGGACGGGGGAAGTCCCTGGGCGCGCTCATGCCTCTTTCCTCGCCTTGATTAGCAGCCACAAGATGGCGAGCGCGCTCGCCCCCGACAAGAGGCCGTTGAAACCCGCGAGCGATATGCCCAGCAGGGTCCAGGGCGCGACGTCGCACCGGGTGATCGGCGTCGCCATGATCTGGTTCAATATGTCGGCGGGATTGCCCGTGGCGAGCGCGGTCGAACAGGCGGTAAGCCCTTGCCACCAGCCATATTCGACCCCGGCATGGAACAGCCCGATGGCTCCGCTGACGCCGATGGCGAGGCCCGCAAGGCCGGTAAAAAGGGCGCTGATGCAGGGCCGCCCTTTGGCGCCATAGGCGATCATCGCCAGCGGGATCGCAGCCATATGGGGATAGCGCTGCCACCAGCACATTTCGCACGGGTACAGCCCACCTAAATATTGCGAGGCATAGGCGCCCCCCAGCAGCAGCAGCGGCACGGCCAGGGCGAGGAGGCGGGCGAGGGGCAGGCTCTTCATCATGCCCGCTTAAACCGCCCTGCGCCTTTCGTCATGCTGAACTTGCGTCAGCGCCCGAACTTACGCTGCGTCTTGCCATAACGCAGTTTGCGCGTTCCCGGCTTCCCCTCCGTCGCACGCCCGCGCGGCGCGGCTACATGCTCGTCGGCGGGCAGGCCCAGTTCCTCTGCCTCCAGCTTGCGGATTTCGTCGCGGATGCGGCCCGCTTCCTCGAACTCCAGGTCCGCCGCTGCGGCGCGCATCTTCTTTTCCAGGTCCTCTATATAGGCGCGCAGATTGTGGCCGACCAGGTGCGGGCGGTCATCCAGCCCGGTATCCACCGTAACCTGATCCTTCGACGCGACATGGGCGATGATGTCGCCGATGTTGCGCTTGATCGTCGTCGGCGTGATGCCATGCTCCAGATTATAGGCCGTCTGCTTCTCGCGCCGCCGCGATGTTTCGTTCAGCGCCCGCTCCATGCTGCCCGTGATACGGTCGGCGTAGAGGATCACGCGCCCATCGACGTTACGCGCCGCACGGCCGATGGTCTGGATCAACGATGTTTCGGAACGGAGGAAGCCTTCCTTGTCCGCGTCGAGGATCGCCACCAGCCCGCATTCGGGAATATCCAGCCCTTCGCGCAGCAGGTTGATGCCAATCAGCACGTCATAGACGCCCAGCCGCAGGTCGCGGATCAACTCGATGCGCTCCAGCGTCTCGACGTCCGAATGCATGTAGCGCACCTTGATCCCGGCCTCATGCATGAACTCGGTCAGGTCTTCGGCCATTCGCTTGGTCAGCGTGGTGACGAGTGTGCGGTATCCCTGCGCCGCCACCTTGCGGCACTCGTTGATCAGGTCGTCCACCTGATCCTCGACCGGCTTGATCTCGACCGGCGGGTCGATGAGTCCGGTGGGACGGATCACCTGTTCGCTGAATACGCCGCCGGTCTGCTCCATCTCCCATTTGCCTGGCGTTGCGGAAACGCTGACCGTCTGTGGCCGCATCGCGTCCCATTCATTGAAACGCAGCGGCCGGTTGTCGATGCAGCTTGGCAGGCGAAAACCATATTCGGCCAGCGTGATCTTGCGCCGATGGTCGCCGCGCGCCATCGCCCCGATCTGCGGCACCGTCTGATGGCTCTCATCCACGAACAGCAGTGCATTTTCCGGCAGATATTCAAACAGCGTCGGCGGTGGTTCGCCCGGCAGGCGGCCCGTAAGGAAGCGGGAATAATTCTCGATTCCCGCGCAGGAACCTGTCGCAGCGATCATCTCAAGATCGAAATTGGTCCGCTGCTCCAGCCTTTGCGCCTCCAGCAGCTTTCCTTCCGCTGTCAGTTCCTTCAGCCGTTCGGTCAGTTCATGGCGGATCGCCTCCATGGCCTGTTTAAGCGTGGGGCCAGGGGTGACATGGTGGCTGTTGGGAAAGACCTTCACATATTCGAGCGTGGCGACCTTCTTCCCGGTCAGCGGATCAAATTCGACAATATCCTCTATTTCATTGCCAAAGAAGCTGACCCGCCACGCCGTGTCCTCATAATGGGATGGGAAAATCTCCAGATTATCTCCCTTCACCCGGAAATTCCCGCGCGCAAAAGCCGCATCGTTGCGCTTGTACTGGAGCGCGACCAGCTTGCGGATGATCTCCCGCTGATCCTCGATCTGGCCTTTCTTCATCGAAAAAGTCATGGCCGAATAGGTTTCGACCGACCCTATGCCGTAGAGGCAGGATACCGATGCTACGATCAGCACATCGTCCCGCTCAAGCAGCGCGCGCGTTGCCGAATGCCGCATCCGGTCGATGGCTTCGTTTACGCTGGACTCCTTCTCGATATAGGTGTCGGAGCGCGGCACATAGGCTTCGGGCTGGTAATAGTCGTAATAGCTGACGAAATATTCGACGGCATTTTCGGGGAAGAAGCTCTTGAACTCCCCGTAGAGCTGCGCGGCCAGAATCTTGTTTGGCGCCAGCACCAGCGCAGGGCGCTGCAACGCCTCGATCACCTTCGCCATGGTGAAGGTCTTGCCAGAGCCTGTGACGCCCAGAAGCACCTGGTCCTTCTCCCCCGCCAGCGCCGTTTCCACCAGTTCGGCGATGGCGGTTGGCTGGTCGCCGGAAGGCTCATAGTCCGAAACCAGCTTGAACGGCCGACCGCCCTCGCTCTTTTCCGGGCGCGCGGGGCGGTGGGGGACGAAGCCTTCGCCGGTCTGGGGCTCGTCCAGCGTGGTGCGGATTTGAATTGTCATCGCCGATTGATATGGTCCTGCTGCCCACGGGGTGCAACAGGGAGGATATCGATGCGCAGGACGATGGTTGGCCTTGCCGGAATGACCGCTTTACTGGCCGCCTGTAGCGACAAGCCCTCTGGCGAACCGCAGAGCCGGCAAGAGGTGAAGGCGCAAGTGCAGAAGGTGCAGCTCAAGCCCGGCGAGTGGGAAGGCAGCTATATGCTCGAGGACATCGACATGCCCGATATGCCGGGCGGCGGTGACCAGATGGAAGAGCAGATGAAGAAGATGATGAATCGCACCTCCATCAAATATTGCGTCTCGCCCGAAGAGGCCGCCAACCCCAGCGGCAAGATGTTCTCGGGACAGGAAAACAAGGATTGCACCTACAAGGGCTTCGACGCCAGCGGCGGTTCGGTGAAGGGGGAAATTTCCTGCAAGGCCGAGCAGGGCGCGATGAACGCGGTCATGTCGGGCAGCTACGCGCCGGAAAGCTATGAAATGAACATTGACATGAAAATGACCGGTGCACCGGGCGGCATGAATATGAGCATGAAGGCCAAGACCAGCGGCAAGTGGGTTGGAGCGACCTGCACGACATCCTGACGCAGCGACGGCTGCGCGCGGTATAGTCCAATTGACTGCGGCGATATTTCGCTTGCGCTTTTGATGCCGCAGAGCGAGCCTCCCGCCGTTCCGCAAGTGAACAGGGGAGAGGATATGCGAGAGACGATACTGGCGGCAGCCCCGCTGGCGGTGATGCTTTGCCTGGCTGGATGCGGCAAAGAGGCGCCCAAGCCCGAACCGGTGGAAGCGCCGATCCTGATGAAGGCGGGGGAGTGGACGATCACGCGCAAGACCACCGGCTACAACACACCGACCGTCACACCTGCGCAATATCAGGCCGCCCTCCAGAAAACAGACGAGGATAGTCTTTGTATCGCTGTCGATGCAGCCGGGATACCGGACGCCAATGCGTTGGCGGGGGACGAGGGGGAGGATTGCACCTACAAGGACAAGATGCTGCGCAAGGGGCGGTTGATCGCGACCTTGTCCTGTAAATCCGGGGCGGGCACTTCGGAGATCGTGCTCGAAGGTAACTACACAGCCGACACGCTGACGCTGGGCAGCACCATGACCAAGACGGTGGACGGCAGCCCTGTGCTGCGCACGACCCACGACGTCAGCGGCAAGCGGGCAGGAGAATGTAGCAAGGTCTGACGCGGTTGCGTCTTCGCCCGCATCCTCCCCTTGCCGTCGAAGGGAGGATGCGGGCGCGCCCGATTTATGTCATTCTGCAACGAGCATCAAAAGCACGGCGGAGAGTCGTCCCATGCTGTTTCATCTTTCGATTGCCGCTCATGATCCCAGGCGTGTCGCAGAGGTCATCGCGGAAATGTGGCGGGGAGAAGCCTTCTATTTCCCGCCGGTGACGCCGGGCAGCTGGATCGCGGTGGCGGGCGACGACCGTGGCACAGCGGTAGAGGTCTATCCGATCGATACCGTTCTACGCGAGGAGGAGGGAGACGCCGACTCCTTTGGCGAGCCGACTGGCGAGACCCGCTTCACCGCCACCCACGCCGCCCTCGCCACGCCGCTTACAATGTCAGAGGTGATGGCCATCGCCGCGCGTGAAGGCTGGCCCGCCAAATATCGCAAGCGCGGGGGCGCTTTCGGCGTGATCGAATTGTGGATCGAAGGACGGCAGATGATGGAACTGCTGACTTCGGAGATGCAGGCCGAATATCTCGCCGCGATGGCGGGACGGAATTATCGCGCCATGTTTGCGCCTTCGGCTCCGGTCTGAACGCCACCGGGGATCAGTTTTCATCCAGCGCCCTGATCGCTCGTTGGTCGCATCGCTTGGGCCCGCGTGGTACGGGCGAATAGGCCGGCACCTGAATGTGCTGCCCGATGCGTAGCGGTGCGAAGCGACTCCGCTCTATCCCGGCGCACCGCAGGTAAAGCTCCAATAGGCGCGGCGGCGTGCTCCATTGCTCGTAGGACAGGCGGAATGTTCCCCAATGGATAGGTATGGCGGTCGATGCCTTCAGCTTTTCAAAGACGCTGACCGCCCGTTCCGGGCCGATGTGCGCGCCCGATTCCATCTGTCCCGCCCAAAAACGAAAAGCGCCGATCGGTATCATGGCCAGCCGGATCGGTCCCAGCCGTGATGCGTCTTCCGGCCAGGCCATGTCCCCGGCGCCAGTGTCGCCTGCGAAGAAGATATTGCCGGCTCGCGTCGTGATGACGAAGCTTGACCATAAAGCGCGGTTGCGGTCCGCGCCCCAACGGCTGCTCCAATGATGATTGCGCAGCACATGGACGCGATAGTCCGGGCAATGCTCGTAATTTTCGCACTGGATCACGGTTTGCGCGCCCAGCCCATTAAGAGCGGCTCCGCTGATAGATTGCCCCCAGTCGAGCACAGTCGATGGGATGCCGTTCGCTTTCAGGATTGTGTCGTTGCCAAGGCTGGTGACGATCTTGGGCCGATCCCGCTGCCACAGTTTTTTCAGCGTCGGGACGTCCATATGATCATAATGATTGTGACTGATGATGATCAGGTCGATCTTGGGCAGGTCGTCAAGGCGAATGCCCGGTTGTGCCACGCGTTTCGGTCCCAGCGGCGGCAAGGGGCTGGCATAGTCCGACCAGATCGGATCGGTCAGTATGTTAAGGCCGGCGGCCTGCACCAGTACCGTCGCATGGCCAACCCAGGTTGCGGTCATACCGAGAGGGGCCGCGAAGGCAGGAGGCCGCGAGGGACTTACGGCTACCGCGTCGGGCCATTCGGGCCGGTCATCTCCTCCGATCAGCCAGCGGGCGAGAAAACCGCGACGGTTGCTTCCGGGCGGCGCGGAAAATTCGATCTCTCCATCGGGATTGAAGAAGCGCTCGCCGTCATAATGGCGGCTGAGCGGGCCGTCATAATAAGTGCGGTCGAGGAAAGGGGGAATGATGGTGATCGCAAGGCACAGGGCGATGATGAGAAAAAGAAGTGCGACCCCCGCCCAGCGCATGATTTTCCCGATGATGCGGCCCATGCCGTCTCCTGCAATGATCACCATGCAGGGTCATAATCGTCCTATGGCGGCGGGCAAGGGGGCTGTGGCGGCGTCCCGCCTCAATGTCGAATATGCCGCAGCCAGGGTAGCAGGCGCCGTTCCACCGGCGCCTTGCCGCGATCTTCGCCGTCGAGAAAGGGAATGGCATAAGCTGCCAGATCGTCCTTGAGCAGGCTCGCCCCTTCGGTTTGTCGGTGCAGGTCCACCACGGCGCCGTCGGGAAAATGGCTGGCGAGGGCGGCGATGCCGTCGCTTACATTCGAATAGGGGCCATCGACCTCGTAATCCTGCGCCTGCAAGAGATCGGCGATCATCCCGGCCAGCGCCGGGTCATCTTCCACCAGCAGAATGCGCCCGTGATTGCAGGACATCGTCGTCATCCCAGCCCGAAATGAGCGCGATACCGGTCGAAACAGCGTTCGCCGCAGCTCAGGCGAATCAGCGCGCCTTCGGCAATCGCGGTTGCGCGACGCGGATCCTGCGCCACAAGAGGCTTGATCGCCAATTCGTTCCAATCCCGGCTGTGCTTGACGTCCAGCACCGCGTGGAGGTCGAAGTAGCGACGTTCAGACTGGGTGAGGCCGATGCGGCGCAGCGCTCGCGCCGTATGCGCCGACCTGCCCGGCGCGGTCAGCTCGATCACGCCCAGCGCGCCAACGCTGTGCCATGCATAACATCGGTTGGTCGCCATCGCGGTCATGGCGTTGGCCAGCGCCAGGCTTTCCCAAACCGTGGCTTCTATCGAAGGGGACAGGTCAAGCGTGGTCACCAACTGGGCCAGCATCGGGCCATGCATGCCCTTTGCGTTACCGCGACCCATTTCGTCCCAATAATTTCTGGCCAGTTCAAGTTTTGGCGAATCGGGTAGCTTGACCTGTGTCAGCGCAACGAGGTCGTCGAAGCCGGCCTCGCCCGCCGCCTCCTGCGTCAGGAACCAGCGTATCTCGTCCCGCTCGGCCTCTTCGGCGAGCCAGGGGAACAAGGCATCGTGCTGGCCGGGTCCAGATTGTTCCAGCGCCTCGAACCATTGGATGAAGCCATCGGGATCGGTCGGCGCCTGCGAAGCGCGGTCGCGTATCCGTGATCGCAACTCCTCGACAAAGCCATGCTCCAGCCGCAGCATCACCTGATCCTGCTGGAACCTTTCCTCCCAGTCGCCAGGATAGGCCGGAGCAAGCCGTTGCCGGTTCCAATGACTAAGCCGTTCTTGAAAACCTTGCTGAAGAAACTGCGATTCGCATGCTGTTGCGATGAAGCGTGTAGCCACGGAAAATTCTCTCCTGATTGTATGATTGTTCAATTCAGGGATGGGCGCGGCGTTCCCCTTAAACTGCCTAATCAGGATCAACCGTGCCTGTTTTCGTGGGATCTCATTTTTGGGGCGCATCATTTCGGGGGTCGAGCAAGCCGCCGCCGGTTACCGGCCACCGACTTGCGGTAATGCGCGATGGAGCCGCGTATGGCGGCTTCAGGCGTCGCACCCAGACTGCCGGTCATCGCCTTCCATTGCAGTACGCCCAACGCTTCTATCTTCTCTGCAACCATAAGCTGCGCCTCCATCGCGGCGGCCGGATTGCCAGCAAGCAGCCTGGGGATACGGAGGCCGATCACCGTCCACGCCTCCATGCCAAGCCGCCAGCTGTCGATTGCCAGCCCAAGCGGATTGACTGGCGGCGCGAAGGACAATCCTGTTTCCCGGCTTCGTCTGGCTCTTGCCGCTCGCCGCATCATCGTTGATCCAGGAAACGCAGCAGATCGGCGTTCAGCCGGTCCGGCGCGGTCGCGAACAGGCCGTGGGGTTCGCCATCATATTCGACCAGTTCCGCGCCAGCTATGCCCGCCGCTGCCGCCCGCCCCGTGGGATCGATCGGGACCGTCTTGTCGCTCGTCCCGTGAATGACCAGCGTGGGAATGTTGAAGGCGGCAAGATCCGGGCGGAAATCGGTGCGGCCAAAGGCGTTTATGCAATCGATCGTGGCCTTGGGACTGGCCATGATCGCCAGCGCGAATGTCCAGTCCAACAGGGCGCTGCTCACCGGCTTGGAAACAAGGCCGATACCATAGAATGTTTTGGCAAAGCTCTGGAGGAAAGCGAAGCGATCCGCGCGCACCTGTGCCTGCATCTGGTCCAGCACGGACTCATCAACCCCGTCGGGATTGCTGTCGTCTTTCATCAAATAGGGCACGACCGATGATATCAGCACCGCCCGATCGACCTTGCCCGATCCGTGGCGCGACAGATAGCGGGCGATCTCGCCCCCGCCCATCGAAAAGCCCACGAGCGAGACTTTGGACGCGCCGACATGGTCGATGACCGCCGCCAGGTCGTCCGCGAAAATATTATAGTCATAACCGTCCGCCGGATGGCCCGAATGGCCAAACCCGCGCCGGTCATATGTTATCACGCGATAGCCTGCCTCCAGAAGCGCCAGGGTCTGATATTCCCACATGTCGCCTGTCAGCGGCCAGCCATGGATGAGGATGACGGGGTGTCCGGCGCCCATGTCCTTGACATGGATGGCATGGCCTTCAGCTGTTTGAATGTGCATCGAAGCCGCTCCTTGTTACTTTAAGTTTCGGCAACTGGCGGCCAGCCGCGACGTTCCATCGAATGCGTCAGGGAGCCATGTGCAGCGCGCCGAGTTGGGAAGGGCAAGGAGATAGCAATGACTCACAAGCCCCGCGTGCCTGCCGCCAGCCAATCCCCCTATCCGCTGCACCCGGCGCCCGTAGAGCCGGGGACTTCCCCCGCTACCGACCGTCCGTTTGAGACAGAGCCGGCTCCGCAGCCTGTGCCGCATTCCAGCGGTTGGACGATAGGGATTGGGCTGGTCGTGGCTGCCTTTGCCTACCTGCTGTTTCGCCGCCGCTGAACGCGGAACAAAGCGCCGCCGATCAAGGTTAACAGCGACAGCGGTGGGCGTCGTCAGCGGCCTCAACAGGCCAAGGAGGATGTCATGGTGACGCTTACTCCCCTGGAAATCGGCCTGGGACTGGTCGTACTTGTCCTATTGGCAGGGATGTTCGTGCTCCTGATGCGCAACCGGCATCGCGCCAATTTGCGCTCGAAATTCGGACCGGAATATTCCCGCACCGTCGAAGAAGTCGGCAGCTCCCGCAGGGCGGAAGCCGAATTGCAGGAACGCGAAAGGCGTGTCGCGAACTTTTCGCTGCGGCGCCTGTCTCCCCAGCAGGTTGATATGTTCAACGATGGCTGGATGAAGGTGCAAAGTCAGTTTGTCGATGATCCCCAAGGCGCGGTCTCTCGCGCAGATGTGCTGCTGACCGAAGTCATGGAAGCGCGAGGCTATCCGATCGCTGACTTCGACCGCCGCTCGGCTGACCTGTCCGTGGATCATCCCGAAGTGGTCCAGAACTATCGCTCTGCCCATGACATCGCCATCCGGCATGCTCGCGGCGAAGCCGATACCGAGGATCTTCGTCAGGCGATGATCCACTATCGCGCTCTGTTCGAAGAACTGGTCCACGAGCCGGGCGAACCTGACGGCGCTTCGCGCCTGCCTCGACAGAGCCGCTTTGGCGATGCCGATTATGGCAGGCGCGACCTGCACTGACAGGGATATGAATGGTTGCCGCCACGCAGCGTGCAAACAGGCTGCGTGGCGGCATCAGTATCAGGCGGAGGCGGTCAGCCCCGACCGACGAAGATCGAAGCGGTCGGCATCCATCACCTTTACCCAGGCCGCGACGAAATCCTCCACGAATTTCCTGCCTGCGTCAGCGGCGGCATAGACTTCCGACAGGGCGCGAAGCTGCGAATTGGAGCCGAAGACCAGATCTACTCGTGTGGCCGTCCATTTCTGCTCATCCGTCTCGCGACATGTGCCGATGAACAGGTCGCCTTTGTTGCTATCCGCCTTCCACGCCGTGCCCATGTCGAGCAGGTTGACGAAGAAGTCGTTGGTCAGCTGCCCCGGCCGATCGGTGAACATGCCATGCCGCGAACCGCCATGATTGACGCCCAGCACACGCAGGCCGCCGATCAACACGGTCATTTGCGGCGCGCTTAATCGCAGCAGATTGGCGCGGTCGATCAGCAGCTCCTCGACCGGCACGCTGTAGCTCACCGGCAGATAGTTGCGGAAACCGTCCACCTTCGGCTCAAGCACGGCAAAGCCTTCGACATCGGTCTGCTCCTGTGACGCGTCGGTCCGGCCGGGCGAGAATGGGACCACGATTTCGTGACCGGCCTCCCTCGCCGCCTTTTCGATGCCAACCGAACCGCCAAGCACGATCAGGTCGGCGATGCTGACCTTCTTGCCGCCCGTCACGCTACCGTCGAACTCGGCCTTGATACGTTCGAGCACGCCGAGCACATGAGCAAGCTCGCTGGGCTGATTGACGTCCCAGTCCTTCTGCGGAGCCAGACGAATACGCGCGCCATTCGCGCCGCCGCGCTTGTCCGATCCGCGGAACGTGGATGCGGAGGCCCAGGCGGTCTGCACAAGTTCGCTCACCGTCAGTTCCGAATCCGAGAGCGTCTGCTTCAGCGTCGCGACATCTTCATCGTTGATCTGAACATAGTCCGCATCGGGGATGGGGTCCTGCCAGATCAGGTCCTCGGGGGGACGTCCGGGCCAAGATAGCGGCTCTTGGGCCCCATGTCGCGGTGACATAGTTTGAACCAGGCGCGGGCAAATGCATCGGCGAACGCAGCCGGGTCATTGCGAAAACGCTCGGCGATCTTGCGATATTCCGGGTCTTCCCGGAACGCCATGTCGGCCGTCGTCATCATCGTGGGCAGGCGCTTTTCGGGGCTATGCGCGCCAGGCGCCATGTCTTCCGGCTTCTGATTGACCGGTTGCCACTGTTTTGCGCCGGCCGGGCTCTTCACCAACTCATACTCATAGTCGAGCAGCATGTGGAAGAAGCTCATGTCCCACTGAATCGGCGTCGGCGTCCAGGCGCCTTCGATGCCGCTGGTGATAGTGTGATCGCCGATGCCGCTTTCATGCCCGCTCTGCCATCCAAGGCCTTGCTGCGCGATATCCGCGCCCTCCGGCTCCGCCCCCACCTTGGAAGCGTCACCAGCGCCATGCGCCTTGCCAAAGGTATGGCCGCCAGCGGTCAGCGCCAGCGTTTCCTCGTCATTCATGCCCATGCGCGCGAAAGTTTCACGAATATCGCGCGCCGACTGGAGCGGATCGGGATTGCCGCCCGGACCTTCGGGGTTGACGTAAATGAGGCCCATCTGGATCGCGGCGAGCGGATCTTCCAGCGCCATTTCCTTGTCAGGTTGAATGCGCGTCTGATTTTCGGGATCGCCGACCCACTGTTCCTCGGTGCCCCAGTAAATGTCCTTCTGCGGTTCCCACACATCCTCGCGCCCACCGCCGAAGCCGAAGACGGGACCGCCCATCGACTCGATGGCGACGTTGCCGGTCAGGATCATCAGGTCGGCCCAGGATAGTTTGCGGCCATATTTCTGCTTGATCGGCCAGAGCAGGCGGCGCGCCTTGTCCAGATTGGCGTTGTCGGGCCAGCTGTTGAGCGGCGCGAACCGCTGCCCGCCCGAAGACGCGCCGCCGCGTCCATCACCAGTACGATAGGTGCCTGCGCTGTGCCACGCCATGCGGATGAAGAACGGGCCGTAATGTCCGTAGTCCGCTGGCCACCAGGGCTGGCTGTCGGTCATCAACGCGTGCAGGTCTTTCTTGACCGCTTCCAGGTCGAGCGACAGGAATTCCTTCGCATAGTCGAAGGACTCGCCCATCGGATTGGCGTGGGCGCCATCCTGGTGGAGAATTTCGAGTGACAGCTGATTGGGCCACCAATCGCGGTTCGTGCGCCCCAGCAGTGACCTGAGCGCGGCAGGCTGCTTGGCCGGGCAGCTAAGCGGGCTTCCGCCGGTTTTTGCGTCCATTGATGGCTCTCCTTTCAGTCGTGGATTTGCAAACTAGGACCAGTCCGGCGATGAGGAAAGCGATTAACATTCGTTATCATGATCGACAAAAGCGATCACAGGCCCATCGATACGTGCTCAGGTCCATGCTTTCACGGCTTTGCTGTTCCGCTTCTTCCCGCTTTGGTGTAATGTCCCATGGTTGGCCATGAGGCGTTCCTCATGCCGAGACGATACGCAGCGCAGGCCATGCACAATGGCTGCCCCCGTATCGATCCCGACTGAGGGTAATTCTATGCGTCATTCATGGTAACTTCGCAGGGAGAGCGACCATGGCAATTGCGCATCCAGCAGATCTTGTACCGGGCAGCGGCGAGTATGAAATCCGCAAGATCGGCTTCGACGACCTTAGAATCTCGCTTGGTCAGGGTTGGGAGGACTTTCAGGCAAAGCGTGGCGACCTGGTTTTTATCGGAATCATTTATCCCCTCGTGGTGCTCTTCGCCATCCTGATAGCCAGCCGCGTATCGATCCTGCCGCTGCTTTTTCCGCTGCTGGCCGGCTCCATCCTGTTCAGCCCCCCGCTGGCGAGCGGCTTTTACGAACTGGCGCGTCGCCGCGAACAGGGCCTGGATTCCCGCTGGCGGCATTTCCTTGATGTGGTTCGCGGGCCGTCCGCCCCGTCGCTCTTAGACCTGACCAGCGTCACGGCCATGCTGTTCCTCGCATGGATCGCTGCTGCCTGGTTCATCTATAGTGCGACCGTGGGCGGGCTTGGGCCGGAGGCTGTTTCTTCCGTAGGGGCCTTCCTGAATGCGGTATTCGGAACGACCGAAGGTTGGAAGATGATCATCATCGGCAATCTGGTGGGGCTGGGTTTCGCCATTGTGGCGCTGGCCATCAGCGTGGTGTCCTTCCCGATGATCATCGACAAGAACGTCAATTGGGGCGTCGCGCTGCGGACGTCGGGTCGGGTGGCATGGAACAATCCCATGACAGTCGCGACATGGGGGTTGATCGTGGTCGGGCTGTTGATCCTGGGCGCGTTGCCGGGCTTGGTCGGGCTGGCGGTTGTGTTGCCGTTGCTGGGCTATGCGACGTGGCACCTCTACACGCGAGCGGTGGTTCGCTGATTATTGGGAAGCGCCGTCCTGCGCGAGTTTCGGCAGCGGCGGCGCTCCACTTCCCAAAGTAGCGAGATACCTGATCAACGCCGCCCGATCCTCCGGTCGCCTCAGACCCGTAAAGGCCATCTTCGTCCCGGGCATGTCGCGTGCCGGTGATGCGAGGAATGCGAACAGCTTGTCATAGGTCCAGCCGCCACCGTCCGCGATCATCGCGGGCGAGTAGGCAAAGCCGGGGTGGCCCCCAACAGGACGTCCAACCACGCCCCACAAATTCGGCCCGATGCGGTTGGGCCCACCCTGGGTGAAGTCGTGGCAACTGGCGCACAGTTGTATCTTCGCCTTGCCCATAGTGACATCGGCCCGAGCAAGCAGCGTACCGAGATCGACGGGCGCTTGAGTCGGTATGGATGCGGCGTCGGGCAGGGGAGCTTTTCCCCGCATCTCACGATGATAGGCGATCAGCCGGTTGCCTTCGCCCGGGGCGCCGAGGCTCGCGGGCCAGTCCCGCTGCACGGATGCCATGTCGATGCGCGGAGGCATGTCGTCCGCTGGCTCGTAGGCAAGGTCCCCTCCATTGCTGTGTGGATAGAGTTGCCCCGCGAACCAGTTGGCGCTCCAGAGCGCGCCGGTCGCTCCGGCAATACAAAGGCCCGTTACCAGCCAGCGCATCCTGTTCAAGGCTTCATCCTCCCCCGCCCATGAAGATCGCCCGCGTCCAAAAGGCATAATCCGCTTCGACCATCATGATGCGCACCAGGACCAGCAGCAGCAGCGGCGGCACCAGGATGGCGTAGATCAGTGACAGTCTTTCCCACGCAAGATGCATGAAGATCGAGAGGATAAGGCCCGCTTTCAGCAGCATGAAGAGGATGATCAGCGTCCAGCGGACGATCCCTTGGATCTGCACATAGTCGACCATGTACGACATGGCGCTCAGCAGGAACAGATAGCCCCATACCTTGAGGTAAAGGCTGATGGGATGCTGCTGTCCTTCATGGGCGGCAGTGGTTTCAGGACTGGCTATTTCATGCTCCATGGCCATCACCAGAGATAGAAGAGGGCGAATATGAAGACCCAGACCAGATCGACGAAATGCCAGTAGAGCCCGGTAATCTCGACTGCGCTGTAATCGCCCGTCCGGTCATAATGGCCGCGCGCCACCTTGAACGCGATGATCAACAGCAGGATGACCCCGCATGTGACATGCAGGCCGTGGAAGCCGGTGATCATGAAGAAGGATGCGCCGAATTGCGGTGCGCCCATGGGATTGCTCCAGGGGCGCACGCCTTCGTGGATCAGCTTGGTCCATTCGAAAGCCTGCATGCCGACGAACATCAAGCCGAACACAGCGGTCAGCAGCATCAGTTTCGCCGTCTTGCGCCGGTCACGCCTGTATCCAAAATTGACGGCCATCGCCATCGTGCCGCTGGAACTGATCAGGACGAAGGTCATGATCGCGATGAGGATGAGGGGGATGTCTTGCCCGCCGATGTTGAGGGCAAATACTTCGGCTGCGTTGGGCCAGGGCAGAGTCGCGGACGATCGCATCGTCATATAGCCCGTCAGGAAGCAGGAAAAGATGAAGGTGTCGGAGAGGAGGAATATCCACATCATCGCCTTGCCCCAATGGGTATGGCGAAACACCTCCTGATCGGCTGACCAGTCTGCGGCGATTTCGCGCAGGGACGGCGTTATGATCTCCCGATCTCTTTTGTCCGACAGGCTATTGGACATGGCGATGTGACCTCATGTCGATACGAGCAGCGCGGCAATCAGAATCCAAATGAACAGAAGGAAGTGCCAGTAGATCGCGCAAAGGCGGACATGTGCCCGGTTCCGCTCCGCCAGCACTCTTGCGCCAGCGACCAATCCGACAAGGATGTGGATGGCATGCAGCGCGGTGAGCAGATAAAAGAAGGCGTTTGCCGGATTGGAGGCGAGATAATAGCCCCCCGCCTGATATTGGCGCCACAGTATCCACTGACCAACGAGGAAGAAAAGGCCAAGCGCTGTTCCGGCAATCGAAGCGCGGACCCAAGGGCCTTCGGCATCGGATCGCCGCGCAATTTCCCAAGCTACACTGCTCGCTACCAAAATGGCGCTGTTGATCCACAGCAGCGGCGGATCGGGCATGGGGATCCAGTCGTCCGCATGGCCCATTGAGGCATGCAGCCCCATGCGCATGAAGTACGCCGCGCCCAACAGCGAGAACATGACCATCGCAACGGCAAGATATACGGCAAGGCCGACGCTCCCGGCGGAAGGCCGGCTCCGGGACGGAACGACGGGATCACGGTCGCTCGCGGGCTCCCAGCTTTTCTCGGCGAGGCGCGAAAGGATGGTCATGTGCGCGGTTCCGTCTGGGGGATGAAGTCGCGCGGCGCATCGGGCACGCTGTAGTCATAGGCCCAGCGATAGACGACCGGCAGTTTCGCACCCCAATTGCCGTGGGTGGGCGGCGTCTGCGGCGTCAGCCATTCCAGGCTCGCAGCGCCCCACGGATTGGGGTCGGCGCGCGGTCCCCGGAACAGACTCCAGATCATGTTGAAGAAGAAGAGGCCCTGTGCGGCAAACACGATTAGTGCCGCGATGCTGATCCATTCATTTGCCAGATGAACTGATTGCGGGATGAAGGCCGTTTCCCCCAGCGCATAATAACGGCGCGGCACACCCAATATGCCCAGATAGTGCATCGGCAGGAAAATCGCGTAGGTTCCGAGGAAAGTGATCCAGAAGTGGAGCTTGCCGAGCGCTTCGTTCCACATCCGGCCGGTAATCTTTGGATACCAGTGATAGATGGCGCCGAAGATCACCAGCACTGGCGACACGCCCATCACCATGTGGAAATGTGCGACGACGAAGAAGGTGTCGGACAGGGGCACGTCAACGCTGACATTGCCTAGGAACAGGCCCGACAGCCCCCCATGGATGAAGGTGAAGATGAAGGCGATCGCGAACAGCATCGGCACGCGCATATGAATGTCGCCCCGCCACAGGGTCAGCAGCCAGTTATAGACCTTGATCGCGGTCGGAATGGCTATGATCAGCGTCGATGTGGCAAAGAAGAACCCGAAATAGGGGTTCATCCCGCTTACATACATATGATGCGCCCAGACGAGGAAGCTCAACGCGCCGATGATGACGATCGCCCAGACCATCATGCGATATCCAAAGATGTTGCGTCGCGCGTGGACGCTGATCAGGTCGGACACTATGCCGAAGGCCGGCAGGGCGACGATATAGACTTCGGGGTGGCCAAAGAACCAGAAGAGATGCTGGAACAGCAGGGGGCTTCCGCCTTGCGTATCGGTGATCGCGCCCATCGACTGCATGGTCGGCATGAAGAAGCTGGTGCCTGCAAAATGATCGAACAGCATCATGATCGCGGCGACGAACAGCGCGGGGAAGGCGAGCAGGCCCATAACCGATGCGGTGAAGATGCCCCACACCGATAGGGGCATCCGCATCAGCGTCATGCCCTTGGTCCGCGCCTGCAGCACCGTCGTCACATAATTAAGCCCGCCCATGGTAAAGGCCGCGACGAAGATGGCCAGGCTGACCAGCATCGTGGCGATGCCCCACTGATGCCCTGGCGTCCCTTCGCTGATCGCCTGGGGTGGGTAAAGCGTCCAGCCCGCCCCCGTTGGTCCGCCCGGCACGAAGAAGCCCGCGACCAGTACGATCACCGACAGCAGATAAAGCCAGTAGCTGAGCATATTTACGAAGGGGAACACCATGTCCCGCGCCCCGATCATCAGCGGGATCAGATAATTGCCAAAGCCACCGAGCAGCAGGGCTGTAAGCAGGTAAACGACCATGATCATGCCGTGCATCGACACGAACTGGAGATAATTGTCCGGCTGGATGGAGGGAAAGACGCCCGGAAAGCCCAATTGCAACCGCATCAGCCCGGACAGCGCCAACGCCACCAGTCCGATCGAAATCGCGGTGACGCTATACTGGATCGCAATAACCTTGTGATCCTGGCTCCAGACATATTTAGTGATCCAACTGCGCGGATGATGCAGCGGTCGCAGGTCGTCGGCCAGGGTGGTAGCCATCAACGGGCGCTCCGGTCGGTGGGCACGATACAGGCGTTGGCCTTGATCAGCAGGATGGACATTGCGGCCGGCGGCGCTTCAGCAAGGATTTGACCAAAGCTTGTCTGCTGTGCCCGCCATTGCGCGAACGCCTTTGGCGTTTCGACAATCACTTTGCCCCGCATTTCATGATGCCCCGTACCGCACAGCTCCGCGCAGAGGATATCGAAGGTCCCCGCCTTGGTGGGAGTCATCCAGAAATAGGTGACGATACCTGGCACCAGATCCATCTTCGCCCTGAACTCAGGCACGTAGAAATTGTGCAGAACATCTTTTGACCGCAGCACGATCTTCACCGGCTTGCCCAGCGGCAGATGCAAGTCCCCGGCCTCTACCAGCAGATCGTCCCGTCCGAATGGGTCGAGAGGGTCGAGGCCAAGCACGTTGTCGGGGGTTATATATTTAACCCCAGCTGCGCCCAGCACGCCGTCGGGACCGGGATAGCGGAAGGACCATTGCCACTGCTGGCCAACTGCCTCGACAATCGCTGCATCCTGCGGCACCGACACATAGCGGCCCCACGCCGCCAGTCCCGGCGCGAGCATCCCGGCTATGCCGATCGCGGTCCAGATGGTCAGCCTCTTTTCCAGCGAGCTGTTTTCCGGTTCATAATGCGCGCGATGCCCCGCGCGGTGCCGATAGCGAACCAGTGTCCACGCCATGAACAGGTTCAGCAGGATAAATGCCGCCGCGCAAATCCACAGTGTTATGTCGAGCGCGGAGTCGATGGAGCCCCAATTGGAGGCAAGCGGCGTCCGCCACCAGGGGCTGAACAGGTGAAATGCGACCGAACCCAACACCAGCATGGCGATGGCGACCGCAATCGACACAGGCCCTCTCCCATCGATGTCGGCGCCTCGATGCCGTCTATTCCGGCGTCTTTCGATTCGCCTTGGAAACAATCGTGAATGTCAGCTTACAGAAAAATGCGATAATGTGAAAGCTGTAGACCCGGGGCCGCAAAGCCGACCTGGTTGTCGCATGTTACACTTTTACGCGGAATAGCGGATAACTTCTCTTTCGCGCGGCGATGCTCGAAGGGGTTAATCATTATTCCTGCCGACTGCGCCCTAAGATTGTTTGATTAGGTCTTTTAAAAGCAGGAGGGTCGGCGACCTGTGGGGTCATGAACCCTGGTGGAGGACATTTTCATGTTATCGCAATCGGGAACGCTGAACGCACCGCTTCTCGAAGACAGATCTGACCGGCCGGTTGAAGGTGGAACAGGACCTTCCGGCCTCTCGGTTCGACAGGTCATCAAGATCATTCGCCGGCATGAATTGTTATTGGGCGCAATTATGTTCTTCACGGTACTGATCGTACTGCTGATACAATTGACTGCGACGCCTGTTTATCAAGCCACTGCGACGGTGCAGGTCGAACTGAACGATGACAGCGGATCGCCGGATCTGGCCGCGCGCAACCAGCAGCGCGTCGCCAATGAAGCTGGCATCTATCGGTCCCGCTCTCTTGCCGAACGCGTGGTGCAGGATCTGAAGCTCGCTTATGATCCGCGCTTTAACGAGACGCCGCTCCCCACAAGCGCCATTTTGGATAATCGGCGGTTGCAGCGCCTTGCCGGAAGGCTGATGTCCAGCACATCGATCACCAGCCTCAAGGAATCCGATTTCATCGAGATCACCGTGCGATCCACATCGCCTGATCTGGCGTCTGAGATCGCCAACCAATTTCCTGCCAGTCTCGCTGCTCACCGGTCGGTCATGCGCGATGACCGGCAGACAAAGATCGTCCGCCAACTGGATGACGAGCGGGCAAGGCTTGCCACCGAGGCGCACGAGGCCGAGCGGGCGGTCGCCGATTTCCGCCGCCAACACCAGCTGCTCACTGGCGCCGGTGGGGCGGAAGATTATGCGCAGATCAATCGGATCGCGGCTGAAGCCGCGTCCGCCGCCGCCATGCGCGCCGCGCAGAGCGCGCGCGCCGCTGGCGTAGCTCAGGCCGTGGGCAACATCACGACTGTTGGCGCGACCTCTCCTTTGCTTGATCAGCAAAGGCGGCAATTGGACGATCTGACCCGCACGCGCAGCGAACTGGCTATGATGTATGGGTCGGAACATCCCAAGATGCGCGGCCTTGAAGCGCAAATCTCGGAAACGTCCACCAGCATGCGCCAAGAACAGGCCAGGGTTCTTGCCGCGGCTGCGACGCAGGCTCAGGCGCAGGCCGCCCGCGAAGCGGGGATGGCAAGGAGCGAGGCCGCCTCTGCCGCGTCCCGAGCCGGTCAGTTGGAAGGAACGCTGCGTTCGATCACCGGCAAGGCGTTTGCGAATACCGCTGCTACCGTCGAACTGAACGCGCTTGAGCGGAATGCGGAGGCGGCCCGCAGCGCGTTCGCTGCGATGAGCACGCGAGCCGAAGAGGTAAAGACCAGCCTCGCCGCATCCGGAATTCATTCGCGCCTGATGTCACCTGCCGCCGTTCCACAGGATCCGATCTCGCCGCGCCCGAAGTCCGCGACCTTTGCCGCCTTCGCGGGATCCTTGATCCTCGGGCTGCTGATAGTGTTCGGGATCGAGTTGACGGACAATCGCCTCTGGAATGCCGAGCAGATATATCATCAGTTCGGCCTTCGCACCTTCGCCATGTTGCCGGAACTGGCCGGTGACGCCCTGACATCGGCAAAGGCGAATCCCGTGCTTCAGGATCCTCAGTCTCTATTCGCCGAAGTGGCTCGGGGCCTTGGCAGCGAGGTGGCCGAAATAGCCCAGCCCGGGAAAGCCCAGACGGTGCTGATCACTTCGCCAATCACCGGCGATGGCAAATCAACGGTCACCCTTACGTTGCTCGCGGCGGCTGTCGCCATGGGCCGCCGCGCGATCGTCATCGACCTCGATCTGCGCCGTCCCAGTGACGAGATGCGGCGTTCAACCGACGATTCCGACGGAAGGCCTGACCTGGTCGATTATCTGACCGGGGCGGTCGATGCGCGTCACATGCTTCCTGCGCCTTTGAGGCCACAATTGCCTGGAAGCGCAGAGTCGCCCGGGGTCACCGCCGTGGAGCCGGTTGTGCTTAGCGCACGGGAACCTGCGCGCAATCCGGTTGCGCTCATGCGGCTGGGCAGGGTCAACGAATTGCTGGACCATCTGCGTGAACAATATGACCTCATGATCATCAACGCGCCACCCACGCTCGCGACGCGTGATTCGCGTATGCTGATGAAGGCAGCCGACCACACCCTGCTGGTTGTGCGCTGGGGCCGCACCACGATCGAGCAGGTGCGCGCCGCGCTGCAGGTGCTGCAAAAGCCGGTGGATGGGGTGGTCATAAATCGTGTGGATTATGCAGAACATGCGCGCCGCGGCTATGGCGACCCTGTCCAGTTCTACATGGACTCAGCAGAATATTTCGACGGCGAGATGCCTACCCGCCGCCGTTGGTACGAGCGGGTAACTTCGTTCCGCTGGCGCGATCGCGCGGATCATATGGCGTGATCCCATCGGCTGCCCCCCGGGTTCGGCCGGCGGCAGACTCTGCATTTTCTATAACAGGTTACTTAATGTAGAGGGGCAGCCTCCAGCCCCCTGTCCAGTCTCGAAGGCACAGAGAATGGACTCGCTCTTACTTGGGCGACCGTAATAACCGCTCTGCGAAGATGTTGCCCGTTCAGGGACTGTTCGAAATCGCAATCGCGGCGGAATGCAGCTGACCTGTATCCATAAGCGTCGCAAATCTGCCCCTTTTGAACCTGCGGCGACACTGGCTTGACACTGGCCTCTATGGCAATAACTATCTGCAACATTGTGCATGATAACGGTCAGCGATCGCTGCGAACGGGATGAGTTTTATCTGCATTGCCGGAAGGAGCAGAATGTGATGATCAACCAGTCTGACGCCACAAACCCCGGCGTCGTTCGTTCTCAAGCATCGCTGCGCGACTATCTTGCCATCGCGCGCTTTGACCACATGACGAAGCATGTCTTCATCATCCCGGGCATTGTGCTGGCCTATGCTATCCACCAGGGCGCGGTGCATTTTTCGGTCGATCGACTGGTGGTTGGCTTTCTGAGCGCTATCCTGATCGCGTCGGCCAATTATGTGATCAACGAATGGCTGGATCGCGAATCTGACGCCTTTCATCCGGTCAAGTCAAAACGTACCGCAGTTCATCATGCGCTTTCACCGACCCTTGTTTATGCTGAATATTTCACATTGCTGCTCCTTGGATTATTCCTGGGCTACCAATTGGGACATCTGTTCTTTGTCGCCTCGGTGGCGTTCGGACTCTCGGGAATAAGCTACAATGTCGAGCCGATCCGGACAAAGGACAAAGTCTATCTCGATGTCATCAGCGAGTCGGTAAATAATCCGATCCGTCTGTTGCTTGGCTGGGCCATGGTGGATTCTACCGCTCTGCCGCCGGCCAGCCTCTTCATCGCATATTGGGCAGGGGGCGCTTTCCTGATGGGCGCCAAACGCCTGAGTGAATATCGCGATGTCGTTGCTGGTCAGGGCGTCGATATGCTGCACCGTTACCGCAAATCATTCCGCGGCTATTCGAGTGAGAATCTCACCGTATCCTGCTTCCTCTACGCGATGCTTTCGGCATTTTTCATTGCCGTATTTCTGATTAAGTATCGCCTCGAATATATTGTCGCCTTTCCGTTCATCGCAGGGTTGTTCGCGATCTATATGTGGCTGGCGTTGCGGGAGGGGTCGGTCGCGCAGCGGCCTGAGCGACTATTTCGTTCACGCCGCCTGCTGGCTGCGACTGGCCTGGCCGTCCTGGCGGTTGCGGTCGCAACCTTCGTGGACGTGCCTTGGCTGGACTCGCTCTCGCAGCCCTATCTCATTAAAGTCGATTGATCGGGCGCGGCATGGCGGCAAGGATGTCCATTCCGCTCGATTGGGATGCGATCGATCTCGTCATCTTCGATATGGATGGCACCCTTTACGATCAAAAGCGCCTGCGGGCGCGCATGCTGATGGCTCTGATGCGCGACGCGATCGTCCGCCGAAGCCTCAATACGCTACTGACACTTCGTGAATTTCGTCGCTGTCGCGAGGCGCTGGCGGAAAGCCCGGCCAAGGACTTCCTGGTCGCTCAATATGCCGTTCCCGCGACACGGCGTGGTTGCACCGCTGAAGCGGTGCGCACGATGGTCGCCGAATGGATGGAAGAGCGCCCCCTTTCCATGCTTGCCGCCTGTCGCCGCTCGGGGGTCCAGCAGCTCTTCGAAGCAATAACGCGCGAGGGCAAGCGGATCGCGATCTTTTCCGATTATCCGGCTGCGGCGAAGCTAGCCGCGCTAGGCCTCACCGCCGATTTTGTCGTCGCCGCTACTGATCCCGATGTGGGCCGTCCCAAGCCCGATCCGACAGGACTCGAAAAGCTCTTGCGGTTGACAGGGGTTTCTCCCGACCGTGCGGTGCTGATTGGCGATCGTGTCGATCGAGACTGGGCGGTGGCCGCTCGCCTTAATATGCGCGCGCTTATTCTGTCCCGTGGTGCGCCAGCGGAAGTCGAATGCTTCGAGTCTTTCGCGGACGCTTTGTTCCAGCCACTATATAGGGAAAAAATGGCCTGACTATTTGCGGCCGCAATAGTCCGGGCTCCAGAATCAGAGTCGGGACGTCTGCACCAGAGTCCCTGAGAGCTTTTCCGTCCTGTCCTTTGAGGACACGGAGAGGCCGATCAGCACCACGCCGAAAACAATGGCCCCGACCCCGACGAGCTTGGTCATGGGCATCGGCTCCCCAAGGATGAAGTAGCCTGACGCTACCGTGAGGACCAGGCCCAGTCCAATGAAGGGGTAAGCCGTCGAAAGATCGACGTGCGCCAGGACCAGCAACCACACCACCGCGCTCAATATGAAGCAGCTAAGCCCAAGGATGATCAGAGGCGAGGTTGCAATGACTACCGCCGCACGGAACAGCGACTGTTCAGATTGGGCCAGAGCGCCTTGCACTGTGGCGCTGGACATGCCGATCTTCAGGATAAGCTGCGCAGCCGCGGATAGGAGTACGCTTGTCACAATCAGTCCGAGGAGCATTGCCTTTGCCATAAATCCATATCCCATTCGTCGGCTTCACCTGGCGCAACCGTCAGGCTCATCGCCGTCCGGCCACCGCTTCTTCAGCATCGTCGTCATCTGCGGCGCATAGACGCGCCATCGCCCGCCTTAGCTGACGCTTGGCGAGGGTTTAGTGCCTTCGGCCCCTGCCAGGGTCGGAAATGCTGGAGCGGACACCGTGGGCCTTGCCGCATCGCGTCCGCTAGTGTGCAGCGCACGCGAGCCTGCGCTGAGGGACAACCGCGCCATGTTCTCGACCGCCCCAAGCAGGAACAGCGGCATGGAGAACATGACTATCCGGCCAACATTATACTGGACGTCCAGCGCCAGGGCGAACAGGAACAGGGCGATTATGCCGCCCAGATCGCAGACATAGACCATAGGATCACGGCTCTGCCTTATGCCCGTCCACCCCAGGACGAGCAAGACGATCGCCGGCCAAAGATTTTGATAGGCGCCCTTCATGCCGACGAGACCGCCGACCGAACCGATTATCCCGGAAAGATAGGTGCTCGGATCCCGTTGATTGTCGAGGCCGGGCAATGCGAGCGTGAGGACCGCTGCGGCATATGCTGCAAGCGCGACGGCGGCGATGCCCGCCATCATGAAATGAACCCTGCGATGCTCCGCCACGAACAGCGTTCGAAGGCTCGTCGCAAAGAAGGCGATCAGCGCCACTTTCTCATTGACGATTGTCCCGAGAATGACTGCGGCGGCGAAGGTGGCGATTCTGCGCTCCACCATCGCAATGGCCGCGATAATAAGTGGCAGCGTCGCTATGCCATCCACGGATCCCATGCCCAAGTAGCGCGTCAGCAAAAGGAACAGGAGGGCCGCCGAGAAGGCCCAGCCCATCGAAACATTGCGCCAGAATGCGAGATAAAGTCCCCCGATACAGGCAGAAAGGGTCGCATAGGCGATATTGGCCGCGCACATTGCCTGCACTGCTCTGATATGTTCGGGATCCATCAACATGGGCGCTTGCTGAATGCCCTGACCGGAAAACGTAACGACTGGCAGGTAGTAGAATGGCGCCGCCAGGATTATGGAACCGAGACGATATGGGTGGGGGCTGGGTGGAATCTCCGCTCCGGGTTCGCCCAGCAGCCACAGGAGATATCGGGAATAATCATCATATGACATGATGCCAAAATAGGTCGTTCTATAGGATTCGAAGAACATGGGCAGGATAGCTGCCACAACTATGGTGACCAGAAATATGGGGATCAAATAAGCTTCGCGTGCTTCCGCCGGATGCATTTTCAACGCCATGTCTCCGCGCCCCTCAGTCCAGCGCCGTCGTGGGTGTTATCCCCCGCGGCAGGGATCGATCGTGATTGAGCGCAGCGTACAGCGGGCGGTCATGAAACATTCCCTTGGCTTTGATCAATCACGATTTTCTTACAGCAGCCCCCCTCAATTCACACGTGCGCTTTCGGACAAGCGCCACCCCTTGGGGTAATTGCTTTGCCTCGTAGGATAAGTCCGGAATAGTTGTTTCGATTTGCGCCCATTCGGCGATCATCACGCAATGAAATTCGCGCGAGAAGCAGGCACGGCCTGGGAAATGGTGCCCGTTGGGTACATCATGCTGCACCCCTTGCAAGGGGACGGCGTGTCGCCGACACATGCCCGGCGCGCGCCAGCCGCTGCATTGCCCCGGACGAGCGTTGGGCGTTCATGCGCAGCGCGTTGGCGCCTGCCAAAAATATGCGCAGTCTTCCTGATGATCGCACCGGTGGTTGTGGAGGCAAGAACCCGGGAGGCCTTTCCCGGCGCAGTCGGCTATGGTCGATACTCCAGTGGCGGGAGAGGCGGTGCGATCATAGCGGTGACAAGCCTTGCCGACAGCGGTCCCGGGACATTGCGAGCCTGCATTGACGCCTCGGGGCCACGCACTTGTGTTTTCCGTGTGAGCGGTGTGATCCGCTGGACGACCCAACGCCCCGTGATCCGCAATCCCTATATAACTATCGCAGGACAGACCGCTCCCGGCGGCGGAATTCTGATCACGCATGCTGGCGGCCAATATGGCTTGACGCCGCTCGTCGTCAAAAACACGCATGATGTCATCATCCGACACATCCGGGTGCGGCTGGACAGCCGCGGTGAAACGCGAGCTTCCGATAGCGGGATCATCTTCGAAAAAAGCTCCAACGTCATCATCGACCATGTCAGCGTTTCATGGGCAGAGGATGAAAGCATTGGCGGGCAAGGTCAGAACGACAATATAACCATATCCAATTCAATCCTGGCCGAAGGCTTGCGCAAACATGACAAATGTGCACTTCTAAGCAGCGATCCGAAAGGCAAACAGAATCTCACATTCATAGGAAATATCTGTGCGCACAACGGGGATCGCAATCCTGATGTCAATTTCTTTCCCGGCTCTTGTGTCGATGTCGTTAACAACCTTATCTATAATGCGCGATCCGATTTTGTTGAGGTTTGGGAACAACATGGCGGAAGCCCCGTCAACATAGTAGGAAACTACTTTAAAGCTGGACCTAACATGATCCCCGGCCGATATATTGTCGCTCGCCAGTCGGTGAAGGCGACAGGCCGCGCGCGGATCTACGTAGCTGGCAATCACATTGAGGGGATGATTGATCGTGAACCTCCGGCCTATGTTCGCGAAGCGATGGTGCAGACACCATCATGTCCCATTGGTGTTCCGGTCATTGACGCGAAGCAGGCCTATGATCGCGCGTTGACTGCGGCCGGGGCCTTTCCCAGGGATAAGGTGGACCAACGGATTGTGAATGAGGTGAAAAAGGGAACCGGCAATATCCGCCGGAACCCTGGCACCATTCCCGAGATTGCCGAGGGAACGCCTTATACAGATTCTGACGGTGACGGCATGCCCGACAGCTGGGAGAAGGCGAACGGCACGGATCCCAACAGAAACGATGCCTGGGAAGATGTGGATGGCGATGGGTGGACCAATTTTGATGAATTTCTGGATCATGCGCATCGGCACGTGCTGACAGGTTCAAGCCTTTCGGAAACCCAGGGATATTCTAGCAAAGCCGGGATTGTCACCGCAGGTGTCGTTGCTCTCGCCGTCGCCGCGATCGCTGGTCTGAGAGTCTTTCTAAAGGCGGCGGTGGCCTGAAGGTAGAGGCAAGTCTGGCATCGTCCTCCCTACTGAAAGAACATTCAGCTTTCCAGCGGTGGAAGGGTGCTACGCGTGCCTCGGCGCTGCGTGGTAGAGGGGAAAAGGCGGGGATTGATCACTCCCTGCCCCACCAGCGCAGGACTTACGGCAAGGAAGACGAAGAGAAACCAGCAGCGTCCATAAGTATGCGGCATCGCCATGAGGGCGTTGGCAAATGTGACGACTGTAGTGAATATCGTCAGGAGCACGAGCTTCCCATATCGAGTCCTGTAGCCCGCAATTCCCGCCAGCACGGGCACAGCCAGTAACACCAAATATCCTAGCAGCGAGAGGCCGCCGCCTTCGTTCAGCAGCAGCAGGTAAAGGTTGTGGACAGGAAGGCCATGTCGGCTGGCATGCCGATACTGATCTGCGCCCAGGCCGATGAGGAGATTCTCATCAGCCATCTCCAAAGCCTCCTTGTTCAACTCCTGACGGCCCTCGAACGTCCCTGCGCTCGAAAGATCACCGGAGTTTACTGCGGAAAGGACCCTGGTTTGGAATGTCGCGGGAAGATAATTTTGGCCCAAGGTCAGCGCCGCGCTGCCGAGCAATCCAATAATGATCAGGGTTTTGAAATTGCGCCTGCCGCCGAAGAAGATCAGGGCTGCGGCAACCATGCTGTAGAGGCCGGTGTTGGAACTGGTCAGGATTACGCCCGTGATGAGAAGGGCCATGCAGAGCAGCGCAACCCAGCGTCGCATCTGATTGGAAAGCAGTAGAAGCCAGACGAGCGGCATGGCCATGACCGTCAGAACGGCCATGCCATTGGGATTGCCGGCAAAGCCCTGCAACCGCTTGTTACCCGTGACCAACGCCATCTGCACCCTTTCCGTGCTGTAATGGCCGGCCCAATAAACGATGGCGCCCAGAAGGCACATGACCGCCATGCCCCATATTCCGCATTTGATCAGGCGGATAACTTCCTCTTCCGGCCGCCGCAGCAGGACAAGAGGGACAAGCAGATAGGCAAAGCAGTATTGCGCGGTCAGCACCAGACATCGGACAACGTCACCCTTGAAGACACTGCCGATGAAGAGGCCTCCACTGAGCATCAGCAGGCCCAGCAACCAAAGCCAGGTGAGATTTGCGAAGGGGGCGGAAACCCGGCCGGTAGAAACGCGCAGAAAAAAAGCGCCCGCGAACATCATGTCGCTCAAGGTGATGTAGATGCTCGGATATCGGAACGAATTATAAGGCGCAAAAAACACCGCGCCTTGCAAAAGCATGAACTCCCACCTGTGAAGTTCGTCCGTCCAGAACTGAGGCTGTACCTGAGCGGCCCCACTGGGGCGTCGCATGGGCGGAACATAGCTGCTTGTCTGATAACGACTCGTCTGCACGCCTGGCGCTCCGGCTTCTAATTCTTCTTGGTTTCGTAGCTAGGATGCAAATCTCGCTTTGCTTAGTCCACTGCACATATTGCCTTGCCCAGCGTTAAAAAGGACAGTCGGAAATACCCGATTGGATAAGCGGCACACAGTTAAAGCTGATACTGGCGGCTGATGATAATGAAGTTTCCCCCGCCAACGGTTTCAACTGCTGGCGGCGAATCCCGATGTGCTGGAGCCGGATGCTTTTGCAGAAAGCCCAAAAGCCTTTACCGATGAAGACGAAGAGATTGGAGGGTCACCGTCAGCCGCCGGGCCGTGCAGTCCCTGACTAGCAGCCCAAATGGCTGCCTGAGTGCGGTTGGATACTCGCAATTTGCGGAGAACCGCTTTGACATGAACCTTAACGGTAGCCTCGCTGATCGAAAGTTGCCGCGAGATGACCTTGTTGGGGAATCCTGCGGCCAGGCGGCGTAATATCTCCATTTCTCGGACTGACAAATTTGCGCAGTCAATCGACACTGCGCTGGGCGTTTCCTCGCACAAAGCCGATTGATCGAGCAATTTCTGAGCCAGTTGAGACGGGAAAATCTTTTCGCCCAGGGCGATCAGGTCGAGATATCCTCCCAACCTTTCGCAGGACAGGTCGTTGATTAGATAGCCTTGGGCGCCGGATCGGAAGGCCTCCAGCATGCTGTCGAAATCGAACTTATTGGCAAGTATCGCGATCCGGGCGGTGGGGCACTGCTGTCGAACTTCAGCCAGCGCTGCGCCGGTCCATTCCATACCCTGATCCTCGATCAAGAGCATAAGACATGCCAAATTGGCGACCTCGGCGAGACCAGGCTCGTCAAGCCGAGCGCCGGTATAGAGGATTTGTCGATGTTGGGAGGAAAGAAGCCGCCGGAGACCCTCCCTGACGATCGAGCTTCCACCCACGAGCACAACATCGGAAACAATTGTCATCGTCCGCTTCCTCTCAGCACCACGCAAGAGCTGTGATGGATTGAAATGCAAAAGCATTTTGACCGGAACGACCCAATTTTATTGTGTGGGACAGTATCACAAATGTTGTTCTTAACAACATGCATACCATTGAAAAATATTAACCCAAATAAGGAATGGATTCCAGTAATTTTAGTAACATAATGAATATTAAGGCCTTTTATCCAAGGTTGCACACAGGCTATATCCGCCTGTCGCTAAGCGTTGAATATTCTGCTTGAATCGAAGCGACCGATTCGTCTCGCACTCGATGAGATTTCCACCGCTGTCATGGATTTCATCGGACAGCCGCCCGCTCGACAAATTGCCAGCAACGTCTTGTCAGAACAGCGATGGTGCAGCCATCCTTTCTGGTTTTGGACGAGTCTGAATATTGGCAGAGACACACCGCTGGACATGTCAACTAACCAATAAGATTTAACCCTGCTTCATCGGGTAAATCATTCTGGCCGTTAGCCTCCATATCTGTTGCTCGTTCGGCCATAATTCGGCTCGTTCCTGCCACAAGGGATGATAGCTGTCTGGTTCATTGCGGCCCGGAGCCAAGTCGCTACCGTTTCGTCAGTGATTTGGACAATCGAGGTCCTGCATGCTGTGACAGAGCCTGTCTGGCTGCATGCGGCGCCCGCCGATCGAAGATCTTATTTTGAACCGCAAAGGTTTTGCCATGGATGCGAGCGCGCCGCCCGCTGGATCTGACCCAATGCTTGATGACCTCGCGGATCGACGCGCAGGTGTTCCGGCGGACGCCCCAGTTTGGGCGGTATTGCTTCACGATCTTCTGACCCGGCCGACCGGCTTTCCCGGCCCGGCCCGCTTCGCCGCATTGATGCTGATCGACGCATCGCTGATCCTGGTTACGTTACTCCTTGTTGTCATGGCTGTGCCAGGCGATGTGTCGGCGGCTTTCTATGATCGCCCCAGCCTCATGGTTTTCTTCAGCCTGGTGGCGGTGTTCACTATTTGCCTCACCGGCCTTTACTGGCGAAGCTGGCGCTTCCTGTCATTTGGCGACTGCATTGCCCTTTCGACGGCGGTGGCAGGCGGCGCGGCGGCGGCGTGGGGCCTGTGCCTGATCATCTCGACAAAGATCCGCTCTGCTCCGCTGGAGGCGGTCGGCTTCGGGTTGCTTCACTCGGCACTGCTGCTGGTGGCGATGATCGGCGTGCGAACCATACGCCGGGGCCTGCGTGAATTTGCTCTGGCCCATATCGTGCCGCCGGGCGCCCGCCATAACATCTTGCTGCTGGGTGAGCTGGACTGGATCCGCTCGCTCATGGACATGCTCCGCGCGGAACGGGTCAATCGGTTCAATGTGGTAGGGGCGCTGACGTTCGACAGCCGCGAGACGAGGTTGCAGGTGGCCGGCGTCCCTGTGCTGGGCTCGCCTGACAAGCTGCCGCATATCGTGGAAATGCTGGCCATGCGGGGGCAGAAGCCCGAAAGCCTGGTCATTCGTAGCGATACGGCGATGCCGCGCCGATCCTTTTCTCATCTGGTGAAGTTGGCTGATCAATGCGATCTTACCGTCGCGCATGCCAATGACCTTCAAAAGACGAAGGATGGCACTCCGCGCATCGAGATCAAGCAGTTTGAGTTGGCCGATCTGCTCGGTCGTCCCGAGGTTTCGCTTCAGCGCAATATCGTGGACCGGTTGATTCGGGCGCGGCGGATATTGGTCACGGGGGCGGGGGCACGATTGGCGGCGAGTTGGTGCGCCAGATCGCAACCTTCAGGCCCGCGGAAATCGTGCTGCTCGACCATAGCGAATTCAATCTCTATTCTATCGAAATGCAGGCGCGGGACATGTTCCCGGACCTGATCTGCCGCCCGGAACTATGCTCGATCCGCGATAGCGCGGCGCTCAACGACGTATTCCAACGCCATCAGCCCGAGGTCGTCTTCCATGCGGCTGCCCTCAAGCATGTGCCGATCGTCGAAGCCAATCCTTGCGAAGGCGCGCATACCAATGTGCTTGGTACGCGAAATGTAGCGGACGCCGTCTGCGCCTATGGTTCGCTCGCGATGATTCAGGTGTCCACGGACAAGGCCGTCAATCCGGTCGGCGTCATGGGCGCGACCAAGCGCCTGGGTGAACTTTATTGCCAGGCGCTGGACCTCATCGGCCAGTGCGACCCTGACAGCCCCCGCTTCATGACAGTGCGTTTCGGCAATGTGCTGGGGTCCAGCGGATCGCTCGTGCCCCTGTTGCAGCAGCAGATGGCCGCCGGAAAGCCGCTCACCATCACGCATCCGGACATCAAGCGCTATTTCATGACGGTGGGAGAAGCGGTGCAACTCATCCTCCAGAGTAGCGCCCGCGCCATGGAAACGAATATCGACCGTGGCACCATCTTCGTCCTCGACATGGGCGAACCGATCAAGATCGTCGATATCGCCCGGCGGATGATCCGGTTGGCCGGCCTGCGCCCTGACATCGACGTCCCGATCAAGTTCGTCGGCCTGCGCCCGGGCGAGAAGCTTTATGAGGAACTGTTCGATGCCACCGAGGAACAGCTTCGTTCCACCATTCCGGGCATCATAGAAGCCAGTCCCTGCCCCGTTCCACTCGAAAAGCTGGTGAACGCCTTCACCGCGCTGGCCAGCCTCATCCATGCCCATGATGAAGATGGGGTACGCGACCTGATGAAGGAAATGCTGCGCGCGCCCGCACAGTCCAACTGGGCGAAAACGCTGCGGGAGCTGACTCGCGAAATCGATCTCGTGGGGAAGGCTGCAAATGAATGATGGACCGCACCCGCAAAGGCTCCGGCTCGTAACCGTCCCTACGAACAACGGAAGAGCTGGGGGTGATATGAAACAGGTTGTCCAACCCGGCGAAATGAATGGAGCGGCCGTTCTCAGCCCGGCTTTCCCGCCGCCGGAGCGACGCTGGCCCCAATATGAACCGGACGAGATCGGTGCGGTGGTCCAGGTGCTGGAAAGCGGCCGGGTCAATTCGCTTGTGCATGGAGAGCAATGCCGCGCTTTTGAGCAAGAGTTCGCGGATTATTGCGGCATGCCGCACGCTATCTCCCTGGCAAATGGCACGCTGGCGCTCGAGTTGGCGTTTCGCGCCCTAGGCATTGGGCCGGGTGATGAGGTCATTGTGCCAGCACGCAGCTTCTTCGCTAGCGCTTCGGCCGTGGTCGCTGTCGGCGCAGTGCCGATATTCGCGGACATTGATCCAAATAGTCACAATATTGATCCGGCCGCCGTCATTCCCCTGATCGGCGGGCGGACAAGGGCGATACTTTGCGTCCATCTGGCTGGCTGGCCCTGCGACATGGACGCGCTAACCGACATCGCGAATCAGCATGGCCTATGGCTCGTCGAAGATTGCGCGCAGGCCCATGGTGCGGCGATAAAGGGACGCATGGTGGGCTCCTTCGGTCATGCTTCCGCCTTCTCCTTCTGCACCGACAAGATCATGTCGACGGGTGGCGAGGGGGGCATGTTGCTGCTGAAGGACAGCGCGCATTGGGAACGAGCCTGGGCCTACAAGGATCATGGCAAGAATGTCGCGATGGTCGGAGCGCCCGCCGCGGGTAACGCCTTCCGTTATCTGCATGAAAGTTTCGGGACCAATTGGCGACTGACGGAGATGCAGGCTGCGATTGGGCGGGCGCAATTGCGCAAGCTGCCGTCATGGCTGGCAAGGCGGCGCGCAAATGCCGCTATCCTGGCGGCAGGATTAAGCGATCACCGGCTGGTCAATGTCCCTCGGGTGCCCGACGGAGTGGATCATGCCTTCTATAAATTTTACGTCATGCTGGATCCTGCCGTCGCCAGGTCGGATGTCATTTTGGCCCTTGCTCAGCGCGGAATCCCCGCCGGAACCGGCTCTTGCCCTGACATGTCGCGGGAACTGGCTGTCCAGAATAGCGACTACCCCAATCTCAATGCCTTGCCAGTAGCCACTTGGGTGGGCGAGCGCAGCTTGATGCTTCCTGTGGATCATCTTTTGGGCGATGAGGAGATGCGTTTAATCCTCGCCACATTATTGGAGGCGCTTGGTGACGCCACTGGAGAGGGGCTGAAATCATTATTCGCAGACGGATAATCAATCAGCAGCAATTGACTTTAATTCATTTCTGTTATGAAACGGAAAGAAAACGGCCAACAATGGTCAAATATGGGAGGTGGTCATGCGGCTCGTCCAATCTATCGGCATTTCCCTCATGCTTGCCGTCACGGGGTGTGCCGGCTCAGTTTCCGGCCTGCCTGCGGTCTCCACCGCCAACGCCGATCAATACAGGCTAGGGCCGGGCGATGAGCTTCGCGTCATCGTCCCCGGCCTGACCGAAATCGACAGTGGCACGGCCTTCGTCGTCAATGATCGGGGCGAGCTGACGCTGCCGCTCATGGGCGGGATTCCGGTCAGGGGATCGACCATACCCGAACTGGAACAGCGGATCGCCGCCCTGCTGGTGGAGAAACGGCTGATGGTGTCGCCAGCCGTCAGTGTTCAGCCGATGAAGCTGCGGCCCATCTATATTCTTGGGGAAGTGCGAAGCCCCGGCGAATATCCTTATCGTCCGGGTATGACCGTCGTGACCGCTGTATCTGTGGCAGGCGGGTACACGTTCCGCGCCAATCGCAACACGGTTGCCATCATCCGCCAGGTGGATGGGCAGGCGTCTACCGCCAAGGCGTCTGAAAATACGCCGGTTCAGCCGGGTGACACCATTAAAGTCGTGGAGAAATGGTTTTGAGCCCTACGCGCTTCATCCCGCTTTGCTCGTGCGTAATGTTGGCTGCCATCGCCTGTCCGGCGATGGCCCAGGAACTCGACAGGGCGACGCCGCTGCTGGAAACGCCGGAAGAATATGAGGCGAAGGCGGTGCAACTGGGCAGAATATCGGCCTATCTCGGCACCGATGTCAGGCTGGAATATGATTCCAATATCTATGCGCTGCCCTCGAATGAGATCGATGACGAGCGCCTGACCATTTCGCCCTGGCTCAACCTGAAACTGAGCGACGACAAATTTCAGCTGGCGGCGCAGGCGCGGGGAGTGGTGCGGCGTTATTTCAAGAATGAAACAGAGAATTCCGAAGGATTGAACACAAGCCTGGGGGGGTGTTCCGCGTGTCGGGCAGCGACAGCATTTCCGCCAACGTGGGCTGGACGCGGCTGGTCGAAGAACGCGGCGTGCCCGAATCCCTGGTTGGCGTGGGCACGTCGCCGCGCAGATATGATCAGTGGCAGGGCGATCTGGGCTACACCCATAGCGGCGCGCGCTTCACGATCGGTTTGAAGGGCAGCGCGCTCAAGAATAACGCGCTCGCGCCCGTCGATGCAGAGCGGGACTTCAATCAATATTCCGGTTCCGCCCGGCTCGGCTACCGGGTGAGCGGGATGATGAACGTCTTTGGCGAAGGCTTTATCGCGGTAAGGGATTTCCGGCTGGCGGTGGACGCGTCGGGCGTCAACCGCAATTCAAAGACTTACGGGGCGCGGGCGGGCGTTTCGTTCGAGCCTGGCGGGCTGATCCGGGGCGAGGCCGCGGTAGGCGTGTTCCGATTCAACCCCGAAGACGCCCGGTTCGACAGCAGGACCGGATTGTCGGTTTCCGCCGGACTGGTCTACACGCCTTCGCCGCGATGGGCGTTCACGCTTGACGGGTTCCGGGGTGATGTAGCCACCGTCCGAAACGGCGCGCAGGCGCGGACCGATACAAGATTCCGGGCGGGCGTGCAGAATGAAGTCTATCATAATCTGCGTTGGCAGGCTTCGGTGATTTATCGTCGCAGCAATTTCATCGGCACTGCGCAGCATGAGCGGACCATCGCGGGCGTGGCGGAAATAGAATATCTGGTGAACCGCAACATGTCCTTCGCGCTGACCGGGCGCATCGCCAGTCGTGAAAGCACAAGGGCTTTCGACGATTTCGATCGCCGCATCGTCGGAGCAGAGATACGCCTGCAATATTGATCGAAACGGACGTCAGTTGATCTGCCGTCCGGCCATGGCTTCACGATGGGCAAAGTCCAGAAACTCGTCGAGGTTCAGCCAGTTGTCATTGTCGGTGTCTTCCCAGGCGTCGTTGCGCCGGGGATCCATTCCGTTGGCGCGTTCCCAGCTGTCGGCCATGCCGTCATCGTCCAGGTCCAGATAGGGCTCGCCCGGCGTGATCGGGGGCAGGGGGCGAGGTCCGTTCAGCATCTTCGGATCGCGCAGGATCGCTCCCTTGCGCTCCCTCACCTCGGCGACGGTGCGCAGGTCCAGTCCGTCGCGGGGAAAAGCGCCCGCCCGGTCGAGCGCCTGTATATAGGCATCCTTGGCCGGAACCGCCCGAACGCTTAGGGGACAAGCGGGACGTTTCACCAGTGCGACGTTGATATCCTTTGTATTGAGCCGGGGAACGCCATCCAACAGGTTGTTGGAAATAAATATCTCTGACTGGCCCGCCTTGTTGTAAATTATGCGGTCAACGGCGGCGAGATTATAGCCTTTGTTCGGACCATTTTTGTAATAATTTCCCACGATATTGACCGACGATCCGCCAAATGCTTCACGGACTTCGGTGAAGCGCGATTGAGCATTATAAAGAATATTATTGACTATTTCGACGCAGGATTCCGGCATGAAGTTCACATCTGGATTTCGACTGCCGTTGTGCGCGCATATGTTGCGGATGAAGCTGATCTTCTGTGGTCTTTCAGGATGAGAGGCAAGCACCGCGCATTTGTCGTCTCGCGGAATGCTCTGCGTGAAGATTGAATTGGAAACCGTTATATTATCATTCACGCGGGATCCGGTCATGATCTGGCTCAGCGCCCAAGCGCCGCTGACATGATCGAATATGACGTTACGGCTGTTTTCAAACAGGAACGAACCATTGCTTCTGCGCGCCTTGCCATTGAGGTCTGTTCGTACGCGGATATGGCGAATGATGACGTCATGCGTATTCTTGACGACAATGGGGGTGTAGCCGTCCGCACCACCGGCATGGGCAATCACTATACCGCCGCCTGGAGCCGTCTGGCCCGCGATCGTGATATAGGGATGGGCGATCACCGGGCGTTCGGTTGTAAAGCGGATCACGCCGCTCACGCGGAAGACGCAAATGCGTGGCCGCTTCGTCTCGATGCAGGCGCGCAGGGAACCGGGGCCGTGATCTGCAAGGGTGGTGACGGGGATTATCATGCCGCCGCGCCCTCCACGCGCACGTCGGCCGAAACCCTCTGCTCCGGGAAAGGCTTCGGCGCCCGGCACTTCAGGCAGTACCGATTTTCCGTCCCGATCCTTATCCGCCCCGTCCGGTTGCCCGCTCATGTCGAACGGATTGACGAACGGTATTACCAGCAGCGCAGCGATCCCGACACCCAGGGCAGCGACTGCATTGGAGCTCACCGTGGTTTCCGCAACCGCTGCGGCTCGCTGTCGAGAAGCGACTGGTAGATGGCGGCGACCTGCGACACATGCTGGTCCACGCTATAGCGGCGGCTGGCATGGACAAGCGCCTGTGCGGCGATCCTGTCCAGCCGATCCGGGTGATTCAGCAGTTCCACGATTGAACGGGCCATGGCGGCGGGGTCGTCCGGCTCGACCAGCATGCCAGTCACGCCGTGATCGATCGCCTCGATATTTCCGCCCGAAGCGGCGGCTACCACGGGCGTACCAAGCAACATCGCTTCGATCAGCGACCGCCCAAAGGGTTCATGGACGGCGGTCACGACATGGATGTCGCACCCTGCCATCAACACAGCCGACGGATAGCGAAATCCCATCAGACGCAGGCGATCGGAAACGCCACCTGCTTTCGCTTTCTGCGCCAGTTGTTCGTCTATTCCGTCCATGAGGGGCAGGCCGAACATCAATCCCATCACGGGCAGGTCGGGCTGCATCCGGGCGATATGCGCCAGCATTTCGACGAACATCAGCGGCCGTTTTCGGTCGATGAAGTGACCGAAGAAGCCCAGAAGGCGGGTGTTGGGATCGACGCCCAGTTCCGATGTCAGCGCCAGATGCGCCTGCGCCCTGTCGATCGGTTCGGCATCGGCGTCGAATGGGCTGTAGATCACCGCTGTTTTGCGCGCCGTCCGCTTCAATCGGCGCACCTCCGACAATGCAAAGGCCGATACCCCCACGATCCGATCCGCCGCGAACGGCGCGAGCAGGCGCACGCCGCGCGCATCATGACTGCCCCTATGGTGCCAGAGCATCCTGGCTCCGGCCAATCGTGCTGGCAGTGCCCAGCTGGCATGCATCGCGCCCTCATTCGTGTGGACGATGCGAACATCGTTCAGTCGCAGAAAGCGGGCCATGCGCCATTGATCCAGCAAGGCGCCAACCCCGTTGCCGGTTCCGGTCTCCTTGGGAACGCCCGCCGAATTGCCGAAAAACCGTGTGTCGGGAAGGGTGACGAACTCCAGTCCTTCGGATCGGAGGAAATCGGCGAACTGGCCTGAACCGTAATGCAGGACGATGAGCGGGGAGAAACGGCTTCTATCAAGCTGTCGGATGAGTTTGGTCGCCGAGATATGACTGCCCCCGACGACGCCCCCTCCAAATGGGAAGCAGATGCGGACCGGGGCAGCATCTTCGCTGTCGCTACGCACGGACGCAGCAGATTGGGAAAGCGAGGAGGAAGCGGGCAAGACCTGAAGCATCTACATTACCTTTGCCTGGCGTGGTGGGGCGGCGGTTTCCCGTTCCTCAAGCAATGGGCTGCGTACATGCTGATAAAGCTGTTGGTAGCGCGCTGCTATCTGTCCCATTGAAAACTGGTCCTGAATGCGCGCCCGTCCGGCCTCGCCCAACCGGCGGCGGCCATCGGGGCCGAGCCTTTCCATGGTGATGATCGCTTCGGCCAGCCGCGCCGGATCGCGCGGCGGAACGATGATCCCGCTCTTTCCGATAATCCAGGCGCTGTCCCCGACATCGGTCGCGATGCAAGGCAGGCCGCATGCCATTGCTTCCCCCAATATGTTGGGAAATCCCTCCCCCCAGGCAGAAGGCAGCGCGAGTATATCGAGCCCCGGCAGCAATTCCTCCAGCGCACGGTCATGGCTTCGCAAGGTCAGTCGGTCGGCAGGCAGGGCGGCCAGCAGATGTTGAAGTGGCTCGGTAGGGCTATCCATCCCCTGGCCGGTAAGCAGAAGGTGAACATCCGCACCCCTCTCCCGGGCGCGCAGGACCGCCTCGACCAGGTTGGCCGCATCCTTCATCGGATGATTGCGCGCCGCCATGCCGACGATCAGCGCGCCGGGAGCGATGCCGAGATCGCGGACAAGCCGGTCCCGTGCTTCCTGCCGGGGCCGGAAAAGGTCGCAGTCGAAACCGTTGGGAATGACCATCGTCCGTTCGGCGTGAAAGCCCAGCCGCCGGTGCTGCGCTGCTGCTGCATGGGAATTGTATATGATCATGCGCGGCCAGGACGAAAATAATGCCGCGGTGCGGACGATGGCGCGCATCATGGGCTTTTCCTGCGCCAGATCGTCGATGCTGTGGCGCACGTTCCAGATCACCGGCGCATTGCCCGGCCGCAGCAATGTCGCAAGCCTGGTCGCAAGATGAGCATGGTACATCCACGCCATGATGAGGTCTGGCCGTTCCCGGTTGATATGGGCGCGGAGGCGGGCCAGTCCGGGGAGCAGGTCTGTGGCCCCCTTCATGCCGCAATGATGAAGGGGGACGCCGCTCGCGCGGATGCGATCTCCGGCGGCTCCCGGAGGCATCAGCGACACGACCGATGGCTGTATCGCGCCACCCTGCATGCGTTCATGATCCACCAGCCTTGCGAGCATGGTTTCCGCGCCTCCGACGTTCAAAGCGGTTATGACGTGGAGTAATTTCATAGGGACTCCCGAAGCCGCCTCGCTCAAGCCGTGGCCAGCAGCTTTTCTATTTCCGATCCGGCGCCGACCCGTTCCACGACCGCAAGCGTACCGCTCTCGCTCATTTCGAACAGCGTCCCATGATGTTCGCCCGACGCCAGCGTGCGCACGATGAACAACAGCGACCCCGGACCTTTCAGGTAGGAACGCAGGTTATCCACAGCTTTCCTGAGGTCGGCTTCAGCGAAATAATTCTGGTTGAGGACGTTGGCCGCGCGCACCAGATCGAAACGCGCCGCAAAGGCGTCGCGGGGGGCGAGCACATCGTCCTCTATGATCGTGATGAGGCCATGGTTACGGATGCGCGGGCTAACCAGCTCGACCTTGCGAACGCCTGCGCCCTCGCGCAGCTTGCGCGCCGCCAGGCGGCCCAGGATGTGAGAAAGGACGGGGCGGACAAGCCACATGCCGGTCAGATAGTCGAGGCGGCGGCGCCAGGGCTGTAGCGACCGGCCGAACAGATCCACCTGCAAAAGCTGGCCTTCGGTGTTGAGCAGCGCCGCGCACCGCTTGCCGAGGGGGACGATCCAGGCGTGAATGGCATAATCGGTGCCGGTGATGCGGGGCCGATAGCCTGCCCGTTTCAGGGCGTCGCACAGGTCCAGCGTCGTGGTTCCCGAAGAAACGCCGACATCCAATAGTTCCTGCACATCCAGCCGCCGTGCTTTCACCGCCTGCACAAGGCGGTCGTCAAGCTGCTCGAACCGTCCGCCCCACGTGCATTTGAACGTGTTGTTCGGGTTCTTGATGGAACTGAAGAAGGCGTCCTCCACCTGCTGCGGAAGGGCTTCTGCCGGGCGCGAGAAAAATTGCGTTGCTGCGAGTATCATGGCTTTGAACCTACAATGTGTGGCGGCAGCATGAAGTGGGCGCTTGGCTAGGAAGCAGGCCAATAGGGATTAGCCCAAATGCGAGCGGCGCGTTGCACTGGTTAAGCCGCATGGTCGCGAAGCCGACTGGCAGTAATACGCAAGCGCCATGGATTTGGGACGGTGAACGCCGCACTATGCGAACATGACGACATCGATCCCGGCGAACGCCCCATCCATAGGCAAGTCCATTGCCTTCGTTCTGCCCGGCCTGCGCGCTGGCGGATCGGAACATATCGTCAGCCTGCTGTGCAATCATTTCAGCCGGTCGGGCTGGACGGTCAGCCTGTTCGCCTTCGAAGAACCGGGCGCTCCACCCTATTATCCGCATGACCCGGCGGTGAGCATCAGGCAGTTGGGCCATCCTGTTGGCCGCTTGCCGATCGTGCAGGCGGCGGTGACGGTCATCAATCGCGTCAGGGCGCTCCGCAGGGGGCTGGCAAGCGCCCGCCCGGATCTGGTCGTCAGCTTCCTGACGCGAACCAATGTCGTCAGCGTCCTTGCCGCAAGGCCGCTCCGAATCCCGGTGATCGTGTCGGAGCGCAACAATCCCGCCATGCAACATCCCGGCGCGTTCTGGTCGGCTCTGCGCCGCTATGCCTATGCGCGCGCGCATGGGCTGGTGACGATGACAGAAGGCGCGATGCAATATTTTCCCAAGACGATGCGCCGTCGCCAATGGGTCATTCCCAACCCCACTTATGCTCCGGTCGGGACGGAAGGCCCACGGCCAGGCGGCAGGCAGATTGTCGCCGTCGGTCGGCTGGTGCCGCAAAAGGGGTTCGACCTGCTGCTGGAGGCCTTTGCCCGTGCGGCGCCCCGGATCCCCGGCTGGTCGCTCGTCATCTGGGGCGAGGGGCCTGAGCGCGCCAGGCTCGAAGCGCAGCGGGATGCGCTTGGCCTGGGCGACCGCGTGGCGATGCCGGGCGTCACGCAGGAACATGGGGCCTGGCTGCGCGAGGCCGATATCTTTGTCCTTTCCTCACGCTTTGAAGGATGGGGCATAGTCGTCGGCGAAGCCATGGCGGCGGGCATCCCGACGATTTCCTTCGATTGTCGCTGGGGACCGGGCGAAATGATCGCCGACGGGATCAGCGGCCTGCTGGTTCCCGATGGCGACGTACCTGCTCTGGGTGAGGCAATTGCTGCACTGTGCGCCGACCCGGAGCAGCGCCGCCGTCTGTCCGAAGCGGCGCGCATATCCGCGCAGCGTTTCACCATCGACCGCATCCTGATCGAATGGGAACGCGCGGCCCTGGAGGCGATTGTTCCAAAGCAAGTCCTGGCAGGAGCGATGAGGACCGCCGCTGCCTGAACGGGGTAGCCCGTTTTTGCCACCTCTAGACGATGCTGATTCTTGGTCGGAGTACGGTCGCTTGGCCGTGTGAAGCCGGCAGCGTTTCCTTGAAGTCATTGGACCGAAATGCAAAATATGGGGGAGAGCGGACGGTTTGCCCGCGTTCATGCTCCACAGGCCGGTGGGAACCCGGTTTCACCCGGCAATTCAATAAACACATATTTCCCATTAGCCTGAGCAAATGACTATCGGTCTGGCGTGATCTGAAAGCGTGCAGGCCTGTTTCAGGAGCGGGTGAATGGCAAAATTTAACGGCACTAGCGGCAATGACATCATCAGGGGAACGGCATCGGCCGACAGCATATATGGACTGGCAGGCCATGATCAGTTGTGGAGCGGGTCCGGGGACGATTACATCGATGGCGGCGATGGTAACGATGTGCTCCATGGGGAAGCAGGGGCAGACTATCTCAAAGGCGGCCTTGGCGACGACCAGATCTGGGGCGAGGATGGCAATGACCGGATCGACGGCGGCGCTGGCCACGATCGCATTTACGGCGGTCTGGGTAACAATATTATCGATGGCGGGGACGGTAACGACAGGATCGAAACCGCCGATGGGCACGACCAGATATTGGGAGGTATCGGGAACGACACCATTTATGCAGGCGGCGGCCGCGACTATATCGATGGAGGGCCGGGGGATGACATCATCTATGCCGGGGCTGGCGACGACGGTTTCCTGAACGAGATCAACCCGGCCACCGGCAAGCTGACGAGCCAGGCTGTCGCTGGAGGCGCTGGCAATGACTGGATCTATGGCGAGGATGGCAACGACAAGCTGAAGGGCCAGTCGGGCGACGACCACCTTTTTGGCGGCAACGGCAATGACCGCGTCGATGGCGGCGACGGCAACAATTATCTGTCAGGCGCCAGCGGCGACGATATCCTCGATTCCGAAACCGGCGCAGACAAGCTCTACGGCGGCGATGGCCGGGATATTCTGGAATCGGGTGGGGGCAACGATTTCCTCGACGGCGGCCGGGACGCCGATTCCCTGAATGGGGAGGCTGGAAACGATATCCTCTACGGCGGCGACGGCGACGACATGCTGTTGGGCGGCGCTGGCGCGGATCGGTTGTATGGCGATGCCGGGTTCGACAAGCTGAATGGCGAAGCGGGTGCAGACAGGCTCTGGGGCGGGGCTGGCGCGGACTGGTTCGTCTTCAAGGGCGCGGGCGCGCTGGACGGTGGCGACCGGATCGAGGATTTCCAGGATGGCGTGGATCGCATCGTGCTGGAAAAGCTGGGGGTCACCAAATATGCGGCGGGTGGCGGACTGGGAACGGTGTTCGCGCGCGACGGCGCGGGCGGAAATGTCTTTTTGGACGTCGTCACCTCGGCAGGAGCGAAGTTCAGTATCGACGTTGCCGATCCGACAGCCTCGCTGACCGCCGCCAACTTCACGGCATCGGATTTCATTCTCGTCTGACGGGTTGCCCCAGACAGCCCTTGTGAACAGGGCGGCGCGCCGAATGCCACAATGCGCGCCGCCATTTCGCTTTTCTCCACTCACGAGAGTTATTTAGGAGTAAGACGACAGAGAAGCTGCGCCTTTCACCCTTTAGCCTCATGATAAGGTTCGAAAAGCAGGGGTGAAGGTGAGCTGCCGATGAATGCGGGCGGATTTCGTTTGAAAATGACCTTCTCCCCGGTCCGACTGCGCGATGCCCTGGCTCACAGGCGGGTGAAGGCGGTATTCCATCTTCTGACCGGAACCGCGGCGACGCTGGCGCTGACGCTTTTGTCCATCGCCCTTGTCGCGCGGCTTCTCACCCCCGCGCCCTATGGCGTTTTCGCCATGATCCTTGCGCTGGGACAGGCGTGCGAGCGGCTGCTCAGCTTTCAATCATGGCAACCGTTGATACGCAGCGGCGCGACAATCGATCTTGAAAGTGACCAGGCATCCTACTTCAAGCTGCTCAAGTTCGGCTGGCTGCTCGATATAGGCGGTGGCGTTGCGGCCTGGTTTATCGCCAGCGGCCTGGCGATCGCCGGATATTTGCTGTTCGACATTTCTCTTCAGAATATTGGCTACACGCTGTTGTTCGCCACCTCGCTGCTGTTCAATTTCAATGGCGTCTCGACCGCCATATTTCGGCTCGCGGGTCAATATCGGGCGATCGCGACCATTCAGGTGGTGAACGCGCTGGTTCGCCTGCTCTGCGTGGCGGGCGCTTATGTGGCCGGAGCCGGGCTGTTCGAGCTTATTCTCATATGGACGATCACCCAGATTCTGGGATCGTTCGTCAATTTCGCTTTTGCGGTGCGCCTGCTGCCTCGGCCCGGGTTTCGACAACTGCTGAAGGCCCGCGCCCAGGGGATCAGCAGCCGCTTTCCGGGCATCTGGCGTTTCGCGCTCGGGGCGAACTTCTCGCTTACCCTATGGTCGAGCGCGCAGTCGGTGGACACGCTGATCGTTGGATGGCTCGCCGACCCGGCCAGCGCAGGCCTGTTCCATATCGCCAAGCGCATCAGCCGGGTCGTCATGCAGGTCGGAGCGCAAGTGCAGGCGGTGGTCTATCCCGATCTCAGCAGGATCGCGGCGGCGGGCAAGCGCCACGCCTTTGTTCGCGTGCTCGTCCAGACCGAACTGCTGCTCGCGGCCTTCGGCGCTTGCTGCTTCCTTGCCGTGCTGTTTGTGGGTGAGCCGATGGTACGGATCGCCGTTGGCCCGCATTTCGCCGGAGCCGTGCCGTTGCTCATCGTGCAGATACTGGCGGTTACCCTGACCATGAGCGGGTCGGCGAGCCGCGCCGGACTGCTTGCCTTGGGGGACCAGCGGTCGCTTCTGCGGACGGTGATGGCCTGCACGCTGGCATTTTATTGCGCCGTTTTCCCGCTGGTCCTGTGGATTGGGCCAATGGGCGCGAACATCGCCCATCTGCTTTTCGCTGCGATCTGGCTGGTGGGGCTGGGGTTTTACCTGCGCCGGGCGATCAGTGTCGCGCCGTGGAATGAAGCTACTGGCAAGTAGTCGAGATCATCAGAGTTCTTCGAGGGACTCGATGATCCTGTCGGCTGGCACATGCGTTGTCACCGACACATGTATGCGCTCGGGCCGTGCGATCTGGACCGTGTTCCATCCCAGCAGCCGGGGGGCGTTGAAATCCTTTGATGGATTGTCCGCGACATAAGTCAGGTCCCGCCCTGACCGCCCGAACCACTGTTCGACATGCTCGAAGGCGCGAGGGTTGGGTTTCCAGCACTCCCGACCCCATTTGTCGGTGCATATGCCAAGGTGGATGCCCCGCCCGTACAGGCCCAACGCCCTGATCTTGCGCCTTTGCGCATCCAGGAAACCGTCGGTGATGACGGCAAAGCCGGTTGCGTCATCGCGGCTTGCAAGAAATTGCTCCGTGTCTGGAGCCAACCTTATCGTCGGGCGATGCTGGCGATAGGCGGCCAGCATTCTGCCGATTGTCTCGGGATGAGCTTCCAGCCCCATGTCTTTCAGGCTGTGGTCGAAAATCCTGGTGCGGCAGCCCGCGTCGAAACGGCCGCGCATCACCTCGCCAAGGCCATTGATCCCCAGCGCGCCAGCCGCCCATTGGCCCACTGCGTTGAGGCCGCTCAATACATAGTCGCGTTCCAGATAGAGCGTGTCGTCCAGATCGAAGACCAAGATCCGGTTGAAGGAACCCGACCGTGGTGGGCGTGCGTCAGACGAAGACCGCATCGTCGAAACGCAGCATCAGCACGCCCTCCTGCCAATCATCGTTCGCCGTTCGAGGCAGCCCAAGCCGCTCCTCCAGCATCCACCGGGCGAACTGCGCCCCCGCCTGATGAGCCAGCGGATAGCCGCCGCCGAAGCGGGCGTTGATCTCGAAGATGGAAGGTTGCCCGTTTTCGTCCACCCGCACCTGAAAGCACATGGCGCCGCGTGCGCCGTGCAGCGCCTTGCCAAGCCGCCAGGCCATGTCGGACAAGGACGGGTCGCGCACCGTCACGCCTTTTTCGACCTCGCCCGAACGCACCCGCAGCCGCTCGTGCGGGATGGCGCATTGCAGCTGTCCTTCGCCGTCGAAATAGAGGCTGACCGTGAATTCGCGGCCGTGCAGATATTCCTGCAGGATGTAAGGCTCGCTCTTGTCCAGACCCAGCACATCTTCGCGATTCTGCGCCATCATGATGCCGCGGCTGGAACTGCCATGCCGGGGCTTGGCGAGTAGCGGCAGGGAAAGATCGGCCTCGCCGCTCAGAAATTCCTCTGCCGCGATGGTGCGCGGCGAACGGAGGCCTGCCTCCGTCAGGAATAGCGCCGTCGCCAACTTGTCGCGCGCCATCAGGACGAGCGGTTCGTCCGCTACCGCGACATGGCAGTTTATCGCGCTAAACTGGTCCCGCGCCCTGCTGTAGGCCAGAAGTTCGGTATCTATCGTCGGCACGACAAGGCCGATCTGTTCGCGTTTGCAGATGTCGAGCATCGCGGGGATGAACTCTTCGCTCTCCGCTGGCGGGGCTGCGGACGCCTTGTCCGCTTCGATGCAGGCGGGGCTCCATTCGGGGGTCAGGTCGCACGCGAACATGGTCAGGTCCGCGCCCAACAAGCCCGCCGATTGTCGAAAGCTGCGCATCAGGCCGACGCGCCGACCCGCTGAACTGAGCATCATGCGCAGCGACCGGCCTTCCGGCGTTCCTCGCTCGAACTGTGTGCCTGACAATGCGGGGACTTCCCTGTGGCTTGTGGTGGCCATGTCCATTTCAGGACACCTCCCGGATCATGACGAAGGCTTCGGCGGCTCTTTTGCTGACGCAACTGCCCCGGACCTGTGCCAGCGCCCGCAAGGTTTCGGGGGACCGTTCGTTGGGGAAGGGGCGCACCTGGGACGCGAAGCAGCCGAACGCCTCGATCTTGTGGTCGAGATGGTCGCTGATGTCGATGAACAGGTTCGGCTGAAAGGCGGGTGTCAGATAGGGTGCCGCCCAGTTGGTTTCCGACACCGTCTCATAGGCCAGTATCCGGGCAGGATATTGGGCGCCGACGGGCCGCGCCGCCACCATTGCCGCTTCGAAGATCAGCCCGTGATCGAAATGCAGGTCGTGCGCGAAGGGGACGAACAGGGCATCGGGGCGGCACTGGGCAACCAGTTCCGCGATGCCCCGGTTCAGTTCCGCGCGCGGGATGCGGTCAAGCTCGGCGGCGGGAAAGTCCAGGAAATGCGTTCGCGTGACGCCCAGCAGCGCATGCGCCCGCCGGGCTTCGGCCTGCACCTGCTCGACCTGACCGGCATCGAACTGCGGCTCCCTGCCCCGTGTGGCGATGGCGACCTCGACATGGCGGCCCAGCGCGACCAGCCGGGCGATCGTTCCACCGCACCCCAGCACTTCGTCGTCGGGATGGGGAGCGATCACCAGCGCGCGCTGGACAGTGTCGATCATGGTCATGCCGCTTCCGCCTTTGGCCGTCCCAGCACGGCATGGTTGGGCAAGGGCGATTCCCGCGTCGTCTGCCATTGCGACACCAGCAGACCCTGATCGTCCCCGCACTTCACCGTGAAATTCCCTTCGCCTCGTTCGACAATCTGTCCGGCCATGGCTGCGGCATGATGATGGAGGAGCACGGGAACGGCCGTCTTTATCACGATCCGGTCATTGCCAAGGATCGTCCACGCGCCCGGATAGGGATCGCCACAGGCGCGGACGCAACGCCAGACCGCCGCTGCGGGCTGCGTCCAGTCGATCAGCCCGTCCTCCGGCCGTCTGCGCGCCGCATAGGTCGCGTTTCGTTCATCCTGGACAGTAAGTTGCGGCGAGCCGCTTGCGATATCCTCCAGCACCGGCGGCAGCATCTCGTCCAGCTTCGCCATATGCTTGGCGTATAGCGTGGCTGCGGTCTCGTCCGGGGACAGGTGAAAGTAGCGCTGCCCCAGCAGTGGGCCGCTATCGACCCCTTCATCAATCAGGAAGAGCGACGAGGCGGAGATCGGTTCATTCAGCAGGATAGTCCAGGGGATCACGGCCCGTCCGCGAAGGCGTGGCAGTGGCGCGGGGTGATAACCGACCACGCCTTTGCCCGCCGTGGCCCTGAAATCCGCGCCGCAAATCTGCGACCAGCCGATAACGAAGATATAGTCCGGTTCCATTGCGCGGATCGCCTGTAGCGCCGCGTCGGAATTTATGTTGGCGGTGTGCACGATCCGCGTTCCCACGCTTTCACAATCCGCAGACAGATCGACGAAATCCGAATGGCGGCCCGCAAGGTCGGGTGGCAGCGTGAATACTGCCTTCAGATCCCAGCGGGGGGAGGCGGCCAGGCACTTCAAGGCGATCCTGCTACTTTCAACCGCACCTACGAGTATGGCCTTCATGCGCTCCCTTTCAGCCGCAGGTTGAACCGTTCGCCGCGCAGGGCCACTCCGATGGTGCGAGCAAGAATGACAAGGTCGATCCGGAGAGAGCGGTTCTCTATGTACCAGAGGTCCAGCGCGATCTTGTCGTCATCGTCGAGCAGGCTGTTGCCGTTGACCTGTGCCCAGCCGGTCAGCCCCGGCCGCACCGCGCACCGCAATTGCCCCTTTTTTCCAGCGGCGGCGATGGTTTGCGGAAGAAGCGGGCGGGGTCCGATCAGCGACATCTCCCCAATCAGGATGTTCCAGAGCTGCGGCAGTTCATCGAGGCGGGAGCGACGGAGAAAACGGCCGAGCGCCGTCGTCCGCATTCGGTCGGGCAGCAATTGCCCCTCTGCGTCGCGTCCGTCATTCATCGTGCGGAATTTGACAACCTTGAACAGCTTGCCTCCCTTGGTCACCCTGGCCTGCTTGAACAAAACTGGCGGGCCGTCGAACAGCCGTATGGAGCCGGCGATGATCGCCATTACCGGCGCGAGCAGAACAAGCCCGGTGGATGCCAGCATGACATCGGCTATGCGTCTTGCCCCCATCACAATTCTCCGGCGACGAGTTGGGCGTTCATGGCTGGCCTTTCCGCGCGATCGGTGGCGTTGCGGTCCATCTTCATGGTCGAAAGCAGCAGGGCGTTCACCTTTTCGACTGAGTAATCCTGCTCTGCCGTCCGGCGCGCGGCCTGAGCGAGGCTGGCGGGCAGGGTAGGGTCGTTGCAAATGCGGAGCATCGCATCGGCGAGCGCCTTGGCACTGCGCGGTTCGACCACAAAGCCGTTGATGCCCTGATCTATCGGCTCGCGGCAGCCCGGCATGTCGGTCGTGATGACGCCGCGCCCCACGGACATGGCTTCCAATATGGTGCGGGGAAGCCCCTCGCGATACCAGCTGGGCAGCACGAATATGCTCGCCCTCGCCAGATGGGGGCGCACGTCGCGTGTTTCGCCCAGATATTCGATGATCCCGCGATTGTGCCACTGCTCGATTTCCGCGCGGGTAACTGCCGCTGGATTCTCATCAAGCGGCCCCAGCAGCCGGAAGCGCGCCTCCGGGAACTGTGCCTTCACGGTCTTCGCGGCCTCGACATATTCGATGAGACCCTTGTTCCGCAGCAGCCGTGCGATCATCAGGAACACCGGCGGCCCGTCCGGCAGGGGCGCTTGGGCATAATGAGACAGGTCCACGCCGGAACCTGGCACCTGTATGACCGGGCAGTCGGGCGTGATGATGCCGTGGCGCAGCATCTCGCCGCGGTCGTCGCTGTTGAAGACGAATATCGCCTTCGCGTCGCGGATCGCCAGCCGATAGAGAATGGACACCATCACGCGCACGCTGGCCAGCAGGCGGGACCCGCCCTCGCTGTACATGTGGCCAAGGCCGCTCACCATGGCGTAAAAGTCGATGTTGCGGAAAAACCGGCTCGCGATGCCGCCGTAGATGATGGGCTTTTGTGTATAGGCCAGCACGGCCTGCGGGCGTTCCTGCCAGAAACAGCGGACCAGCCATGCCAGCGTCACGATGTCGATGAAAGGGTTCATCCCGGCGCGGGCCATCGGCATCTGCCGATAGGTTGCGCCCATTGACCTCAGCCTTGCCTCGACCTCTGGGTCATGATCGGGGGCGCACAGCACGACCTCATGCCCATTTTCGATCATCGCGGCGATCAGGCGGCCGCGGAAGTTGACCAGCGAATATGCAAGGCTGGCGACGACGATGATTTTCATGCCATTTCAGGCTGAACGGGCAGCGTCCCTGTGGATACCGGTTCGCTGCTGCGGCAGCGGCCGCAAAAGCGGGCGAAGAGATGCGATGGGTTCATCCTGGGCCAATCTGCTCCAGCGTTTGATCGTTCACCCCTGCGAAGCCGGGGATCAGCCCATATTAGGGCGAAGTCTTTGAAATCGGTGGCACCATTTCGCGACCTATACTCATGAACTTGCGGCGCGCGCGCCATCTACTCTTTCGGATAGCGGCGGAGTTTATCGGAGCCTCCCTTGCCCGGATGGGGGATAAGCTAACCCTCCCGGGATTGTACCGATGAACAACTGCCGCCGCGCCGATAGTCATCTAGCTTGGCCAAAATTCCCGGGGATGCGCATCGCCGGGAAGGGGCGAGAATGTCGGATGTCCGAGGCAGCGTTGCGTCGGGAAATGCTCGCAAATGCGCGGCCTTCAGCTGGGGGAGGGCACTGCCTAGTCCACGAATGCAAGGGTATATCGAACGACCATGACTGATCGCCAGCCAGCCTTTATCGTGATCGGCGCCGTCAAGGGCGCAACTACCTGGATCGCCCATCAGCTTCGCAGTCATCCGCAGCTCTGGCTGCCCAAGGCCGAACCCCATTATTTCAGTTCGGAATATGAGCGCGGTCCCCAATGGTATGCGTCGCTGTTCGATCCCGCCCCTGCCGGCCGGATCGTCGGGGAAAAGTCAGCGGACTATCTTGCCCATCCACAGGCCGCGGCGCGAATGGCCGATGCGCTTCCCGACGCTCGCCTGATCGTCCAGCTGCGCGATCCGGTGCAGCGGGCCTATTCGGATTATTGCATGTTGTTCCGGCGCGGATGGGTGAAGGGCGACCCCCGGCAATATCTGGAGCACGCCAATCCCGAGCGATCGCGTTTCCTGTCAGGAGGACTATATGGCGCGCATCTGGGTCGCTTCCTGCTCCACTATCCGCGCGAGCAGATCCATGTGATCCTCTATGATGACCTGTTGCAGTCGCCAGAGCAGGAAATTGCCCGCGTCTGCGCCCATATCGGCGTGCCCGTGCATATCGCGGCGGAAGAGGTCGCCAGCCGTCAGAATGACAGCGCGAGCCCCATGCTGCCGCTGCCGCTCCGCCGCTTCCTGCAACCCATGCGACCGATTCTCGATCCGCTCCGTTCCATTCCCCTTTTTGCGAAGCTTCGCGCATCCATGGCGGCGCCCGTCAGCTACCCGCCTCTGACCCCCGAACTACAGCAGATGCTCCGGGAATTTTATCGCGAGGACATCCTTGTCCTGCAGGACCTGCTGCAGAGGGATCTGAGCCATTGGCTCTCCGGCCCGCCAGTGAGGAAGCCGCCCGCGGCCGTCCAGGCAGAACCATGCCGCACATGATAGCTCGCCAAGTGCGTATTCTTCCTTGCGCCGCACAAATGGGGCTGCCCGACTTCAATGCAGCCTGAGTTGGTGGACCCCTGCTTGCAGCAGGATTAACCCTGAAGCCCACAGCGGGAGGGTGTCGTCGCGTAGTTCAGGCTCGATACGGAAATGAGGTGCGCTGATGCCGTACAAAAAGCTGGTTCGATCCTGGTTCCTGAACCTCTATGTTCATAAACTTCCCCGATTTCGCGGGAAGTGGCGTCTTCTGTCGCCCTTCGCTGCGCTGCTGGACGGCGCTCCGGTCCGGTCGAGCTATGGCGATGTTCGGCTTGGGTTCGATGTCCGAGACCGGACCCATCTGCTTGGCGTTTCGGGCAAATATGGCAAGCGGGTTGCCGGCGAAGTGGAGAGCCTTCAGCCGGGCGACTGCTTCATCGATGTCGGCGCAAACTGCGGCATATTCACCCTCTTCGCGGCGGAGCGGGTAGGCCCGGACGGGCTGGTGGTGGCTTTTGAACCCTGCTTCACCACCTTTGCCAAGCTTGTACGGAATATCGGCCTTAATGCCTTCGCCAACGTCCTGCCCTTCAACATGGCGGTTGCGGCGCTGACCCGGCCTGACCTGCTCGACAGCAGTGCAAAGGGGCATTCCGGACGCTTTTCCATCGTCGCTGAACCGATAGAAGCCGGTGAGCGCATCATGTCGCTTTCGATCGCCGATTTTCCTGGTCTCCTCAAACTTATCGGGGATCGGCCGATCATGGTGAAGATCGATGTCGAGGGATTTGAATATGCGGCTCTACAGGGGTTGGAGCCGATCCTCGCCCTGCCGCAGACGCGTGGCGCCGTCGTGGAGATCGACGATCGCAACCTGATCCGCTACGGCGCCGACGCGAAGGCCGTATTCGGCCTCCTGGAGCGCCATGGGTTTGCGCAGACCAATCGTGGCGAGAATTCGGTCCATTTCGATGCCGTATTCCATCGCAGGAATGCTCCCCTCCGCCCGCCTGCCGCCCCTGCCGCAGCTCGTCGGCCTCGATCCTCCGCCCCGGTTCCGGCATCGCTGATGCGTACGCCGCGATGGACCTATCTGTCCCGGATTGCCGCTGCGATGCTGGTGCTGACGGGCGGGTGGTTCGTCGTCGGCAAGGGGCTCGTCGCCGACAGCCGCCGGGCAGAAGAATCCTTCATTCAGGAAGCCTTGCAGTCGCATCAGGTGGCGGAAATGCGCGCGCAGCTGCGCCGCTCGCCGCCGACTGTTTACAACGCTGGAGAGGTTGGCTCATCCGCACGCATCGCCCTGCCCATCCTGCCCCGAGGTTGGCATATTACGGAGGTGCAGCTTTTCCCCTCCGACAGCGGCCCGAGCATGCAAATGACGATCACCAACGGCATCAGCCGGCCGATCTCGCTGTTCGCGGTCCGTGACGATCATGTGGCCCCGGTGCAGCCTGCGGTGCTCACCCGCGCGGGAAAGACCGTTGCCTACTGGCAGGAGGGGGATCTGGCCTACGCATTGATCAGCAAGAAGGAACTGCCCGCTGAACTCGATCGGCTTGCCGAGGATATTGCGGACAACATATCCTCCTGACCCGGCTGATCGTCTCCTGACGCTCCCTTGCCATCGAAGCGGCGCGGGATGGCTTCAGCCTGTACGCCGCATACTCATCGAACTGGCGTCGCGGGAGAGGGCGGCTCATCCTGGGTCAGCGGACCTTCCAACCCGTCGCCTGTCCGCATCCGCGTCACGATGTTCCATGTGGCGATGAACAGCGCTGCGATCACCGGCCCGATGACGATGCCGTTGAAGCCGAACATGTTGATCCCGCCCAATGTGGTTATGAGCACCACATAATCCGGGATGCGCGTGTCGCGCCCAACCAGGATGGGACGCAGTATATTGTCGATAAGGCCGATGATGAATACGCCGCAGGCGATCAGTATGACGCCTTTGATGAAGGCTCCCGTCGCCAGAAGATAGAGCGCGACCGGCAGCCATACCAGCCCCGTCCCCACCGCCGGAATCAGCGAGAAGCACCCCATCAGCACGCCCCACAGCAGCGACCCCTGTATTCCCAGTCCCCAGAACACCACGCCGCCGATCATGCCCTGGACGATCGCGACGACGACGCTGCCCTTGATCGTGGCGCGGGTCACGAGAACGAACTGTTGCATCAGCGCCCGCCTGTGCGAGGTGCGCAGCGGCGCCGCGCGGTCCAGCCCCGCGGCCAGCGCAGGTCCGTCCCGCAGCAGGAAAAAGGTGAGGTAGAGCGTGACGCCAAGCGCGATGAAGAAGCTGAACGCGCCTTGCCCGATCAGGAAGACCTGCGCCGCGACCGACCGAAAGCTGTTGGCGACGCCCCGGCTTATCGCTTCCCGAACTGTCGCGAAATCGGTGATGCCCAATCGCGCCATCAATGCCGTGGCCCAATCGGGAAGCCGCGACTGGAACTGGTCGAACGTCCGCGCGATGTCGATTTCACCCGACTGGATCTTGCCGTAAATGAGCGTTGCTTCCTGCACCAGCGCCACGCCCAGGATGATCGCGGGCAGGATGACCACGGCCACGATCAGCAGCAGCGTCAATCCGGCGGCGCTGTTGCGCCGTCCCGCCATCTGCCGCACCAGATTCTGGTTCACCGGCCCGAACAATATAGCGGCGATCACGCCCCAGAGGATGGCGGCGAAAAACGGCTCTATCACCAAAGCGAAGGCGATCGAGACCAGCAAGACGAAGCCCAGGAAAACTCCATCTTCGATGCGTAGATTCTCGGGCTTTTCGCTCATCCTCACGCTTTGGCAGAATTGGGATGGCAAATCCACGCCCCCTTATTTTGCCTGGGCATCGAACCGGAAATCAACCGCGACCTTGGGGTCCAGCCCTGCGCTGCTTTCGCCATTGCCGACGCCAAACAAGGTGCGCCCGATACTGGCCGAACCGGACACTTTCCGCTTTTCGCCGCTGCCTGACAGGGTGAAGCGGATCACCTGGGGCTTGCTGACACCCTTCAGGGTCAGGGCGCCTGCCGCGCGATAGCCGTTCGCACCCGTTTTTTCAGCGCCCTTCGCGGTGAAGCGCGCCCTGGGATGCGCCGCGACGCCGAAAAACTCGTCACCGGCAAGCATTCCATCCTGATAGGCATCGCCCACGGTGGCGCTCGCCAGGTCGATCTCGACATCTATGTCCGCGCTTTCGGGGCGGTCGGGATCCATGGTGATCCTGGCGGTCCAACTGGAAAATTTGCCCTGGATGCTGTCGTTGCCGTTGCCGACGGAAAAGGCGATGCTTCCCCCCGGTTGCACCGTCCATGACGGCGGCGGACCGATGGGCGCCACCATCGTCGCATTTTCTGATGGAGCCGGATCAGCCTCACCAGCCGCATTATCCGTATCCGTTGCTGCGACGATATTGACTGGTTCAGCCTCCTCCACCGCGGCGACTTTTTCGGGGGCGGCAACGGCTTGGGGCGCTGAGGCAGGCAGGATCAGCCTTCCCAACAGAAACGCGGCCGCTATCAAGGCAGGCAAAGCAAGCAGCAGCACCGGCGATCGCGCGGGCATCATCCGCCAGATCAGTCCATCACGCAGCAGGGCATGATGCCGCAGCGCGCCCGCGACATGCAGGACAATCAAGGCGATGCCGATCCACGCAAGCAAGGCATGCGCAGCAGAGGCCGGATCGCCTGCACCTGCTGGCAACGGCAGGTGGGGCAGGGGAATGATGCCGAAGATCAGCGTCGGCACCTTCACCTTTGCCGTCGATACAAGCGCCCAGCCGGTCAGGGGCGCGCCCAGCATGAACAGGTACAGGCCCCCATGCACCGCCTTGGCCAGCATGCCCTGCCAGCCGCCTTCGACGGGTGCGGGACGTGGCCGCCCGTATCGCACCGCCACACGGGCGACCGTCAGGACAAGGATCGTGATGCCGATGGATTTGTGCAGTTGAAACAGCGCAAATCCGCGCGCACCCAGATCCTCCAGCGCCCAGCCGACGCTGATCTGGAAGGCGAGCAGCGCTGCGATGATCCAGTGGAGGAAGATGGCGATCTGGCTGTAGCGGCGCATGGATCCTCGGCGGGTGAAGGCAATTCAGCGCACGCTATGAACCAGTCCGCGCAAAGTCCATCGCGCCTGACGGAAACACAGCGTTCCGCGTCGCGTCATGACGGCTGACCTGTGCTAAAAAGGTCGCAGTTAGGCCAATTTTCGCCGAACGATTGCATCCCCGCCCGCACTGGCTAAGAGCTTGAGGATAACGGTTGGAAAGCAGGACTATGGCAAAACCCGAATCCTGGCGCTTGAGCCCCGAAGCCTACAGTTTCATCACCAGCATGGACACGCGCTTCCAGGACATCGACACGATGGGGCACATCAACAATGTGGCCATCTCCGGCATCTTTGAAACCGCGCGTATCCGTTTCCACCATCATCTCGGCCGTCATCCGCAGGAACAGGGCGTGCGCTGGCTGGTGGCTGCCGTATCATTGAACTTCGTCGAGGAATCGCACTTTCCCTATCCGTTCAAAGTGCATTGCGGCATCGGTCATATCGGCCGTACCAGCTGGACGGTCAGTTCGGCGGCCTTTCAGAAGGGCGTCTGTGTCGCGACCTGCGACACCACCGTCGTCACCCATGGCGCCGAAGGGCGCCGGACGATCGACGTCAATCTTCGCGAAGCCATGGAACGCAACTTCCTGCGCCAGCCGGGATGAGATGATAAGGCTGGGCGACGCTCAGCCCGCCGGAGGGTAAGCGTGACGATCCGCCCTCAAGCGAAGCCATCCATTCGCCGGGTCCACTGAAAGGCGATCACCGCCCCCTTGACCGGCTGGATCATCAGCGCCGCGAGTATCACCGCCAGTCCCGGCCACAGGGCGGCCTGCACCCCCAATGGGATCGCCAGCGCGCTGTTCACCTCAATCATCAGCGGCACCAATATGTGGCCGAGCAGCAGGATCACGATATAGGCGGGAAAATCGTCCGCCTGCGACACGTCCCATGGCTGTCCGCACGCATTGCAGGCCGGACTGGGCTTCAGGAACCGGGCGAACATCGCACCGCCGCCACAAGCAGGACACCGGCCGCGCAGCGCCAGCGCAAGGGCGGGGCGCAGCGGCCGTTGCGTGGCGTCGGTGGGTGGCGGATTGCTCATGCGCTGCTCCTATGGCCTGGCGGCTGGAAGCGCAACGGCGCATAAAGCGCAGTTGCCCTTTCGCCTGTCCAAAAGCCTGTTAAGACGGCGCGATGCGACTGCCCGGTCCTTCCGAAGCCTTTGTCCTGTTTGACGACGCGCGAGAGCGTGGAGCCGCACCGGCGCGCCTTTACCGCGACCCGGTCGAGATAATCGCCGCCCACGCCCTTGAGGACGTTCAGCCCGCGCTCGACCGCATCGCCGAGGCGGCGGAGAGGGGGCTGCATGCTGCTGGCTATATCAGCTACGAGGCAGGACTGGTTCTCGAGGATCGACTGCGCCAGCTCGCGTCGGACCATGGGGGCCGGGCGTCCGCGATGCCGCTGCTGTGGTTCGGCCTGTTTGAAGGGCATCGCCCGATCGATCCCGCGCTGATGCCTGGCCTTCTGCCCGATCCTGCCGCCGCAAGCATCGAACCCCCGCAGCCGCTGGTGGACGAGCAGGCATATCGCGCCGCCTTTGACAGGGTGCAGGAATATATCCGCGCAGGCGACATCTATCAGGTGAACCTTACCTTTCCCTGCGCCGTGCGTTTCACCGGCGACATCATGGCCCTTTATGCCGCCATCCGGCCACGCCAGCGCGCAGGGTACGGGGGCGTCATCCGCACGGGCGCGCATGACATATTGTCTTTCTCGCCAGAGTTGTTTTTTACCAATGTGCGCGGGCAACTGACCGCCCGGCCGATGAAGGGCACCGCGCGCCGTTCCGCCGACCCCGCCACCGACGCCGCGCTCGCGCGGGAACTGGAGGCCGACGCCAAGCAGCGTGCCGAAAATCTGATGATCGTCGACCTGCTGCGCAATGACCTGTCCCGCGTGTCGCGCGCTGGCACGGTCACTGTTCCCGACCTCTTCCATGTCGAAACCTACCCCACCGTCCACCAGCTGGTGTCGAGCATACGCGCGCGGTTGCTGCCCGGCCTGGGCCCGGCCGACATCCTGCGCGTCCTGTTTCCCTGCGGATCGATCACCGGCGCGCCCAAGGTGCGGGCGATGGAGATCATCGACATGGTCGAGCCATTTTCCCGCGATGTCTACACCGGGGCGATGGGCTGGATCGATCCGAATGGCGATGCCGCCTTCAATGTTGCCATCCGCACGATTTGGGTTGAAGAAGGCATGACGGAGGGGCGCCTTGGATTGGGTTCGGGCATTGTTGCAGACTCGGATGCGGCATCCGAGTGGGCGGAATGTCTCGCCAAGGGGCGCTTTCTCACCACCGCCGGGTAGTTGGGCTAAGGGGGCTTGAATAGTTTCGATGTCGTTGGCTGACGGACGGTTTGACTTGCTGGAAACAATGGCCTTCGATCCGGTCGATGGCATCAGGCTGCTGGAGCTGCATCTTGAACGGCTCAAGGCGAGCGCCGCTGCGCTGGACTTCATCTTCGACCGTCACGACGTGCGCAACGAACTTCAGGCCGCGACTTTTCGCCTGCGCGAACGCAGCCGCCTGCGCCTGCTCGTTTCCCGCCGGGGATCGATCGCGATCGAAGTGCGCGAACATCGCACCTGGCCACAGGCGATCATGCAGGTCGCGGTCGTGCCGCGCAAAGCTCCCGGCGATGATCCCAGTCTGGCGCACAAGACCACCGATCGCGCGATTTATCGCGACGCCTTGAAGCGTGGCGGCACCTATGAAGTGCTGATGACCGATCGTGAAGGCTTCCTGACCGAAGGCTGTTTCTCGTCGGTATTCGTCGAGCGTGGCGACAAGCTGGTGACGCCGCCCCTGTCGCGCGGGCTTCTCCCCGGCGTCCTGCGCCGCAGTCTCCTGGAAATGGGCGAAGCGGTCGAGGCTGACCTTAGGCCCAGCGATCTTGAAAACGGCTTTTTCATCGGTAACGCCGCGCGGGGCATGGTTGCGGCGACACTGGCCAGATAACGCGTCATCCCAGCGCAGGCTGGAACACCCTGCGGATCGCGCTTCATAGGTCAGATTCCAGCTTGCGCTGGAATGACGGAGAAGGAGCCATCTCAACCCAACTGGCGGTTGCCCCTAAAGCCATAGCGCACTAAAGGAGCGCGCGTCCGCATCGCGGATTCAAAGCGATCCTTCAGAAAGAGTGTCACGATGAGCCAGACTTCCGCTGCCCTCGGCCGCATCCAGCCCTCCGCCACCCTGGCGATGAGCGCGCGCGTGAATGCCCTCAAAGCCGATGGCGTCGATGTTATTGGCCTGTCGGCGGGCGAGCCCGATTTCGACACGCCCGATTTCGTCAAGGAAGCCGGCATTGCGGCCATCCGCAAGAACCTGACCCGCTACACCGATGTCGATGGCACGGCCGAACTCAAGGACGCCGTCGCCTTCAAGTTCAATCGCGACAATGGTCTGACCTACAAGCGCAGCCAGATCAGCGTGAACTCGGGCGGCAAGCACACCTTGTTCAACGCGCTGGTCGCCACCGTCGATGTCGGCGATGAAGTCATCATCCCGGCCCCTTATTGGGTCAGCTATCCCGACATCGTGAACTTCGCGGGTGGCACGCCTGTCTTCGTCGAAGGTCCGGCGAGCCAGGGTTACAAGATCACAGCGGCCCAGCTGGACGCGGCGATCACGCCCAAGACCAAGTGGCTGATCCTGAACTCGCCTTCCAACCCCTCGGGCGCGGCCTATTCGGCGAGCGAGCTGAAGGAACTGGGCGAAGTGCTGCGCCGTCATTCGCATGTGTTGATCATGACCGACGACATGTACGAACATGTCTGGTACGCGCCCACCCCCTTCGCGACCATCGCGCAGGTGTGCCCGGACCTGTATGATCGCACGCTGACCGTGAACGGCTGTTCCAAGGCCTTTTCGATGACCGGCTGGCGCATCGGTTTCGCCGGTGGTCCCGAATGGATCATCAAGGCGATGGGCAAGTTGCAGTCGCAATCGACCTCCAACCCCTGCTCGATCAGCCAGGCGGCGGCGGTTGCCGCCCTGACCGGCGATCAGGATTTCCTGGAAGACCGCAACGCCGCCTTCAAGAAGCGCCGCGACATGGTCGTTTCGATGCTGAACGACGCGCCGGGTCTCGATTGCCCGACGCCCGAAGGCGCCTTCTACGTCTATCCCGACGCCAGCGGCGTGATGGGCAAGACGACGCCCAAGGGGCAGCTGATCGACAGCGATGAAAAGCTGATCGGCTATTTCCTTGACGAAGCCCGCGTCGCCGCCGTCCATGGCGCGGCCTTCGGCCTCTCGCCGGCCTTCCGCATCAGCTATGCGACGTCGGAAGAAGTGCTGGCGAAGGCGTGCAAGCGCATTCAGGAAGCCTGCGCCGCGCTGAAATAAGCGCTGAAATCCTCGCCGTCGAAAAACGGGGAGAGCTGGGCATAGGAGCGGGCGACGCCTGCCCGTTCCGTTATCCTGCCAGAATCGGAAACGGATATTTTCCCGCACGCCGTCTTGTAGATGGGCCGTGGCGGATTATATTCCGTTTCGATTCAAAACCTGATTTGACCTGTTAACGCCGGGCTAAGCTACACGCTGCTAATTGTCCCGCCTGGCTAAGATGAAAAGGAACAAGGCCATGGTGGCATTCCTGAAATCCGATCTATTCCTGCGCTTTCTGGGCGGATTTGTCGTGGGTGCGATCGGCGTCTTTGCCCTCCAGCCCAGCGCTCCCCCGGCCCTTACCACTCCCGCCATGGCTGCGTCGTCCAGCGTGACTGCCTCTTCGGTTGCGGAAAATGCGCCGCTCTGACGGCATAGCCTTGGCCATATTGGCGGCTCTGGCCGTCGCTGCCCCGGCGCGCGCCGAGCGTCCGGTGCTTGCTCCTGTCCCCGCAGTTGATGCGCCCGCTAGCGGCAAAAGCGAAACCGCTATTTTCGCGGGCGGCTGCTTCTGGGGTGTCGAAGGTGTTTTTTCTCATGTGAAAGGTGTGCGGCAGGTTGTGTCCGGCTTTGACGGCGGACCTTCGGGGCGCAAGGTCGATTATGGGCGGGTCAGCCGCGGCGATACGGGCTTTGCGGAAGCGGTGCGCGTGACCTACGATCCCAGACAGGTCAGCTATGCGACGCTGCTTCGCGTCTTCTTTTCCGTTGTCGCGGATCCGACGACGCTCAATTACCAAGGGCCGGACCGTGGCACCCATTATCGCAGTGCGCTTTTCCCGTTGAACAGAGGGCAGGACAAGGCGGCGAGGGCTTATCTGGCGCAACTTGGCAAGGCGGGCCTGTGGCGCGATCCGATCGTGACGCGTATTGAACGATCGGGCGGCTTTCAGCTGGCCGACAGCTATCATCAGGATTTCATGAAGCGCAACCCGCGTCACCCCTATATCCAGCGTTGGGATGCGCCCAAGCTCGCGGCGTTCAAGGCGATGTTTCCAGCGCTCTACAGCGCCAGGCCAGCGGCTTGATCCTGCTGATTGTTGCGCCTGTCGCGGACGGCGGATTGTTCAGGCATTACTGAATTGCGGGTGATCCGCCGTTTACCGCCAGGGTCGCGCCGGTAATCCACGCAGCTTCGTCAGAGGCGAGAAATACCGCAGCCGCGGCGACATCCTCCGGCGTGCCAAGTCGGCCTGTCGGGATACCCTTGACGACTTCGCTGGCGAATTCTTCTCCTATGGTGTTCATGTTGCCGAGCGATATGTTGTTGGCGGTAACGCCGTGTTGCGCTGCTTCCACTGCCACATAGCGCATCAATTGCGCCGCGCCGGCCTTTGCCGCGCCATAAACGGAAACGCCGATGGGCAGGGCGATCCGTGCGGCCTCGGAAGAGATGGTGATGATGCGGCCATTGCCCCGGTCGCACATGCCCTGCAACACTGCACGGGTGCAATGCATGACGCCTGTCAGGTTGACCGCAAGGAAGGGCGCCCAGTCGTCCGGGCTCATTTCCGCGAAGGTCTTCTGCACAAAGCGCTTACCCCCCGCATTGCCTGCATTATTTACCAATATGTCAATCGGCCCGGCAGCCCCGCAGGCGGTTGCTATGCCATCCTGCACAGCCTGCTCGTTGGTCACATCGAACGGTGCGGCGGTTGCCGCAAGACCTTGTTCCACGAGTGCGGCAACCACCTCTTCGGCGCGTGCGCTCTCAAGGTCGTTCACTATGACATGAGCGCCCTGGCGGGCAAATGTGCGCGCCACACCGGCGCCCATTCCAAAGCCCGCGCCCGTCACCAGCGCCGTTTTTCCTTCGAGGCTGAACATAGGTCATCTCTCCGATAGTATGTTCGCTGGCGCATCAAGGGGCAGCAGAGGAAAAGCCATCTGGAAACGAATCGGGCGGAGCCTGTCGCCAGACCCCGCCCGCTTGATCGATCCCAAACGCTGACAACCTTATTTCGGCGCCAGCACCATCAGCATCTGCCGGCCTTCCATGCGCGGATAGGCTTCGACCTTGGCGATCTCGCCGACATTTTCAGCCACGCGCTGGAGCAGTTGCATGCCCAGCTGCTGATGCGAAAGCTCGCGGCCGCGGAAGCGCAGGGTGATCTTCACCTTGTCGCCATCGCCGATGAAATCATGGACCTTCTTCATCTTCGTATCATAGTCATGATCGTCGATGTTCGGACGCATCTTGATCTCTTTGAGTTCCTGCGTCTTTTGGGTCTTGCGGGCGATGTTCGCCTTTTTCTGGGCTTCGTACTTGAACTTGCCGATGTCCAGGAACTTGCAAACCGGCGGATCGGCCGTCGGCGACACTTCGACCAGGTCCAGCCCGATCTCGTAAGCGCGCTCCATGGCTTCCTGCGTAAACATCACGCCCAGATTTTCGCCTTCGTCGTCGATCACGCGCACCTTGGGCACGGTGATGAACTCATTATAACGGGGACCGGACTTAGGCGGCGGCGCCATCGGGCGGCGCATCATTGGGGGACGTATAGCGGCTTCTCCTATGGTAATTACGAAAACGGCTCTGGCGGCCTTTAGCGCAAAGCCGAAAGGGGCGGCAAGTCCGCATCTGCGGAATTACCGGCCCCATGTGGCATCACTGCCTCATGACATATCGGGCGCGCGCGCCTCTTTTGCAAGTCGCTCGATAACCTCATCGACCGAAAGGACGCTTTGCCCTTCCTTGCCCAATGCGCGCAGCGCGACCGTGCCCTCGTCAGCCTCACGGCGTCCAACGACCAGCAAATTGGGCACTTTCGCAAGGCTATGCTCTCGCACCTTATAGTTGATCTTCTCGTTGCGCAGATCGGTTTCCGCCCGGATTCCCGCTGCCCGCAACCTGTCGGCAACCGCCTGCGCATAGTCGTCCGCGTCGGACACGATGGTCGCCACCACCGCCTGAACCGGGGCGAGCCACAGCGGGAACTTGCCCGCATAATGTTCGATCAGGATGCCGATGAAGCGTTCGTAGGAGCCGAAAATCGCCCGGTGAAGCATCACGGGCCGGTGGCGTTCGCCGTCTTCGGCCACATAGGATGCGTCGAGTCGTTCCGGCAGAACGCGGTCGGACTGGATCGTGCCCACCTGCCATGTCCGCCCGATCGCGTCGGTCAGATGCCACTCGAGCTTGGGCGCGTAGAAGGCGCCTTCGCCCGGCAGTTCCTCCCAACCATATTCCGGCGTATTCAGCCCTGCCGCCGCCACCGCGTTGCGCAGTTCTTCCTCGGCCTTGTCCCACATCTCTTCCGTGCCGAACCGTTTGTCGGGGCGCAGGGCCAGCTTGATCGAATAGGTGAAGCCGAAATCCTTGTAGATCCGGTCGGCCAACGCACAGAAAGCGCGCACTTCCTCGACAATCTGGTCTTCCCGGCAGAAGATATGCGCGTCGTCCTGCGTGAACTGGCGCACCCGCATCAGGCCGTGCAGCGCGCCATGCGGCTCGTTGCGATGGCAGCATCCATTTTCGTAGAAGCGCAGCGGCAGGTCGCGATAGCTCTTGATCCCCTGGCGGAAGATCAGGACATGCGCCGGGCAGTTCATGGGCTTTAGCGCCATCCAGTCGGCGTCGTCCGACACCAGCGGGCCTTCATCGGCGACGTTCGGCACTTCGTCGGGGATGACGAACATATTTTCGCGATATTTGCCCCAATGGCCGGACTGCTCCCACTGGCGCGCGTCCATCACCTGCGGGGTTTTGACTTCGCGATAGCCCGCCGCGTCGATTGCGCGGCGCATATAGGCTTCGAGTTCGCGCCAGATGAGATAGCCCTTGGGATGCCAGAAGACCGACCCATGCGCTTCCTGCTGAAGGTGGAACAGGTCCATCTCCGCACCCAGCTTGCGGTGGTCGCGCTTACCCGCTTCCTCCAGCTTGTGGAGATGCGCCTCCAACTGCTTCTTGTTCAACCAGCCAGTGCCGTAAACACGGCTGAGCATCGCATTCTTCTGATCGCCTCGCCAATAGGCACCCGATACGCGGGTCAGCTTGAACGCGGCGGGGTCGAGCCTTCCGGTTGAAGCGAGGTGCGGACCCCGGCACATGTCGAGCCACTCATCACCCGACCAATAGACCGTCAGCTCCTCGCCCTCGGGAAGCTCGGCCGCCCATTCGGCCTTGAATGTCTCGCCCTCAGCCTTCCAGCGGGCAATCAGCTCCTCGCGCTTCCACACCTCACGGCGCAGCGGCTTGTTTGCCGCGATGATCTCGCGCATCTTCGCCTCGATCCCGGGCAGGTCCTCCTCGGTAAAGGGCCGGTCCTTCGGCGCGAAGTCATAATAGAAACCATCATCGGTCGATGGTCCAAAGGTGATCTGCGTCCCCGGAAACAGCGCCTGCACCGCTTCGGCCAGCACATGGGCAAAATCATGCCGCGCCAGTTCCAGCGCGTCCGCCTCGTCCCGTGACGTCACCAGCGCCAGGTGCGAATCCTGCTCCAGCGGGCGCGTGATGTCGCGCAGTTCGCCATCGACCCGCGCGGCGATGGCCGCCTTGGCCAGACCCGGCCCGATCGCTGCCGCAATATCCGCCGGGGTAGTGCCGGGCGCGACTTCACGCACGGAACCATCGGGCAGGGTGATCTTGAGCATGACGGACAAGGGTGGGATCTTTCTGTGAGTTTGGAATGAGGGCGGCGCAAAAAGCCGCGCTTTCCCCATAAATGGGCCGTCCGGCCTGTCAATAGAAGGGCTGCCGCCAAGCCGGGCGGCGAACGTCATGCAAAGCCGCCTCTCCCTTCGTCTTGTCAGGCGAAGATCAGTCGAGCCTCGTCGCCGGTTTCCTGGAGGAAGGCGATAGGGCCGCTCGCCGTAACGCCCTGCGGAAGATCCCGCTCGGCAAGCCCGTGCAGCGCCATTCCGCTCTGGCAGGCGAGGATGGCCACGCCCAGCGCCCGCGCTTCCGTGATAAGCTGACCGAGTGTCGGCAAACCCGCCGAGCGATGCGCCGCGTCCCGTGGAGCCTCGACGGCAGGAGCGAGCAAAGCCACGCCGTCCAGTTGCAGAAAAAGGCTCGCCGCCCCGCCCAGCGCTGCCTGTGCGCTCGCCAGCACCAGCGCGCCGCGCAACCGCTCTGCATCGGCCGTCGCGACGATGATCCTCAGTTCGCGCATAGCTCAGCGGCGCAGGCCTTGCAGCCTGGGTCCTTGGCGACGCTCACCGTCCGAAAGCGCATGGAAAGCAGGTCGGCGAGCAGCAGCTTGCCCGCCATGTCGGCGCCAAATGGAACGAGCGCGCGGATGACTTCCAGCGCGGCCAGGCTGCCCATCACCCCGGTCAGAGCGCCGATCACGCCCGTCTCCGCGCAGTTGCGCTCCGGCGCGTCCTGCGGGTCGCCCACCAGGCAGCGATAGCATGGCCGGTCGCTTTCCCACCCGCGATAGGTGGCCAGTTGTCCTTCGAAGGATCCCACCGCCGCCGACACCAGAGGGATGCGCAGCCTTTGCGCGCAATCGGCCACCGCCAGCCGCGTCGGGAAACTGTCGCACCCGTCCAGCACGACATCGGCATCACGCAGCATCAGCGCAGCATTGTCTGAATCGATACGTGCGTTGATCGGGATCAGCTTAACGTCGGGATTGAGCCGCGCCACGGCGGTCATGGCGCGTTCGGCTTTGGCTGCGCCGATGTCGCCCGTGCCGAACATGATTTGCCGCTGCAAATTGGTCAGGGCGACATGGTCGTCATCGATAACGCGGATCGTGCCCACGCCCGCAGCCGCGAGGTAGAGGATTGCCGGGCTGCCGATCCCGCCCGCGCCGATTACCGCGACGTCCGCTGACAGCAGCCGCGCCTGACCGGCGCCGCCTATCTCCTTGAGGACGATGTGCCGCGCATAGCGTTCAAGCTGGTCGTCGGAGAGTGTCAGCGGCGCTGGGTTCATGAGGACGTCACTCCGGTCGAACCGAAACCTCCTGAACCCCGGGCCGTCTCGTTCAGTTCCTCGACCTCGGCAAAGCGCGCCGCCTGCACGGGAGCCGCCACCAGTTGCGCAATCCGGTCGCCCCGCGCGATGACGAAAGGTTCGTGCCCCAGATTGATGAGGATGACCTTCAATTCCCCCCGGTAATCCGCATCGATAGTGCCGGGCGTGTTGGGCAGGCTGATCCCATGCTTGAGCGCTAGGCCCGATCGCGGCCGCACCTGCACCTCATAGCCGTCTGGAATGGCCATGGCGAAACCGGTCGCCACCGCGTGACGCCCGCCCGGCACGATAATCACGTCTTCGGCTGAAACCACATCCATCCCCGCAGCATGCGCGGTCGCATAGGCGGGCACGGGCAGCCCCTCGCCATGGGGAAGGCGTTTCAGGCGGATTTCAATCGGATGCAGGGGAGAGGGCATGAGCGACCTTTTCGATGATGCGGTGGGCGACGCCGGCCTTGGGCAGATGCTCCCAGCTTTCGACGCCATTCGCCGTGACGATATGCACGCTGTTATTGTCGCCGCCCATTACGTCACCCGATACGTCGTTGGCGATGATCCAGTCAGCGCCCTTGCGCGCCAGCTTTGCCTGCGCATGTTCGGCGACCTTTTCGGTCTCGGCGGCAAAACCGATCAGCAGGGCAGGGCGCTGGCCATGTTTTCCAAGCGTCGCCAGAATGTCGGGATTTTCCACCAGCGGCAAAGGCGCAGGCTTGCCGGACCCATCCTTTTTCAGCTTTTGCCCTGAAGCATCGGCGGTTCGCCAGTCTGCTACGGCTGCGACCATGATGGCGGCGTCGGCAGGCAGCGCGGCCTCGACCGCCGCCAGCATCTCCCGCGCAGTCTCCACGTCCACACGGTCGACTGCCGCCGGGGTCGGCAGCTGTACCGGCCCGGCGACCAGAGTCACGCGCGCGCCCGCACGCGCCGCCGCCGCCGCAATGGCGAAGCCCTGCTTGCCGGACGACCGGTTGGCGATGTAGCGGACCGGATCGATCGGCTCATGCGTGGGACCGGCGGTGACAAGGATGTGACGGCCCTTCAGGGGCAGTTCCGCTGTCTCGAAATCGGGCTGTCCGGCCAGCGGGTCCTGCGCGCCTGGACGCGCCAGCATCCGCTCCACTTCCGCCGCGATTGCCTCGGGTTCGGGCACGCGGCCCTTGCCATATTCGCCGCAAGCCATCTCGCCGCTGTCCGGCTCCATGACATGAATGCCGTCCGTGCGCAGGCGCTCCAGGTTTCGCTGCGTCGCCCGATGATGCCACATGCGCACGTTCATGGCTGGCACGGCCAGCACCGGCTTGTCGGTCGCCAGCAGCAGCGTCGTCGCCAGATCATCGGCGATGCCGTTCGCCATCTTCGCCAGGATGTTGGCCGTAGCAGGCGCGACTACTACAAGGTCCGCCTGGCGGCTCAGCTGGATATGCCCGATCTCCCGCTCTTCCTTGAGGTCGAACATGTCGCCGTAGACATGATCTTCGGTCAGCACGCCAAGGGACAAAGGCGTCACGAAATTGGCCGCGCTCTCCGTCAGCACGGCGCGCACGGCGATGCCGCGCTTCCTGAGCAGCCGCACAAGTTCAAGCGACTTGTAGGCAGCAATGCCGCCGGAGACGATCAGGAGGATGCGGCGCTCAGTCATAGCTGTAGATGTAGCAGGGCCGTAACGATCGCTCCAGCCACCGCAGCGAACCCTGCAACAGCGGCGTAGCGCCAGCCACCGCCAACGCGGATCAGCTTCACCTCGGTCAACGGGGGCGGCGGCGGTGCGCCGCCCTTCTCTGGGAACGCTTCTTCAATGCGCCGGATCAGCCCCGGCAATCGCTGGAGCGTGCGCCAGTTTTCGATCAGCGTGTCAGCCGCCTTGGCCTCCGGGCCAAGCTCCGAGCGCAGCCATTCCTTCACATAGGGGCCGCTCGTTTCCCACAGGTTGATATCGGGGTCGAGCGCGGTTGCGACCCCCTCCACCATGACCATCGTCTTTTGCAGAAGCAGCAAATGCGGCTGGGTCTGCATGTCGAAATCGCGGGTGATCGCGAACAGACCGTCCAGCATGCCGCCGACCGACAGTTCGCGCACCGGCTTGCCGCGCATCGGTTCGCCCACGGCGCGTAGGGCGGTTGCGAACTCTTCGACATTATGATGGCCGGGCACATATTGCGCTTCGAAATGGATTTCGGCCACGCGCCTGTAGTTGCCGGTGATCAGGCCGTAGAGAATTTCCGCCAGCCACATGCGCGCGCGCCGGTCGATCCGTCCCATGATGCCGAAATCGATCGCGACGATATCGCCATTGGCGGTGACGAACAGATTTCCCTGATGCATGTCCGCGTGGAAAAAGCCTTCGGAGATCGCCTGGCGCAGGAAGGCGTTGACCAGCCGGGCGGCGATATCCTTGACGTCATGACCTGCGGCGATGAGCGCGTCGCGATCGGAAATCTTGGTCCCGTCGATCCACTCCATCGTCATGACCTTGCCGGTCGTGCGATCCCAATCGATTTCCGGCACGCGGTAGCCCGGCAGAGCCTCCATCGCTTCCGCCAGTTCAGAGGCGGATGCGGCTTCGCGCCGCAGATCCAGCTCGCGCGCGGTCCAGCGCTTCATGTTGGCGATGACCAGCCGTGGCCGCAATCGCGCGGCCTCACTCCCCAGCATCTCGATATGGGCGGCGGCCCATTCATAGGTCTGGATGTCGCGGTTGAACTGTTCGGTCACGCCGGGGCGAATGACTTTAACCGCGACATCGCGGCCTTCCCTGGTCATGGCGCGATGCACCTGCGCGATGGAGGCGGCGCCGACGGGGATTTCATCGAAACGGCTGTACATGCTTTCCAGCGGTCGTCCGAAACTCTGCTCGATCTGCGCCCGCACCGTCGCGAAGGGGACCGGGGGCAGGGCATCTTGCAAACGCAGCAGATCGTTTGCCGCCTGTTCCCCCACCAGATCCGGCCGCGTCGCCAGCGTTTGCCCCAGCTTGATCGCGGCCGGCCCGATCGCCTGAAACGCATCGGCATAGCGCGGCTGTCTGGGCACGCGCGCGCCCACCCGCGCCACCCGCACCAGCCGCCGGACCGGCGTCGGCGTCAACGGGTCGCGCTCAATACCCGTCAGCGCGCCATGCCGCGCCAGCGTCCGGCCCCATTTCAGCAGCCGCCAGATATGCGTCAGATGGGAAGCCATCCTATTTCGGCCCCTCCTGTGCGGGAGAGTGATCGGGATCGGCACCGGCGCCTGTGCGCGCCGCGCTCACACTTTCCACCCGGAATGAATCGCCACCAGCCCGCCCAGGATTGGTTCGACCTTGGTCTGTGCAAATCCGGCTTCACGGATCATCCGTTCGAACTCCGGCATTGGTGGGAAGCGCCTGATCGATTCGATCAGGTAACGATAGCTTTCTTCATCATTGGCCAGCAGCTTGCCGAGCTTTGGCACCAGCCGATGCGAATAGACGTCATAAATGTCGGAAAAACCCGGCCAGGTGGTCGTGGAAAATTCCAGGCAGAAAAACCGCCCGCCAAATTTCAGTACGCGATGCGCCTCGCGCAGCGCTTCGTCGATGCGCGTCACATTGCGAATGCCGAAGGCGATCGTGTAGGCGTCGAAGCTGCGGTCCTTGAAACTCAGCTCCTCGGCATTCTGTTCGGACCAGATCAGTCCCTCCAGCCCTTTTTTCTTTGCCCGTTCGACGCCAACGGCCAGCATTTCGGGATTGATGTCCGCAACGGTGATCGCCGCGCCATGCTTTGCCAGGCGGAAGGCGATGTCGCCGGTGCCGCCCGCCATGTCCAGGATCGCTTCGTCCTTGCGCGGTTTGACGCGGCCGACAAACTGGTCCTTCCACAGCCGGTGGGCGCCTGCCGACATGGCGTCGTTCATCAGGTCATATTTGGACGCGACATTGGAAAAGACGGCGCGAACCATCCCCTGCTTTTCAGAAGCATCCACATCGCGATAGCCGAAAGAAGCGGTGTCGTTCATGGTCGAGCCTCCTAGAGCATTTGCATGTCCCGAGGAAACACCCCAGATCGGCGAAAATGTTCAGCCAGGCTTTCCAATTATCCATTCCTTCGTTTCGAGTCCCGCCAAGAGCCGATATGGCGAGCCCAATCCATGCCCCAGGATGATCTGAATGCCTGAATTGCCGGAAGTCGAAACCACCGTCGCGGGGCTGCGCTCCGTGCTGGAAGGCGCGGTTCTCACGCGTGTGGAAGCCCGCCGCGCCGATCTGCGCTTTCCCATACCGGTCGATCTGCGCCAGCGGCTGACGGGCGCGACTGTGACCTCCCTTTCCCGTCGGGCCAAATATGGGCTTATCGACACGGATCGCGGTGACACGCTGATCTTTCATCTGGGCATGTCCGGCCGCTGGCGGATCGACCCGGCGGAGATCGGCGCGCACGACCACCTGCTGATCGAAACGGGCGGCGGGCGTCTGCTCTCGCTCAACGATCCGCGTCGTTTCGGCTCGCTTGATCTGGTGCGCAGCGGCGCATGGCAGGATCATGGTCCCTTCACGCGCATGGGTCCCGAACCACTGGGCCAGGATTTTTCCGCCGCCTATCTGGCAGGCGCGCTCCGCGGCAAGGCGAGTTCGATCAAGGCGGCGCTGCTCGACCAGCGCGTGGTCGCGGGTCTTGGCAATATCTATGTCTGCGAGGCGTTGAACATGGCCGGGATTTCACCTGCGCGGGAAGCCGGGCGGATCAGCCGCAGCCGTCTTGCGATACTGGTCGAATCGATTCGCGAAGTTTTGACGGCGGCCATCGCGGCAGGCGGATCGACCCTGCGCGACTATGCCCGGCCCGATGGAGAGCTTGGCTATTTTTCCAAGCAGTGGCGGGTCTATGGCAGGGAAGGGGAAAGTTGCGCATGTGGCGCGCTGATCCGGCGCCGCGTGGATGGAGGCAGGTCCACCTTCTACTGCCCCAAATGCCAGAAATAGCGCGCGCCCGACCGTTGACGCTTGGGCTTATCCCCTGTAAGGGCCGCACCTTCACGAGGACTGGAAGGCGATTCCTACCCGTCCTTTTCACGAGATTTGACGAGACCGAGGACTTTAAATGGCCAATACGCCGCAAGCCAAGAAGCGCATCCGCCGCAACGAACGCCGTGCCGAAATCAACGGCGCCCGCATCAGCCGGATCCGCACCCTGGTGAAGAAGGTCGAAAGCGCTCTCGCCGCTGGCGACAAGGCGGCTGCGGCTGCGGCTCTCCAGACGGTCCAGCCGGAGCTGGCGCGCGGCGTTGCGCGCGGCGTCGTGCACAAGAACACTGCGGCTCGCAAGTTCGGCCGTCTGACGAAGCGGGTCAGCGCGCTCGCCTGAGCCGCTCCACTCGATCGTCAATAAAGGTTTGAAGGCCCGTCCCGCTCTGCGGGGCGGGTTTTTTCATATTTCCGTCACGCAGCCGTAACGGCCATCCGCGGTTTTCCGCGATTCTCCGGCGATTCGGGGTAAAGCGAGCGGATTGGCGATTGTTACAACTATTTGAAATTAAACGATAATATCGACATATCTTCAATTCCCCCGGTTTTCCGCGTCAATGTCTTTATTTCACATTTTTGACCGGGCCTGCCCTTGATCCGGCGAAGATTGCCTGTCTATTTTCAATTCTCTGATCGCCACTCGAATCGAGTCTCGGTGATCGTCATTGGGTTGTTCGGCACAGTTACATTGGGAAAGCTCTCGCTTTTCCAAGCGGTTCTCTGTGTCTGATAGCTCCTGTCCATCAGGGGCACAGTTGATGGGGGTCGACTGTTTATGAAGGGTTTAATCGCAGTGTCAGGCAGTTCGAGCGTTCAGGCATCGCATGATCATGCGCGCCTCGACACCGCGTGGGATGCGATTCGTACCGGACTTCGCCGCGACATCGGGCCGCGCATGTTCGACCAATGGCTCAAGGCTGGCCAGCTCGGCGACTATTGTGCCGAATCGCAGACGCTCGACCTGTTGTTCGCGTCTGATTTCACGGCCAATTTCGTGTCAGCGCATTTTGGCGATCGTCTGCGCATGGCGTGGCGCTGCGCCGGTGTCGGCGTCCGCGAAGTACGGTTGCGTCGCGCTCCCAATGCCGTTGGCCCCCGCCTGCTCGAAGTCGCCCCGGCCCAGGAAGCGGTATCGACCGATCCGATCCTTCCCGAAGGCGTCAGCGCCTGCAATTTCCAGCCACGCCACAGCTTCGCCGATTTCGTTACCGGCGACTCCAACCATCTTGCCTTTTCGGCGGCGGAAGCGATGGCTGGCGAAGCCCAGCCGCGTTACAGCCCGCTGTTCATTCATGGCAGCACCGGGCAGGGCAAGACGCACCTGCTTCATGCCATTGCCCAGCATTTTTCCGCCCATTCACCCAACGCCCCCGTGCTCTACATGTCGGCCGAACGGTTCATGATGGAATTTGTGAACGCGATGCGCGCGAACGAAACCATGATGTTCAAGGCGCGCCTGCGCGCGGCGCGGCTATTGCTGATCGACGATATCCAGTTCATCGCCGGCAAGGGTTCGACGCAGGAGGAATTTCTCCACACGATCAACGATCTCATCGATTCGGGCGCGCGCATCGTCGTCACTGCCGATCGCGCACCGCAACAGCTTGATTCGATCGACGCCAGGATCCTTTCGCGTCTTGCAGGCGGCCTGGTGGCGGACATCCGCCCGGCGGACCTGGACCTGCGCCTTGCCATATTGGAGACCAAGCGCGCTATTGCGGGTGATCCGCCTGTTCCAGACGCTGTCATCGATTTCCTCGCCCGTTCGATCCGCTCGAACATTCGGGAACTGGAAGGCGCGTTCAACAAGCTGATCGCCTACGGTCAGTTGACCGGCCGCTCGGTTGATCTGGAATTTGCCCAAACCATGCTTGCCGATGCCGTGCGCGCAAATGCGCGCCGCATCACCGTGGATGAGATCCAGAAGGTCTGCGCCGCCCATTACAAGATCGACGCGTCCGAAATGCGATCCAAGCGCCGTGCCCGTGCGGTAGCCCGGCCGCGTCAGGTCGCCATGTACCTCGCCAAGAAAATGACGCCGCGTTCCTTGCCGGAAATTGGTCGCATCTTCGGCGGTCGCGATCACAGCACGGTGATCCACGCGGTTCGCACGATCGAGGAACTGCGCCAGACCAATGCGGACATAGACGCCGACATCCGCGCCCTGCTGCGCCAGTTGGAAAACTGACGCTGACAAAGGGGCCGCGGGAGGATTAGGTTGAACGCCATGATCCGATATGCCGCCCTGCTGCTCGCCACTCTGCTTTCTTTCACGCCTGCGGCAGCGCAGCCGCCATCAGTGCCGCCTTCAGAGGATGTGCGTGTCGCGCTGGATACGGGCGCGGGACGGATTATAGTGGCGGTTCATGCGGCGAAGGCGCCCGTTACAGCACGCAACTTCCTGCGCTATGTCGATCAAAAGAGGCTGGACGGCGCCGCCTTCTATCGGGGCGTCGGTTCAGCCGATTACGGCTTCGTCCAGGGTGGCGCGCAAAATGCTCCGGCGCGTGTCCTGCCCCGATCGTGCATGAGCCGACTACGCAGACCGGCCTCACGCATGACGATGGCGCGATTTCCATGGCCCGCTATGCGCCGGGAAGCGCGACCGGCGACTTCTTCATCGTGCTTGGCAAGATGCCCAGCATGGACGCGCATCCGGAGGCTGCGGGTGATAATCAGGGATTCGCCGTGTTCGCCCATGTGGTGGAGGGCATGGATATCGTGCGCGCGATTCTGGCTGCGCCCAAATCCCCCACTGCCGGGGAAGGCGTGATGAAGGGACAAATGCTGGAACAGCCTGTGTCCATTCTGACAGCCCGCCGCCTTCCCTGACCCAAGCCAAATAAAAGCCCGGCGATCGAGACCGCCGGGCCAATGGAACATGACCGCTTGCGGGTCATGTCAGCGATGGATCAACCCTTTTTCTCGGGGGGCAGCGTGATCTTCACATCTTCGCCATTCTGTCCGGGGAAGCCGGTGAACATGGCGTCGATCAGGTTTGGCACCAGATAAGTCAGCCGGTTCGACAATGACTGGGCGCTGGCCCTGCCTTCGAACAGCCGCCGGTTGTCGGCTGCCCGGTCGATCTTCATGCTGAGATCGCTGGTATACACGGTATAGCTGCTGACGTCGCTATAGCCCGGACCAAACAGCCAGGGATCATAGAAGCCATAGCCCCACGGACGGCCCCAGCGCCCGCGCCAGCCCCAGCCGCCAAAATAAGGATCGGCGGCTCCAAACCCTGTGGAGCGAACCTTCTCCCGCCCATTATCCACATTGTAGGCGACGCGCACGATAAGGTCTGCCGCAGCCGGATCGGTCGCGGGGACATAGCCGGTCTGCGCCAGCCGCTGCCCCACCATCTGCGCATATTGGGAAAATTCCAGACCACCGGCCAGACGCGGATCGTCAGCGACGATGGTGAAGCTTTGCCCGGCAGGTGCGGGCAATTGCTGGAAGCGGGCGACGTCCGCCTTGAATGGCGTCGCGCAGCCAGACAGGGCCACAAGAGCCAGAGCTGGCGCCGCAATCAGGCCGATCTTCTTGAAAGAGTTCATTGTTCCGCGTCCTGTAGGTGGTAAACCTGTCGCAACCTTGCGCTCCGCCGTAGCAGAACGCAACTGAACATCATTTGAACGCTCTATCGGGGCAGGCGAGCGCAAATCATGTCCGGCTATCTCTTAGGACGGCGCAGTCATCAGCTTTCCGTCAGGCGATTGCCCCACCGTGCAGCATTAACGCATCAGGCCCATGGCGTCATAAGCGGCGCGCAAGGTCGGTTCCGCCGCTGCCGAAGCCTTTGCCGCACCCTTCTCCAAAATCGCGTCGAGCGCGGCATCATCGGTGCGCAGTTCCATGAAGCGTGTGCGCATCGGCCGCATCGCCTCCACCAGTAATTCGCCCAACGCAGGCTTGAACGCGCCAAAGCCCTTGCCCGCAAATTCCGCGCACACTGCGTCGGGGGTGGTCCCCGCCAGCGTTGCGTAGATACCGACCAGATTGTTCGCCTCCGGGCGACCGGCCAGGCCGATGGCCGTGTCCGGCAGCGGTTCGGGATCGGTCTTGGCCTTCCGGACCTTTTGCATGATCGCATCATCATCGTCGGTAAGGTTGATGCGGCTCATGTCGGAAGGGTCGGACTTCGACATTTTCGCCGTGCCGTCGCGGAGCGACATGATGCGGGCGGATTCCTTGGGGATTGTCGGATCCGGCACGGTGAACAGATCGACCCCGAAATCGGTGTTGAACTTCGTGGCGATGTCGCGCGCCAGTTCCAGATGCTGTTTCTGATCCTCACCCACCGGCACATGGGTCGCGTTGTAGACGAGGATGTCGGCCGCCTGCAGCACCGGATAGACGAACAGGCCGACCGACGCGCCTTCACGGTCCTTGCCTGCCTTGTCCTTGAACTGCGTCATGCGGTTCAGCCAGCCGATGCGGGCGGTGCCGCTCAGCAACCAGCATAGCTCCGCATGGGCGGGGACGCGCGCCTGGTTGAAGAGGACGGACCGGTCCGGGTCGATCCCTGCGGCGACCAGCGCGGCGGCCATGTCGCGCACGTTGCGGATGCGCTGCTCGCGATTTTCATGCACGGTGATCGAATGCATGTCCGCCAGGAAGAAGAAGCACTGGCTATCTGCGTCCATTTCGTCCTGCATCCGCACCCAGTTGCGGATCGCGCCCAGATAATTGCCCAGGTGCAGATTGCCGGTCGGCTGGATGCCGGAAAGGACGCGCATTTTTCTATCCGTTCTCTTGGGTTGTGGTGGAGCCCCGCCGACGCATCAGCGCCTTCAGGTCGGACAGCCGGTAGGCGCCCGTGATGAAACAGGCCACCCCGTAAAGGGCGATCCCCGCTCCGACAAGCATGGCGAGCGCGATATAACGCTGGATCATCGCACCGCCCAGCCATGGCTCAAGCAGGCCTTCCCCGGCAATAAGGGCGCCGCCCATCGCCAGCGCCGCCAGCGCAAGGCGGGGCAGCCGCCTGCGCAACTGCGCGTCGGCGGCGAAATGGCCCCGTTTGACCAGCGTTGAATAGAGCATCGCCACATTGATGGTGGCGGCAAGCGCGGTCGCCAGCGGCGGGGCGACATGCCCCAGTCCCTCACGAGCGAGCAGGGGGATCAACGTCACATTGCCGATGATGTTGATGAGGATCGACAGCATCGCGTAGCGCACCGGCGTTTTCGTGTCGCCACGGGCATAATAGCCCGGCGTCAGCACCTTCACCAGGACATAGGATGGCAGGCCGATGGAAAAGGCCGACAAGGCCCAGCCGCAACGGCGCGCATCCTCCACCGTGAAGCGGCCATATTGGAACAGGCCGCGCACGATCGGTTCGGCCACGGTGATGAAGGCGATGGTTGCGGGAAGCGTCAGGAAGAGCGCCAGTTCGATGCCCCGGTTCTGCGTTTCCATCGCCACCTGCTCCTGCCCCGTCGATAGCAGGCGCGAGATGGTGGGCAACAGGATCGTGCCAAGGCCAATGCCGATCAGGCCCAGGGGCAGCTGGTTCAGCCGGTCGGCATAGTAGATATAGGTGATGGAGCCTGACGCGAGCAGCCAGCCGGAAAGCGCGGTCGAGACCAGCAGGTTGATCTGAGCCGCGCCAGCGCCCGCTGCTGCCGGCACGATCAGCCGCAACAACTCGCGCACATCGGTGTCGAACCGTGGCCGCTTGAGCTTCATCGATACGCCCGCGTGGCGGCATGCCCATATCAGCCAGAGCAGTTGCAGCGCGCCGCCGACCGTGACCGAAATCGCCTGCACGCGCGCGGTTTCATATTCATCCGCGCCGTGAAACAGCCATAGCCCGGCGATCATCGCCAGGTTGAGCAGGATCGGCGCGGCCGCATTCACCCAGAATTTGTCGAGCGAGTTCAATATACCGCCCAGCAGGGACGCCAGGCTGATCAGCGCCAGATAGGGCAGGGTGATGCGGGACAGCATCACGGCGAAGGCGAATTGGTCAGGCGTCGGGTTCTGGCGCGAAAAGCCGCCCGACAACAGCCAGGTGATCGGCCAGGCGGCAGCGATCAGGACGATGGTGAAAAGAATGAGGACCGGCAGAAGGACCGCCAGCGCACGCTCGGCGAAATGATAGCCTTCGGCGATGCCGCCGGGACCTGCCGCCTTGCGGTTGAACATCGGGATGAAGGCGGCGGAAAACGCCCCCTCGGCAAAAAGGGCGCGGAACATGTTGGGCAGCCGGAACGCCACGCCGTTGAAAGCGTCGGACGCAAAGCCCGCGCCGACATAACGGGCGGCCAGCGAATCCCGCACCAGCGCAAGGATGCGGCTGGCAAGCGTCAGTCCGCCGACCGATCCAAGCGCCTTGACGAGTTTCATCGCCTTACTGTCTCCCCCGTTCGTCCGGGCGCGGCCCAGGGCGCGTGGCCCGGACGTTCGCACGAGCCGGGCGGCTCATGCGAACAGTCTGAACGGGGACCGGAGCCATCTGGCTCAGGCGTGACCGGCCGGTTCGCCTGCGGTCTGCGCAATCGCCTGCGCCTGCTGCTCGTAAAGGCCGCCGAAATCGATGGGATCGAGCAACAGCGGCGGGAACCCGCCGTCGCGGATCGCGTCGGCCAGCACCCGGCGCGCGAAGGGGAAGATGAGACGGGGCGCTTCAGCCAGCATGAACGGCTGAAGCTGTTCATCGGGCACGTTGCGCATGCCGAAGATCGCGGCATAGAGCAGTTCGACCGCAAAGGCCGTGCCCTGCGGCGCCGTCGCCTTCACTTCGATCTTCAGCGAAACCTCGACAACCTCTTCGCCAACCTTGTCCGCGCCGATGTTGAACTGGACGTCGATCTGCGGCTGATCGGGCCACTGGTACACGGCGGGCGCGTTCGGGTTTTCGAAGGACAGGTCCTTCACATACTGGCTGATAAGCGCGATCTGCGGAGCGGTGTCCGCGCCGTTGCCCGAATTGGATGTCTGCATGGTGTCGGCTTCGTCGGCCATCTGTGCTTCCTGATTTCCCTTTGAATCCGTCGGCGACGCGCCCCCGGACGATGGCCCGTGCGCTTAGCAGGGGCCGCGGGGCAGGGCAATGGCGGCAGCTTAAAGCGGCCATTTGAATTTGGGGGAAACATGCCTATGTTGGCTGCGTTGTTCTCTTCGATCTAGACCAAAGGGTTCCTGGCCCCGTGTATGTAATTGTCATCCTCGCCCTGATAGCCGGTTTTCTGGCGCTGCGGCTCTATTCCGTCCTCGGCAAGCGGACGGGGCATGAGCAGGAGCCTGCCCTGCGCCCGGCGGAGGATCGGGCCAAGGTAACGGTGCTTCACCCCCGCCCGGTGACTGACATGCCCGGTGATTCGGTCCGGTTGGCCGATGGCCTTATCGCGTCCGGCGGCGAGGCGGGCGTTCGCGCGCTCATTGCGGCCGATCGCAGCTTCGATGTCCCGCAGTTCGTCGAAGGCGCGAAGTCGGCCTATAAGATGGTGCTTGAAGCCTTCTGGCGCGGCGATCGGGCTGAGCTTGAGTGGTTGTGCGACGCCGATGTGCTGGCTTCCTTCGAGGAGGCAATCGCTCAGCGCGAAGCGGCCGGTCACGTCCTGGACAATCGTCTTGTGCGTATTGAAAAGGCGCAGATCGTCGATGCCAGCGTCAATGGCCGGATCGCCGAGGTGTCCTTGCGGTTCGAAGCGGATATCGCCGCCGTAACGCGCGATCACGACGGCAATGTTGTTGCCGGTTCGCTGACCGACGCGGTGGGGACCAACGATATCTGGACCTTTACGCGCGATCTGCGCAGCACCGATCCCAACTGGAAGCTAAGCGAAACCGACGAGGCTGCATGAGCTTGCGTCAGTCGGGCGGCGCGCTGCTCGCCGCGCTGCTGCTGTCGGCATGCGCGGGCGGCGTGATTCCACCCGGAGCGCTTGGCGCTCCGCCGCAGCGCCCCTCACGCGGCGATGAAACGGCAGTTCGCCCGCTTCCCGCGACGCCACGCCCGGCGCTCCCGGTTACGCCGCCTTCCGCGCCAGTCAGCGAAACCGGGACGGCGCTTGCCGCAGGCGTCACCCGTGGTCCCGACATCGCCAGCCTCATCCCCGCCGGGGAGCGTGCTCGCAAGGCACTGGAAGCCTTCCGTATTTCCTGCCCGTCACTGATGCGGCGCACCGACCAGAGCGGCCTGACGCGCGGGTCGGACTGGAACAGCGCCTGCGCCGCTGCGTCGAGTTGGCCGGACGCCAATGCCAGCGAATTTTTCTCACGCAATTTCGAAGCTGTGCAGGTAGGGCCGGGGACAGCATTCGTTACCGGCTATTATGAACCGGAAATCGCCGGGTCCCGTACGCGTCGGGCTGGTTATGAGGTGCCGATCTATCGCCGTCCGCCCGACCTGATCGATGTCAATCTCGGTCTGTTCAGCGACAGCCTTAAAGGCAAGACGATACGCGGCAAGGTGCAGGGCAGCAACTTCGTGCCCTATGAGGAACGCGCGCAGATTGTGGCTGGCTCCCTGGCTGGCAGGGGTCTGGAGATTGCGTGGGCCGCCGACCCGGTGGAATTCTTCTTTCTTCAGGTGCAGGGCAGCGGACGGCTGCTCCTGCCCGATGGCGGCGTCATGCGCATCGGCTATGATGGGCAGAATGGCCGCGACTATACCGGCATCGGCAAGCTGATGAAGGATCGCGGACTGATCCAGGCCGGATCGATGCAGGACATCATGGCGTGGCTGCGCGCGAATCCTGTCGAGGGCGCGAAAATCATGGATGAAAACAAGAGTTTCGTGTTTTTTCGGGAATTGACCGGCGCGGGGCCGTTGGGTGCGCTGGGGGTGCCGGTGACGCCGGAGGCGACGGTTGCCGCCGACCCCAAATATGTGCCGCTGGGCGCGCCCGTGCTGCTCTCGCTCGACCGGGCAGAGCCCAATGGCGTCTGGATCGCGCAGGATACGGGCGGCGCGATCAAAGGCGCGAATCGGTTTGACAGCTTCTGGGGCGCAGGCAGCCGCGCCCGGACGATCGCCGGAGGCATGTCGGCCCGGGGCAGCGCGCTCATCCTGTTGCCCGTCGGATCGGCGGCGCGGCTCGTGGCTCAGTGAGCGCGCCAGTCGATGGCGCGGCGGCATCTTTCGCCTGAGGAAAAGGCGCTCTGGGGCGCGCTTACCCGGTCGGTCCGGCCGCTGCGGCCCGGATCGCGTCCCATCGAAATGCCGGTCGTGCCCGCCGTTGCGGTCGCCGATCCAGGGTTAACGCCCGTTCCGCGTCAGCCCGCCATTGCGGCTCCCGCCCGCGCGCCTTCCTCCATGCTCGATTCCAGCTGGGAACGCCGAATCCGGGGCGGCACGCTGGTCCCGGACATTTCGATCGACCTGCATGGGCACAGCCTTGCCGCCGCACATGCGCGGTTGAACCACGCCCTTTCTTCAGCGCTTGCCCGGGACCTGCGCGTGCTGCTGATCGTCACCGGAAAGCCGCCAAAATCGGGCGGACTGGGGCGGGAGTCGCGCCGGGGCGCGATCCGTGGAGAGATCGGCCACTGGCTGGAAACCAGCCCCTATGCCGACCGCATCGCGAGCGTCCGGCTCGCCCATCCGCGCCATGGCGGCGAAGGCGCTATCTACGTCATATTGCGGCGCAAAAAATAGCCGCCGGGTCGCCGCGCACTGACCTTTTCTTAACCAGCGCCCTTCATATCCTCCAGATCGGCGGTTCATATCGAGCTGCCATTCTGGGCGGGAGTCACATGCAGGGCGTGACATTGAAAAGCCGCGCCACTGCCTTCGCCTGCGCCGCGGGGGCGCTGGTGTTCACGCTGTCCCTCGTGCTGGGACAGGGGCAGGCGACCGACATTGTCGGCATCGGCCGTTCGCTGATCATCGCCATCCTGTGCGGCACGATGACGTGGGCGTCTGCGCGCCAGACCGTCGCCACCACCGCCGACGCCATCGATACCGCGACGGAACGGTTGATCGCGGCTGCGCATGGCGACCTGCAATCGCCCGTGTCCACTCAGATCGCCGCCGAGCTTCCCGACCTGTCCGTGGCGATGACCAGCCTGTTCAGCCAGGTGCGCACCAATCTGGATCATGTGCAGACGCTGGCGCTGTTCGATCAGGTGACCGGCCTTGCCAACCGCACCAGCTTTTGCCGACAGGTCGAACGGCTGCTGGCCGAGCGGACGGACGAGCGCGCCGCCGCGCTGTTCTTCATCGACCTGGATGGCTTCAAGGGCGTCAACGACACGCTGGGCCATGCCGCGGGCGATCAATTGCTGGCGCGCGTTGCGGGGCGTCTTCGCGAAGTGGTGATGGCGCAGGTCAGCGCGGGGCTGAGCGATGCCGTGCTAGGCCGACTGGCGGGCGATGAGTTCACCATGTTCTTCCCCGACCTGCCCGGACGGGAAGCGGCAAGCCGCATCGCCCGCGCCATTCAGTTCGCCCTCAGCGAACGATTCGACCTTGGCAGCCAGCATGTCGAACTGGGCGCTTCGGTCGGCATCGCCTGCTACCCCGATCATGGCGACACGCTGTCCGCCCTGCTGCGGTCGGCCGACATCGCCATGTATCATGCCAAGCATCAGGGCCGTAACCGTGCAGAGATGTTCACCGCCGAACTGGCGCTGGAGGCCGCCGATCGCGCAGAGCTGGAGCGCGACCTGCTGCTCGCCCTGCAACGCGATGAATTCATCCTGGAATTCCAGCCCCAGGTAGAGGTGGTCAGCGGCCGGGTGGTCACCGCCGAAGCGCTGGTCCGCTGGGCGCATCCAGAGCGTGATCTGGTCATGCCCGGCTTCTTCGTGCCGGTAGCGGAGGAAAGCGGCGCGATCGTCGCGCTGGGCGACTGGGTAATGAGCCGCGTGTGCGAAACCGCGGCGCGCTGGGCGAAGGCGGACATCGGGCAGCGCATCGCCGTAAACATTTCGTCCCGTGAACTGTCGCAGGCGGACTTCTTCCTGCGGCTGCGACACGCCATGGCATCCTATCAGACGCCCCCGCACATGCTGGAACTGGAGATTTCCGAATCGCTGGCGATGGAACTGGACGAGCGCGTCCTTGGCCAGCTCCGCGCGCTGCGTAAGGAAGGGACGCGGATCACCATCGACGATTTCGGGACCGGCTATTCCAATCTCTCGCGCCTGAAGGAACTGCCGATCGATCGGGTCAAGATCGACCGCAGCCTGGTGCGCGACATCGCCAGTTCAGCCGAAGCGCGGACCATTTGCAGCGCCGTCGTGGGACTGATCCAGGGATTGGGCATGGAAGTGGTGGTGGAAGGCATCGAGTCTGAAGCGCAGATGGACATGCTGCGCGTCATCGGCTGCACGCTGTTCCAAGGCTATCACTTCGCCCGGCCGACTGGCGAATCGGATTATCTGGCGCGGTTCGCTACGCTCCGGCAGGAACAACGGCGCATCGTCTGACCGTCTGACCGTCAGCCGCCCAGCGCGCGGCGAACGACGAGTTCATATATGCGCGTCAGGTCTTGAAGGTCCTGCACGGCAACCGCTTCATCCAGCTTGTGCATCGTCGCATTGTTGAGGCCAAATTCCACCACGGCGCACAGGCGTGAGAGGAAACGGGCATCGGACGTCCCGCCAGTGGTGGACAGTTCAGCTTCCACCCCGGTTACTTCGCGGATCGCCCCGGCGACCAGATCGGACAGGGCGCCCGGCTCGGTCAGGAAAGGCTCGCCGCTGATCTTCGCCGTCACGATGCCCCCTTCAGCCGCTGCGATGGCGCTGATTCGCTCGATCAGCTCCGCGCCGCTATGCAGGTCATTGAAACGGATGGAGATGCGCGCGTTCGCCGCTGCCGGGATCACGTTTGTCGCGGGGTTGCCGACGTCGAGGTCGGTGATCTCGATATTGCTCGGCTGGAACCAGTCATTGCCCTTGTCGAGCACCAGCGCGTCGATGGCGGCGAGGATGCGCACGAGGCGGGGGATGGGATTGTCCGCCAGATGCGGATAGGCGACATGGCCCTGCGCGCCGTCAACCCTGATCCACATGTTGACCGAGCCGCGCCGGCCGATCTTGATGACGTCGCCCAGCCTTTGCGACGAAGTAGGCTCTCCCACCAGGCAAAGGTCCGGGCGCAGGCCATGGGCCGCCATCCGGTCCATCAGCGCCAGCGTGCCATAGACCGCCGGTCCTTCTTCATCGCCGGTGATGATGAGGCTGATCGTGCCCGGCAATTCTTCGGAGATGCCGCCAAGCGCAGCGACGAAGGCGGCGATCGAACCCTTCATGTCGACCGCGCCGCGACCATAGAGCAGGTCGCCCCGCAGTTCCGGCGTGAAGGGGTCGCTTGTCCAGCCATTGCCCGGCGGCACTACGTCCAGGTGCCCGGCGAAGGCGAAATGCGGGCCCGCGCCCGTCGTCCGCCAGGCCAGCAGATTTTCGACCGGCCCGTCGGGCGCTTCGCCTACCACAAAGCGGTCGACGGTGAAGCCGAGCGGGACCAGCATCGCTTCGAGAACGGCGAAGACCTCGCCTCGCGCCGGCGTGACCGAAGGACAGGCGATCAGCCTGCGCGCGATGTCCACTACGTCGGCATTGGTGCTGGTCATGCTCATGGCGCTGCGTTAGCGAAAGCCGAGCGCCTTTGCCAGACGGAGGACAAGGATCCATGCCCAAGATCGACCTTGAAGCCATCGAGCAGAGTAACAGTACCGGTTACCCGCCGCCATTCGCCGCAGCCGTGGGTGGGCGCTGGGTGCGCAGGCTGGGCCGCCACAGCGGGCTTGCGGATTTCGGCGTCAGTCATGTCGTGCTGAAACCCGGAGCAGCGTCCTCGCAACGGCACTGGCATGAGGATGAGGACGAATTTGTCGTCCTGTTGAGCGGCGAGGCCGTGCTGGTGGAGAATGAAGGTCGCACTTCCATGCGGGCAGGCGACATGGCCGCCTTTCCCAAGGGCGAGCCCAATGGCCATCACCTGGTCAATGAAAGCGAAGATGATTGCGCGTTCCTGGCTTTCGGACGCGTGCCGACAGGCGACGCGCATTACCCCGACATCGACCTTCGATGGTCCGGGGGCGCATATCGTCGCAAGGACGGGAGCGCCTTTTGAGCGGGTTCGCAGGATTGGACAGGCGCATGATGCTGGCGGGCATGGGCGGCGCGTTGCTCGCGGCCAAGGCTCCGCCGCCGGTCGTGACCAAACCGCCCCGGCTGCGTCCGGGGGACACGGTGGGGCTGATCGAACCGGCGGGCTTTACCGACGACGCGTTCGACCTTGCGTTGGTCATGGAGACCGTTGCCGCCATGGGCCTGAAGCCAAAACCCGCCCGCCATCTGATGGAACGATACGGTTATCTGGCGGGCAAGGATGCCGATCGCGGGGCGGACGTCAATGCGATGTTCGCTGACCCGGATGTCCGGGCGGTGTTCGCCGTGCGCGGCGGATGGGGAAGCGCGCGCATCCTGCCCTATCTGGATTTCGCCACCATCCGCGCCCATCCCAAGCTGCTGGTCGGGTTCAGCGACGTCACCGCCCTGCATCTGGCCTTTGCCGCACGGGCGGGCTTTGCCACCATTCACGGTCCCAATGCGGCGAGCAGTTGGTCGCAGTTCAGCTGGGACGCCTTTCGCGCCGTCGCCTTCGATGGCGCTACGCCCTCGCTGGTCAATCCGCAGGTCCGGGAAGACCGACTGGTGCCCTTGGGCGGTCGCATCCGCACCTTTCGCGGCGGGCAGGCGACCGGGCGCTTGCTGGGCGGTAACCTGACGGTGCTGGCGGCGTTGATGGGCACGCCCTGGCTGCCGGACTTCAGCGGCGCGATCCTGTTCCTGGAGGATGTTGGCGAAGCGCCCTACCGCATCGACCGGATGCTGACGCAGCTGTCGCTGGCGGGCGTGCTGGGCAAGGTGGCTGGCGTGGTGTTCGGCCAATGCGCCAGATGCAACGCGGCCGATGCTTCCTATGGCGGCTTCACCCTGTCGGAGGTGTTGCAGCAGCATCTTGCACCCCTGGGCGTCCCCGCATTCCAGGGCGCGGCCATCGGTCATGTGGCGAACCAGTTCAGCCTGCCCTTGGGCGTGCGGGCGCAAATCGACGCCGATGCGGGCAGCATTCGCCTGTTGGAGGCTGCGGTGGGCTAAGCTCGCCTTAGTCTTTCACATCGGACGGGCGAACATAGGCCCCCCGGCCATCGGGCGGAATCAGCGCGCTATCCTTGACGGTCAGCGTCAGCGTTTCAAAGCCTGGCTGCGGCACATCCTTCGTCTTTTCCGATGTCAGCAGCACCGCGCCATCCTTTTCCTGCCAGCGCCCCTCGGCGAACAGGTCCAGCGCCCCATAGACGAGATACCATTGGAACCGTCCGTCCGGGTGGAGCAGCAACTCCGACCCCGTCTCCATGACGCCCCGCAGATAATAATGGCCCGGGCGTTCCGCCGGTTGGCCGTCAGCCAGCGCGGGGGTGGCGAGAAACGCGGCCAGCGGCAGGATGGGGGCAAGGAAACGCATCGCCGCACATTAGCGTAAATCGGCAGGGAAATCTCCTGCGGGCGTCGGCGCGGGAACAGTCAGCAGCCAGCGGCGAACGGCAGCAGCGCTTCATAGACGTCCAGTGCCGGTTTCCCCTCTACCCGCGCGCCGTTGCGCATCAGAAAGGCGTGGCGAACGATCTCCGCCTGCTGTTCCAGCCCGTAACGGTGGAAAGGACGCCCCGGCACGATTTCATAGCCATAGCGGCAGAAGGGGTGCCGCATCAGCGGCAGATACCATTTGCCGCCTCGCTGCGCCTGCCACACATGGGTCATCTCATGGATGAAATGACCTTGAAGGTGCAGCGGCTGCTCGCAAAAATCGGCGCAGAACATGCCGCTTGCCGGATGGAACCACAGGTCGCCGTCCGGCGCCATGGTGACGCGGCTCGGCTGGAGCGGCCACCATTTGCGGTTATGCGCCCGCACCCGGCCATAGGCGATGGCGTCGCCGAAAACCGACCGGGCTAGGGAGACTTCGGCCGGGGTCAGCGTGCGGCTGGTCAATGTGCTTTCGGCTTTTCCTTGGACGCGGGCGCAGATGCGCCGGGCTTCTGGATGACCGCGTCCACCAGCAGCCGGTCGCCATTGGCAAGCAGGAAGGTGAAGGTCATCTTGCCCCGGCTGATCGCCGTATCATTGACGCCCCAGATCATCAGATGCTTGCCGCCCGGCGCGAAGGCGACTTTGCCCTTGGCGGGGATGTCCACCGAATCGATCTTCTGCATCATCACCATGCCGTCATGGCTCATGCTCTCATGCATTTCGACCTTGAGCGCATAGTCGGTCAGCACGCCGCGCAGCTGAGTCGCGGCGTCCCCGCCATGCGCCACGAAATAGCCAGCCGACGGCGTGTCCTTGTTGGGGCTTAGGCGTACCCACGCCTGATCGATATAGGTCGGGGCGGGATCGCCGCAGGCCGCCAGCGCGAGCGGGGCGGCCAGTGCGATTAAGGATAGGGAAGGGCGCATGATCAAGCTTTCGTGACTGTCTCGTTTCCGGTCGGTTGTCACGGTAATCGCACCCACTTCTTGTGCCAAGAAAGATCGCGCCTATATCCCATCCGCAAACGGCCTTGCCTTGGCGCTTTCGTGAGGTATGGGGCCGTCAACCGCTGAATGAAATTGGGGTTCAAAGAGGACGAGATGGGAAAAGTAATCGGCATTGACCTTGGCACCACCAACAGCTGCGTTGCTGTGATGGATGGCGGCAAGCCCAAGGTGATCGAAAATGCGGAAGGCGCGCGCACTACGCCGTCGATCGTCGCCTTCACCAAGGATGGCGAGCGCCTGATCGGCCAGCCTGCCAAGCGTCAGGCCGTCACCAATCCGGACAACACCGTTTTCGCGGTGAAGCGCCTGATCGGTCGCCGTTTCGACGACCCGACGACGAAGAAGGACATGGAACTGGTCCCTTATTCGATCGTCAAGGGCGGCAATGGCGACGCGTGGGTCAATGCGGGCGGCAAGGATTATTCGCCTTCGCAGATTTCCGCCTTCACGCTTCAGAAGATGAAGGAAACCGCCGAGAGCTATCTTGGCGAAACCGTGACGCAGGCGGTCATCACCGTTCCGGCTTATTTCAACGACGCCCAGCGTCAGGCGACCAAGGATGCGGGACAGATTGCGGGCCTGGAAGTGCTGCGCATCATCAACGAGCCGACCGCAGCCGCTCTGGCATACGGCCTCGACAAGCAGGACGGCAAGACCATCGCGGTCTATGACCTTGGCGGCGGCACGTTCGACATTTCCATCCTGGAAATCGGCGACGGGGTGTTCGAAGTGAAGTCGACCAACGGCGACACCTTCCTTGGCGGCGAGGATTTCGACGCCAAGCTCGTCGAATATCTGGCCGAAGGCTTCAAGAAGGATGAGGGCATCGACCTCACCAAGGACAAGCTGGCGCTTCAGCGTCTGAAGGAAGCGGCCGAAAAGGCGAAGATCGAGCTGTCGTCGGCGCAATCGACCGAAGTCAACCTGCCCTTCATCACAGCTGACCAGAATGGTCCCAAGCATCTGGTGAAGAACATCACTCGCGCCGATCTGGAGCGGCTGGTGACCGACCTCATCAAGCGCACCATGGACCCATGCAAGAAGGCGCTGGCCGACGCAGGCATCTCCGCCAGCGAGATCAGCGAAGTCGTGCTCGTGGGCGGCATGACGCGCATGCCCAAGGTGCGCGAGGCCGTGAAGGAATTCTTCGGCAAGGAACCGCACACCGGCGTCAACCCCGACGAAGTCGTCGCCATGGGCGCGGCGATTCAGGCGGGCGTGTTGCAGGGCGACGTCAAGGACGTGCTGCTGCTCGACGTGACCCCGTTGTCGCTCGGCATCGAGACGCTGGGCGGCGTGTTCACGCGCATGATCGACCGCAACACCACGATCCCTGCCAAGAAGTCACAGGTCTATTCGACCGCTGATGACAATCAGCAGGCGGTGACGATCCGCGTGTTCCAGGGCGAGCGTGAAATGGCGGCGGACAACAAGCTGCTCGGTCAGTTCGATCTGGTCGGCATCCCGCCCGCGCCGCGCGGCGTGCCGCAGATCGAAGTCACGTTCGACATCGACGCCAACGGTCTGGTCAACGTCCATGCCAAGGACAAGGGCACCGGCAAGGAACAGCAGATCCGCATCCAGGCGTCGGGCGGCCTTTCGGACTCCGACATCGAACAGATGGTGAAGGATGCCGAGCGCTTCGCCGAAGAGGACAAGAAGAAGCGCGATTCGGCCGAGGCGAAGAACAACGCCGAAAGCCTGGTCCACACCACCGAGAAGCAGCTTGAAGAGCATGGCGACAAGGTGGACGCGGGCCTCAAGTCCGAGATCGAGACCGCGATCGCCGCGACCAAGTCGGCTGTTGAAGGCGGCGACGTCGAAGCGATGAAGGCCAAGGCCCAGGAGCTTGCCCAGGTGGCGATGAAGCTGGGCCAGGCCATCTACGAGAAGGAGCAGGCCGGAGCCGCTTCGCCGGGCGCTGAGGCTCCCAAGGCGGATGATAATGTCGTCGATGCCGAATTTTCGGAAGTGGACGACAACAAGGCTTGAAGCTGATGCTGAATACCCGTCATTCCAGCGAAGGCTGGAATCTCTCTCCCTCCTGTGATCTGATGCCCGTGATCGAGAGAGACCCCAGTTTTTGCTGGGGTGACGGGCAGAGCGGGCGGGGGCCCCAATGAGTACCGAACTGGACTATTACGCACTGCTCGAGGTGGAGCGCACGGCGGACGCCACGGCCATCAAGAGCGCCTATCGCAAGCTGGCGATGAAATATCACCCGGACAAGACCGGGGGATGCAGCGATGGCGAGGCCAGGTTCAAGGCCGTGTCAGAAGCCTATGAATGCCTGAAAGACCCGCAGAAGCGCGCAGCCTATGACCGCTATGGTCATGAGGCTTATACCAACGCGCAAAATGGCGGCGGCGGCGGCGGTTTCAACGGACGCGGTGGCGCGGGCGGCTTTTCCGATCTGGGCGATATTTTCGAGACGATCTTCGGCCAGAGCGGCTTTGGCGGCGGCGGCCGTCAGGCGCAGCGGCGCGGCGCTGACCTGCGCTACGACATGGAGATCACGCTCGACGAAGCCTATCATGGCAAGAAGACCGAGATAGAGATCGAAGTATCCGCCGCGTGCGAAAGCTGTGACGGATCGGGCGCGCAACCGGGCACCGGGGTCAAGAATTGCGGCACCTGCGGCGGTCATGGCCAAGTGCGGGCGCAGCAGGGCTTCTTCGTGGTCGAGCGCACCTGCCCCAGCTGTCATGGCGCGGGCCGAGTGATCGAAAGCCCTTGCCGCTCCTGTCGCGGCGAAGGACGGGTGGACAAGCCCAAGACGCTGTCGGTCAATATTCCCGCCGGTGTCGATGACGGCACGCGCATCCGCCTGTCGGGCGAAGGCGAGGCAGGCGCGCGTGGCGCGCCAGCGGGCGACCTCTACATCTTCCTGCATGTGAAGCGGCATTCGCTGTTCGAACGCGATGGCACGACGCTTTTCTGCCGTGCGCCGGTCAGCTTCACCACGGCGGCGCTCGGCGGCTGCATCGAAGTGCCCGGCCTCGATGGCCAGCGGCACGAGATCCGAATCCCCAGCGGCATCCAGTCAGGCAAGCAGATCCGCCAGCGCGGCGCAGGCATGCCGGTGCTGAACGGCAGGGGCCAGGGGGATCTGGTCATCCAGGTCGAAGTGGAAACGCCAACCCGGCTCAGCGCAAAGCAGCGCGAATTGCTAGAAGCATTCCGAGACACGGAAACCGGCGAAGAATGCCCGCAATCGACCGGCTTTTTCAGCAAGTTGAAGGAATTGTGGGGCGACTGACGCTCCCGGTTTGCGGATCATGTGAAGGCCGGGGGCGAGGGCGCTTCCCGGCCTTTGCGTGCCATGGGGTCAGCCTGGCGGATCAACTCGCGCCCATCAATGAAAATGCTGTGCACGGCTGCTGATCTCCTGACGGCCGCTCACGACCAAAGGGTGACCTTCGCGTTCACCGTAGCTTGCCTGAAAGCAGTCACTCGTTCATCTTCCGCTGATGAGGCGAACACCACATATTTACTTGGCGCTGGCAGCGGTTGTTTTGTTGATAGTTGCTTGCGATGACGACGCAGGCTCCAAAAACAAGATATTTGTCAAAGCCGATCAAAAGCAGGTCGTCTTCTTTCATCGGCCGCTAGCGCTTGCAGCGGCGCGAGCCTCCCCAACACCATATCCCTTGATTGTCCTGTTAACGTCCGACCCTTGGCTTATGGTGGTCGGCTCCGACTCGCCTGCCTTCGTTCTTTACAGTGACGGAACCGCAATCTTTCGAACTAAATCGGGTTTTGAATCAACCAAGCTGGATCACAACCAACGAGCAGACTTGATTGGAGCCTTCGCAAATCCTGAATTGGCGGCGCTCGCAGGTGGCTATGATGCAGCCAGTGCTACAGATCAGCCCGAAAACACACTGCTCGTCTACGGGAACAAGGGGCCGTTTTATATTTCGGTTTATGGGTCGCTGGATGATGAATCGGTGCGTGAAAAAGTGCCGACAGCGATTACGAAAGCCTTCGATCAGCTTCGAGGCTTCCGACCTTCCACAGCTCAAGTTTGGTGGCCAGATAAAGTTGAGGTTATGATATGGCCCTACGAATATGCTACTGATCGATCCATCGTCTGGCCGAAGCGCTGGCCGGGCCTAGATGATCCTGTCACTCGCAAGCGAGGTGACTCATACAGCCTTTTTATATCATCGGCTGAGCTACCAGCTTTGCGGACATTTCTAGCAAGCCGTAAAGAAAAGGGGGCCATCGAGATCGATGGCAAAAAATTCGCAGCCAGCGTCCGGCTGCCGTTTCCGCACGAGGCGCTGTGGATGGCTCCGGCGACATGAGCCATAGCGACTATTACCCAATCCCAACCGAAACCCGACAGTCTTAAATCCACCCATTCTACCATGCCAGCCGCGCCGCGCGCGCAAAGTGACCCTAGCGCCCCGGCGCTCCGCTCGCTAAGCCTTCACCTGATGACGATCGATCCCCTGGTCCTGTTGCAGGCCTATGCCATCGGCGTGTTTCCCATGTCCGACGATCGGGACGCCGAAGAGGTTTACTGGATCGAGCCGAAGCGGCGGGCGATCATGCCGCTGCGTGGTTTTCATCTGTCCCGTTCGTTGGCGCGGACGATCCGGCGGGAGCGGTTTCGGGTGACGGCCAATCGCGACTTTGGCGGCATCGTTTCGCTATGCGCGCAAGCGGCGGAGGACCGGCCATCGACATGGATCAATCGAGAGATTGAGCAGACCTATCGCCATCTGCACGAGATCGGCTTTGCCCATTCGGTTGAGGTCTGGGACGGCGAGGAACTGGTGGGCGGGCTTTACGGCGTGGCGCTGGGGCAAGCCTTTTTCGGCGAGAGCATGGTGTCGCGGCGGACCGATGCGTCGAAGGTCGCGATCGCCTGGCTGACGGCCCGGATGCTCTTTGCCGGTTTCACCCTGCTCGATTGCCAGTTCATGACCGAACATCTGCGGTCATTGGGCGCGATCGAGATCAGCCAGCGCGATTATCTGGGATTGTTGGAAGGTGCGCTGGGCGGGGTGCCGCTGGGCGTGGGAAGGTCCGTGCTCGCGGAAGGCTCCGGCTCCTGGGCGGAACTGGCGTTCGCGCCGCTGGCCGGTGATGCGCCGGCGGGACGTTCGCCCTTGCCGCCCAGTTTCACCGTGTCAGGGCCGCTTTCGGGCCACGACATCGTGCAGCTTTTGACCCAGACGTCATAGATCGGGTGCTGCACGACATTGCGGTCGGGCCGTTCCTTGAACAGCCAGCCGGAAAAGTTGCGGCGCCATTTATTGTCGGCGGTGCTGCGGACGTCGAGCTGCACAAAGGCCCCGGTTTCCTGCACATTTTCCCACGGAGCGGACGTCTCGCACGCCTGCAGGCGGACGATGGCGTCGCCCGCGCGCAGGGCGTCGCCCGGCTTCATGGTGAGGTCGGTGGTGATGCCGTTGCGCTTGTTGAGGAGGCCGATGACGGCGACGCGCTCCTCCATGGGAGTGCCGGGCAGGGCCGAGGAGTCTCCGTTGCGGATCTTCTCGCCCTTGATCTTCACCGGTCCTGTCTGGTTGGCGGTCGGAAGTTCGTCGCCGCCGCACGCGATCAGCATCGACAGGGAAGCAAGGATCGACCCAAGGCGCAGGATCGGCAGGGCCGTCCCCGCCCGACGCCGAATCATGATGCGTCGGGGCTCCACGCTTCATAGTCCCCGGTCGCGCGCTGGCGCTGACCGCCCTTTTCCAGCGCACCCGAAGGCCGGTAGGCATTGGCGGTGCCAGTCGCATTGGGCGTATAGTCGCGTTCCCATATGCGCGCGGGGGGCAGCAGGCTTTCCGGCGTGCCGTCAATCGTGTGATGCAGCCACCCATGCCATTCCGACGGCACGCGGCTGGCGTCGTTGTTGCCGTTGTAGATCACCCAGCGGCGGGCGCGGCCGTGGACGTCCGTGCCGCCTTCATAATAGATATTGCCCTGATGGTCCTCGCCCACCTTCTTGCCCTTGCGGGAGGTGTAGAGTGCGGTGCCGATGGTCGCGCCATTCCACCAGGTGAAGATATTGGCCAGGATTCCCATGGGGCTTGCGCTTAAGCCCGAGGCAAGGAATTGGCAAGGCGGATATGGCGTCAGCGCGCCTGCGTCGGGCAGAAATCGACGCCCGGACGGCTCTTTCCCGCCGGGTCGGCGCACCGGCCCCAGGAGACGCGATCCCCCTCCGCTATGCCAAGCTCCGCCGCCCGCCCGCCGCGCAGTTCCAGGACGGCGATGACAGGAACGCCTGCCGACACAGGTTCGCGTGAATAGGGTTCGGTGTTGGCGGCGATGAAGGCGATGCTGCCATCGGTGCGGATGAACAGCATGTCCAGCGGGATCACCGTATTCTTCATCCAGAAGCTGGCGATGCGCGGCGGATTCATCGGGAACAGCATGCCACCGTCGGCGTCCAGCGACTTGCGGAACATCAGGCCCTGTGCCTGCTCATCTGCGGTCAGGGCGGTTTCAACGGTGAAGCGATGCGTGCCCTTCGCGCCCTGAATCATGAGCGGTAGAGCGGCGCTCGGCTGCGTCGTTGCAGCGGGCGCCTTTTCGGATGTCGGCGCTGTCTGGGAGCAGGCGGCCAGAAGGGCGAGGAACAGGGTGGGGATGATCCGCATGCCGATGGGTTAGCCTATCGGCAGGGGCGGGCGCCACAGTTTCCGTTCGCGCGGCTTCGCGTTAACCCCGTTATTCCTGCGGTTCTGGCGGCTCGCCGGGGACAGCGTCGGTCCAGCGGCGCGCCATGACATAGCTGTGGCCCGCGCGGAGGAAGGCGGCGATCCATTTTTCGCGCTGCCTGGGATCAGGGCTCGCCTGCGCATAAGGGCCGATGCGCTTGCGGCGGGCGAAGCGGTCGGCTGCAGCCCATGCCTCGCCCTGGGTCTGTACGTCCGCCTCTTCGCGATCGGTTTCGGCGATGCCGTCTGCGCGCAGTGTTTCGGCAACGCGGCGGGCGCCATAGCCCCGCCGGGTCAAGGAAGCGCTTTTCATCACCGCGAAGCTGCGGTCATCGACATAGCGCAGTTCGGCCAGCCGCTCGACAAGCTGCTCGGGCTGCGGCGCGCCTTCGCCGTCCCACCCGCGCTCCTTCAGCTTGCGATTGAGATAGGCAAGCAGCTTGGCCCGGCTGGTCGCGAAACGGCTGACATAGCGCAAGGCCATATCGCGCATGCTGTCGCTATCGAGCGGGGGACGGGGCCGTTTGCCGGTCATGTGAGCGCCTTCATGGCGAGCGTTTATGCAACTGCCGCCTTGATTATGCCACAGTGGGGCCGGAATTTTACCGCGCCTTGTGCTGTAGAAGGCGACACTGGAATGCAACTATCCGGTGCATCCGTGCTGCAAAGATGATAGCGGGCCGCCCGGATGACAAGATTGAAATTGGGTGACACCAATATGACGGGTTCGCAAAGCATGATGGCACCGACGCCGACCAATGACGTCCTTCCCCGGCGATTTTCCGATTTCGGGACGCTGGGTGAAGCGCTCGACTATGCGGCGCAGGGGCAGCGCGGCCTGAATTTTCACGACGCGCGCGGCAATCTCGCGCGGGCCTATCCTTTTGCCGAATTGCGGGACGATGCGGTCGCCTGCGCCCATCGGCTGATCGCCCATGGGGTGAAGCCGGAAGATCGCGTCGCGCTGGTAGCCGAGACCGGTCCCGATTTCGCGCAGCTTTTCTTTGGCATCATTTATGCTGGCGCATGGCCAGTGCCGCTGCCGCTGCCGACCAGCTTCGGCGGCAAGGAAAGCTATATCGACCAGCTGAATGTCCAGCTGTCGAGCTGCGACCCGATGCTGTTCCTGTTCCCCAAGGAACTGGAGGAGATGGCCGGAGAGTCCGGCCGTCAGAAGAATGTCGAAAGCATCGCGTTTGAAGATTTCATCGCGCGGGATGTTAGCCCTGTGGAGTTGCCGCAGGCCCAGCCGCATGAAATCGCCTATCTGCAATATTCCAGCGGTTCGACCCGTTTCCCCCATGGCGTCGCGGTGACGCATCATGCGCTGCTGAGCAATCTGGCCGCGCACAGCCATGGCATGGAATTGCAGGACAGCGATCGCTGCATCAGCTGGCTGCCCTGGTATCATGACATGGGGCTGGTCGGCTGCTTCCTGTCGGTCGTCGCCAACCAGGTATCGACCGATTATATGAAGACCGAGGATTTCGCGCGCCGCCCGCTGGCGTGGCTGGACCTTATCAGCCGCAACGAAGGCACATCGATCAGCTATTCGCCGACCTTCGGCTATGATATTTGCGCCCGCCGCATGTCCAGCCAGACCAAGGCGCAGGACCGTTTCGACCTGTCGCGCTGGCGGCTGGCGGGCAATGGCGCGGACATGATCCGGCCCGATGTGATGCAGAGCTTCGTCGACGCCTTTGCCGACGCGGGTTTCAGCCCCCGTGCGTTCCTGCCCAGCTATGGCCTGGCCGAAGCGACGCTGGCGGTCACGATCATGCCGCCGGGCGAAGGTATCATCGTCGAGCTGGTTGAGGAAACCGACCTGTCCGGCGGCGACGCGACCGAAGGACGTCCGCAGCGCTTCCGCTCCATCGTCAACTGCGGCAAGCCCGCGCGCGACATGATCGTCGAGATCCGTGACGAGGACGGGGCCAAGCTGAACGAGCGGCAGATCGGCAAGGTATGGACGACCGGCCCGTCGCTGATGGTCGGCTATTTCCGTGATCAGGAAGCTACCGACGCCTGCATGGCCGACGGCTGGCTGGACACGGGCGACATGGGATATCTCAGCGACGGCTATCTCTATATCGTCGGCCGCGCCAAGGACATGATCATCATCAACGGCAAGAATCACTGGCCGCAGGACATCGAATGGGCGGTGGAGCAGCTGCCCGGTTTCAAGCAGGGTGACATCGCCGCCTTCGCCATCACCACTCCGGGTGGCGAGGAAGCCCCCGCCGTGCTGGTGCATTGCCGGACCTCCGATAATGATGAACGGACGCGCCTGCGCGACCAGATCCGCGAACGGGTCCGGGCGATCACGGGCATGAACTGCGTCGTGGAACTGGTGCCGCCGCGCACCCTGCCGCGCACCAGCTCCGGCAAGTTGAGCCGGTCGAAGGCGCGCAATCTCTACCTGACCGGCGAAATCCGGCCCTACGACATCGCCGCCTGACGGCGCGTGACATGCGTTAACTGCTGATGTCGATAGATAGTCGGAAAGCGCGGTCCTAACGCGTCTACAGCTGCCGTTCGATGCCTGTCCACATGCGGGCGAATGCCTGGGCGGATGGCGAATTGGCGGCGAAGGCGCCCAGTGGTTTGCGGCGTACCGCCATCTGTTCGACGGCGCTGGCCATGGGGATGGCCGGCCAGTCGGGCTGGGCCTCGATTGCCGCACGATGGAGCGCACGGCGGCGATCGACCATGGAGTATACGGGCATGATCGGCGGATGTGTGCCGCCACGCTGCACCAGATAGCGGGCGACTTCCCCCATGGCGCGCTGGGCGAGGGGAGAGGGGATGACCGGGATCACGATCATGTCCGCGGCGCGCAGCACCTGCTCGCTGGTTTCGGTCAGCCCGGGGGGACAGTCCAGGATGATGCGATCATAGGCCTTTCCAAGGCTCTCGATCAGCTTGGCGAGCCGCTTCTTCTTGTCCATTTCGCGGAACAGGTGGTCTAGGCTGCGCAGCGATGTGTCGGCGGCGATCAGGTCAAGGCCCGCTACCGTTGAAGGCTGGATCAGCTTGCGGACATCGACATCCTTGCTGAAGATCGCCTGCGCGGCATCGCGGCTTTCGGCGTCGGTTGACAGCAGCCAGCTCGACGCCGCCTGTGGATCAAGATCCCACAGCAGCGTGCGCCTTTTCGAGATGTTGGCCGACGCCCAGGCGAGATTGATCGCGAAGGTGGTTTTGCCAACACCCCCTTTGAGGCTGTAGACGGCGATGGTCGCCAACTGCGGTTCCTTTGCCATGAGCGGAGGCTATATTGCTGCACCGCGAAAGCAAGCGCCCAATCATGACATTGTTACGCCCATGTGACGGCGCCCGCTGCGGAAGGGAGCGCAGGGCCGCGCAGCCCGTGGCAAATCCCTGCAAAATGGGCCGATAGATGGCATAGACCTTTTTCACATGTGCGCGGCTTTCCCAGCTGCAATGTGCGCCCTGCTCGACCACGGTGGGTATGGTCCTGCCGTAAAAAAATCCCGCCGCGAACAATCGTCGCGGCGGGACTGTTTTTCTCGATTGCGAAAGGATCAGGCGGCTGCCCGGCGTTCCTTCAGTTCCTCGTTCAGCATTTCCGCGAGCAGGAAAGCGAGTTCCAGGCTCTGCGCCGCATTGAGGCGCGGGTCGCAATGCGTGTGGTAGCGGTCGGCAAGGCCTTCGTCCGTGATGGCGATGGCGCCGCCGGTGCATTCCGTCACATTCTGCCCGGTCATTTCGGCATGGATCCCGCCGCCGAAGCTGCCCTCTGCACGATGGACGGCGAAGAAGCCGCGCACTTCGGCCAGGATGCGGTCGAACGGACGCGTCTTGTAGCCATTGGCCGCCTTGATGACGTTGCCGTGCATCGGATCGCAGGACCAGACCACCGGATGGCCTTCGCGCATCACGGCGCGGACCAGCTTGGGCAGGCCAGCCTCGATCTTGTCATGGCCGTAGCGCGTGATCAGCGTGATCCGGCCCGCCTCGCGCGACGGGTTCAGTATGTCGAGCAGGCGGATCAGCGCGTCGGGCTCAAGGCTGGGGCCGCACTTCATGCCGATCGGATTGCCGATGCCGCGCAGATATTCGACATGCGCCGAACCTTCGAACCGCGTGCGATCGCCGATCCAGAGCATGTGCGCGGACGTGTCGTACCAGTCGCCGGTCAGCGAATCCTGCCGCGTCAGCGCCTGCTCATAGGGTAGCAGCAGCGCCTCATGGCTGGTGTAGAAGCTGGTTCCGCCAAGCTGCGGCACCGTTTCGGGCGACAGGCCACAGGCGCGCATGAAGTCGAGCGCCTGGCCGATCTGATCGGCGACAGCGTCGAACTTCGCGGCCAGTGGGCTGCGGCCCATGAAATCCAGCATCCAGCCATGCACGCGGTCAAGGCTGGCATAGCCGCCGGTCGAAAAAGCGCGCAGCAGGTTGAGCGTCGCAGCCGACTGGTTATAGGCGCGGATCATGCGGTCCGGGTCAGGCTCGCGCGATTCCGGGGTGAAGCCGATATCGTTGACATTGTCACCGCGATAGCTGGGCAATTCCACGCCGCCGATCGTCTCGGTATCGGCCGAGCGCGGCTTGGCGAACTGGCCCGCCATGCGGCCGACCTTCACGATCGGCAGCTTGGACGCAAAGGTCAGCACCACCGCCATCTGCAAAAGCACGCGGAACGTATCGCGGATATTGTTCGGATGGAACTCGGCAAAGCTTTCGGCGCAATCGCCGCCCTGCAGCAGGAAAGCCTCGCCATTGGTGACCTTGGCGAGTTCAGCTTTAAGATTGCGCGCTTCGCCTGCAAAGACGAGCGGGGGAAACTGGCTGAGCTGGCCCTCCACGGCGGCAAGCGCCTCCGTGTTACGATAGACGGGCATCTGAATGCCCTTATGCTCCCGCCAGCTTTCCGGCGTCCACTTCGCCGTCACAGTGAGTCTCCCAAAAATGCAAAAATAGGGGGCGCACCTACGATGATGAAGGGGCTAACGCAAGTTTATAGCTGTGGAAGGCGTTTTGGGGCCGGGAGGCAATTCGGCCCGCCTTACTTCTCGCAGGGATAACGCCCGTTCAGCGCGACGCTGACCAGCACCGATGCCGGGGCGTTCCGCTGGTCCCGATAGCGTTCCAGATAGGTGACGACGATCCGCCGCACGTCGTCCGCCTGCATCTGGTTGGGCCAGCAATTGGGCTGGGCGCGGCCGATGAATACGTCCTTCTTGATGCCGTCAACGGCCCCGACAATGTAAGCGGTGCAGGCCAGCGCATATTCCGGCGCCTTGTTGCGGCACTTGGCGAGCAGGGTGGTCCCGGTTTCGAACATGAAGACCTGCGCGGTTGCAGCCGGAGCAGGGGTTGCCGCGGCAAACGCGGTCATGATCGCCAGAATGTGCATTTTCATGGCCGGAAGGTGCGCCGTTCGCGGCCTTCTGTCCAGCCGGGCTGGCGCAACATCAGCACCGCTTGGCTGATTAGGCCGTTACCGTAACATTCTGGTAAATAGAGATTTTACCCTAGATTAAGACGCCATTCCCAGCGGAGGGGATCGCCATCCATCACTTCGATCCCGCGCGCGATCAGGCTGTCCCTGATTTCGTCGGACAGGGCGAAGTCCTTTTCGGCTCGCGCGGCCTGGCGGCGGTCGAGCGCCGCTTCGATCTCCTGCGTCGTGATCTGCACATCCCTGGGCTGGAGCCGCAGGTCGGCACGGCTGAGCGTCAGCAGGTTCAGTCCGAGCGCCTGATCGAAGGCCGCGAGCAGGCAGAGCTTCTCATCGACCGGCACCTTCTTGAGCGCGATCGCCTCCTCAAGCAGCGGAAGCGCGCGGGGGGTCATCAGATCGTCGCTCAGCGCGGCGTCGAACTGTTCGAGCAGCGGCGCGAGCTTGGGATGGAGATTGGCGCGCAGATAATCGAGGCGGGGCGACTGCCAGGTGACGCCCTCCGCACGGCTCTTGAGATTTTCGACGCTCATGATGAGGCGCTTCAACCGGGTAAGCGCGGCGGCGACGCCATCGGCGCTGAACTCAAGCTCGCTGCGGTAATGCGCGCCCAGGCACAGCAGCCGGTAGGCAAGGGGATGCACCCCCGCATCGATCAGCGAGAACAGGGTGGTGAAGCCGCCCTTCGACTTGCTCATCTTGCCCTGGCGATCGACCAGGAAGTTGTTGTGCATCCACCATTTTGCGCCGGTAAAGCCGGGCTGCGCGTCATTGCAGGCGCAATAGGCCTGATTCTGCGCGATTTCATTGGGGTGATGGATTTCGCGATGGTCGATGCCGCCGGTGTGGATGTCGAACGGGTGGCCAAGCCGCGCTTCGCTCATCACCGAACATTCAAGGTGCCAGCCCGGCGCGCCCTTGCCCCAGGGTGAATCCCATTCCATCTGCCGCTGTTCGCCGGGCGGGGATTTGCGCCAGATGGCGAAGTCGGACGGGTTGCGCTTGCCCGCGACCGGATCGATGCGGGCATGGGCCGCATCGTCCCGCCCGCCAGCCAGCGCGCCATAATCGGGAACCGTGCTGCTGTCGAAATAAAGGCCGGTGTCCAGTTCGTAGCAATGGGCGGGCGCGATCTTCTTCGCGAACTCGATCATCTGCGGGACATAGTCGGTCGCGACCGTCCATTCGCTGGGCGCGATGATGTTGAGATCGGCGATATTGCGCTTGAAGGCGTCGGTATAATGGGCCGCAATGTCCCAGATGCTCTTCGCTTGCGCGCGGGCGGCGGCCTCCATCTTGTCGTCGCCAGCATCGGCGTCGCTGGTCAGATGGCCGACATCGGTGATGTTGATGATGTGGGTGACGTCCAGCCCCTTCCACAGCAGCGTGCGGCGCAGCGTGTCGGTAAAGACATAGGCGCGCAAATTGCCAAGATGGGCATAGTTATAGACGGTCGGGCCGCAGCTATAGACGCGCGCATGGTTCGCTTCGATCGGGGCGAAGGGCTCGACCGTGCGGGTCAGGCTGTTGAAGAGCCGCAGGGGCGCGTCGGCATGCTGTTCGGCGGGGGTGAACTGGTCGCTCATAGCGCGAAGCCATGCGGTGGTTCGATGCAGGCGTCAACTGGTGGGATCGTGGTTGGAGGAGCAAGCGGAAAAGACTTCATCGTCATCCCGGCGTAAGCAGGGTCTTCTTCGAGGTCACATGTTATCGCCTGAGATCCCAGCTTTCGCCGGGATGACGTTAAGGAGCGACCAAGCGGCCCTTCCTCCATTTTTGTAAAAAATTGTTGCCGATTGGCCGGTCCCTTGCGCTTGGGCGTTTCACCACCGATATTGCTTGTGCGGGCCGGGCCCCTCTGGCGTATGGCTTCCCTTGGGAAGCTGGACGTGATGTCGGACCGCATCGAGTGCGCTCGGTGCAGGTTCGTGGGCTATGCGCCCCCTCTCATAGCCTCACGAAGACCGCGCCGGGCCACTCGATCCACGTAATTATTCTGAAGGATGGAGTTTCAACGCCGTGAACAATCCCGTTCGTACACCGAATTATGGGACGACGCAGGCGGCGCAATATGACGCCGGCCTGCGCAGTCACATGCTGGGCGTCTTCCGTAACATGGGTATCGGTCTGGTCATCACAGGCCTGGTCGCCGCATTCATCGGCAATACACCGGTATTGGCGGCCGCGATTTTCGGCACGCCCCTGAAGTGGGTCGCGATCTTCGCCCCGCTGGCCTTCGTGTTCTTTTTCAGCTTTCGCATCGAAAAGATGACGACGGCTGGCGCCCGCATGGCCTTCTACGCCTTTTCGGCGGTCATGGGCGTGTCGCTGGCCAGCATCTTCCTGGTCTTCACCGGGGGCAGCATCGCACAGGCCTTCTTCTCGGCTTCGATCATGTTCCTGGCGATGTCGCTGTGGGGCTATACCACCGGGCGTGACCTGTCGAAGTTCGGGTCGTTCCTGATCATGGGCCTGATCGGCATCCTGGTCGCGAGCCTCATCAACATCTTCATCGGCTCGTCGGCCATGCAGATGGTGATCTCGATCATCGGCATCGTCGTCTTCACCGGCCTGACCGCCTGGGACACGCAGCGCATCAAGTCGGAATATTTCCACTATGCGGGGCACGAGGTCGCGGCGAAGATGCAGGTTATGGGCGCGCTGTCGCTTTACCTGAACTTCGTGAACCTCTTCCAGATGCTGCTCAGCCTGACGGGCGAAAGGGAATAATGATGCGGACTGCCGAGGCCGTCTCGGCCATGCTCTGCCCGGTCTGTCATGTCGGCCTCGCCATGACGGACCGGCAGGGGGTTGAGATTGATTATTGTCCCCAATGCCGGGGCGTATGGCTCGATCGCGGGGAACTGGACAAGATCATCGAGCGATCCGGACAGGGCGCAGCGCCCAGCGTCGCGCCACAGCAAAATTATCGGCCGGACCGGGATTACCGAGACGATGGCCGATATTATCAGAAGAAACGGAAGAAGAGCTTCCTGGAGGAGCTTTTCGATTAACCGGAAGGACGGCCATCGCGCCGTCCTTTTTTGGTTGGAGGTGCGCGCGGTCGGCGGCTAGAGCTTCGTCAGCTTCCTTTGCGTGAACAGGACCATGCCGATTTCCAGCGCCGACACATTTCACATCACCCCGGTCATTCTGGCGGGCGGCTCCGGCACGCGGCTGTGGCCGCTGTCGCGCAAATCCTATCCCAAGCAGTTCGTGCCGCTTCTGGGGGAAACGACGCTGTTCCGTTCGGCCGCGCGCAGGTTGTCCGGGGAGAATGAGCAGTTCGCCTTCTCCCGGCCGCTTGTGCTGACCAACTCGCTGTTCCGCTTCATCATCGCGGAGCAACTGGCGCTGGAAAATATCGACCCGGCGGCCATCCTGATCGAGCCTGAGGGCCGCAACACCGCGCCCGCCATATTGGCGGCGGCGCTGCATCTGCTGGCCAAGGAGCCGGACGCGGTCATGCTCGTGGCCCCGTCCGATCAGGTCGTGCCGGATGTCGCGGCATTCCATGCTGCGGTGGGCAAGGGGCTGGCGGCGGCCCGACGCGGCGATCTGGTGACGTTCGGCATACGCCCGACCCGGCCGGAAACGGGCTATGGCTATCTGGAGGCTGCGGCGAAGCCCGATGGTTCGGGTCAGCCGGTGAAGCTGGCGAGCTTTGTCGAAAAGCCCAATATCGCGCGCGCCCAAGAGATGCTGGCGACGGGCAATTATCTGTGGAATGCCGGTATTTTCCTGTTCGCTGCGAAGGATCTGGTCGCAGCGTTTGAAAAGCATGCGCCCGGCATATTGGCGTCGGTCCGTTCGGCGGTGGAGCAGGCGGAAAGCGACCTTGGTTTCCTGCGGCTGGCGGCGGAGCCGTGGAGCCAGGCCGAAAATGTCGCGATCGACTATGCGATCATGGAGCGGGCGGACAATCTGTCAGTCGTTCCCTATGATTCCGACTGGTCGGACCTGGGCGGCTGGGACGCGGTGTGGAGCCATTCGCAGCCGGACGAGCAGGGCGTCGCAACGGCCGGGGCGGCGACGGCGATCGACTGCCGTGACACGCTGCTGCGGTCGGAAAGCGACGGGCTGGAGATTGTGGGGCTGGGGCTGAACAATATCGTGGCCGTGGCGATGAACGACGCGGTCCTGATCGCGGACAAGTCCCGCACGCAGGATGTGAAGCTGGTCGTTGAAGCCTTGCAGCGCAAGGGCGCGCCGCAGGCCGAGGCTTTCCCGAAGGATCACCGGCCATGGGGCTGGTATGAAAGCCTTGTCGTGGGCCCGCGCTTTCAGGTGAAGCGCATCACCGTGCTGCCGGGCGCGTCGCTCAGCCTGCAAAGCCATTTCCACCGGTCGGAACATTGGATCGTCGTGGAAGGCACGGCGAAGGTGACGGTGGGTGATGACGTGCAACTGCTGTCGGAGAACCAGTCCGTCTATGTGCCTGTAGGCGCGGTGCACCGGATGGAAAATCCCGGACGCATCCCGATGGTGTTCATCGAGGTGCAGACCGGATCCTATGTGGGCGAAGATGACATCGTCCGCTATGAAGACCGCTACGCGCGGAATTGAGAGGCGCGTCGTCCCAGCGAAGGCTGGGATCTCGTGACGCTATGCCGTGCCCTGTCGTCTGAGATCCCAGCTTTCGCTGGGATGACGGAACAGGTGCTAATGCGCCGCCCCCCAGCTTGCGCCATGGCCGATTTCCACGCCCAGCGGCACGCTCAGCTTCACGATCGGCTCGGCGGCGGTTTCCATGACCCGGCGGATGACGGCGCTTGCCGGTTCGACCTGGCTCTCTGGCAATTCAAACACCAGTTCGTCATGGACCTGTAGCAACATCTTCACATCGTGCAGCCCTTCGGCAGCAAGGGCCGGTCCCATGCGGACCATGGCGCGCTTGATGATGTCGGCGCTGGTGCCCTGAATCGGCGCGTTGATGGCGGCGCGTTCGGCGCCCTGACGCTCATGCTGGATGGGCGCCTTGATGCGCGGGAACCATGTCTTTCGGCCAAATAGCGTTTCGGTATATCCCCGCGCACGGGCCTTTTCGAGCGTTTCGGTGATGTAGAGGCTGATGCCGGGGAAGCGTTCATAATAGCGGCTGATCATGTCCTGCGCTTCGTCGGCGCTGATCTCCAGCCGCCCGGCAAGGCCCCATCGGGAAATGCCGTAGAGGATGGCGAAGTTGATCGTCTTGGCCCGGCCGCGCGTGTCGCGATTGACCTCTCCGAACAGTTGCTGCGCGGTGGCGGCGTGAATGTCCTCGCCAGCCAGGAATGCCTCCCGAAGCGCGGGCACGTCAGCGATATGGGCCGCAAGGCGCAGTTCGATCTGGCTGTAGTCCGCCGCGAGAATGACGTTGCCCGGTTCGGCGACGAAGGCGTGGCGGATCTGGCGGCCGACTTCGGTGCGGATCGGGATGTTCTGGAGGTTGGGATCGGTCGAGGACAGGCGACCGGTCTGCGCGCCCGACAGCGAATAGCTGGTATGGACGCGGCTGCTGTCCCGGTTGATCTGCGCCTGAAGGGCATCGGTATAGGTGGACTTGAGCTTTGAAAGCTGCCGCCAGTCAAGGATCTTGCCTGCTATCTCCGCGCCCTGCGCCTTCAATTGCTCAAGGATGGTGACGTCGGTGGAATAAGCGCCCGATTTGCCCTTCTTGCCCCCCTTGTACCCCATCTTGTCGAACAGGATCGCGCCCAGTTGCTGCGTCGATCCGATGGCGAAGGGCTGGCCCGCGATTGCGTGAATCTCGCCTTCCAGCTTGGCGATTTCGGTGGTGAACTCCCCGGAAAGGCGGGATAGCTGCTCGCGATCGACCTTGATCCCTTCATGCTCCATCCGGGCGATGACGGAAACCAGCGGTCGGTCGACCAGTTCATAGACGCGGCTGGCGCCTTCATTGGCGACCCGGTTCTTGAAAATCTTCCACAGCCGCAGCGTGACGTCCGCATCCTCGGCCGCATATTCCGTCGCCTTGTCCAGCGGCACTTCGGCAAAGCTGATCTGGCTCTTACCGCTGCCGCAGACATCCTTGAAGCTGATGCAGACATGGTTGAGGTGCGTACGGGCCGCTTCGTCCATGCCGTGCCCCGCCAAACTTTGTCCCGCGTCCAGATCAAAGCTCATGACGATGGTGTCGTCATAGGGGGCGATCTCGATGCCGTGGCGGCGCATGACCGTCAGGTCATATTTCAGGTTCTGGCCGATCTTGAGGACGCTGTCGTCCTCCATCAGCGGCTTCAACTTCGCGAGGACCAGGTCTTTGGGCAGTTGGTCGGGCTTTTCCGCGAACATGTCCTTTCCGCCATGGCCGACCGGGATGTAGCAGGCCGCGTTGGGGCCGACGGCCAGACTGATGCCGACCAGCGCGCAGGACACGCAATCGAGCATGTCGGTTTCGGTATCGACGGCGACGAAGCCCTCCGCATGCGCGGCGGCGATCCAGCGGTCGAGCGCTTCTTCCGTCACTACCGTTTCGTAAAGGCTGCGGTCGATCGGCGGCTCTTCGTCGAGAATTGGGGCGGCAGGCGGCGTTGATTCGGTGACGGCGAGCGCGGCGGTCGCTACCGCCACGGCAGCGGTGGGCGCGCCAAGCCGGGTCAGGAGCGACTTGAAGCCATGATGCTCCAGGAAATTCTGGAGCGGTTCGGGCGGGATGCCCTTGAGCGTCAGCTCCTCCAGCGGTTCGGGCAGGTCCATCGCGTCATGCAGCGCCACCAGCCTGCGCGACAGGCGAGCCATGTCGGCATGGGCGATCAGATTTTCCTGCATCTTCGACTTCTTCATCGAAGGGGCAGCCTCCAGCGCCGCTTCCAGGCTGCCATATTCGCTGATGAGTTTCGCGGCGGTCTTGGGGCCGATGCCGGGGATGCCGGGGACATTATCGACGCTATCACCCATCAGCGCGAGGACGTCGCCCAACTGCTCGGGCTGAACGCCGAACTTGGTCATGACATAATCCGCGCCGCGCCGCTCATTCTTCATCGTGTCGTACATGTCGACGCCGGGCTGGATGAGCTGCATCAGGTCCTTGTCGGAACTGACGATGGTGACGTGCCAACCCGCCGCGACGGCGGCCTTGGTGTAGCTGGCGATGATGTCGTCGGCCTCGAACCCTGCTTCCTCGATACAGGGGAGCGAGAAAGCGCGGGTCGCGTCGCGGATCATCGGGAATTGCGGGACCAGGTCTTCGGGCGCTGGCGGGCGGTTCGCCTTATACTGGTCGTACATGTCGTTGCGGAAGGTATGGCTGCCCTTGTCCAGCACCACGGCGAGGTGGGTCGGCCCCTCGGCCTTGCCCAGCTCCTCGGCCAGCTTCCACAGCATGGTGGTATAGCCATAGACCGCGCCGACCGGCTGGCCATGCTTGTTGGTGAGCGGCGGAAGCTGGTGATAGGCGCGGAAGATATAGCCGCTGCCATCGACAAGATAGAGGTGATTCTGGGACATGGCGCAGGGGATAGCGGGTTATCCCGGGGCGCTCCAGTGCGGTTGTTGACCCGTCCGCCTTGGCTCTGCAGGCAGGGCGCGCATCGAAAAGCGTTGGGGCCTCAACGATCTAATCGAACTTATCGCCGTCTCCATCGTTCTTAGCTCACCAATATGGAGACGAGCCATGAAGAAAATGATTTTGCTGGTTACAGGTTTGGCGGCGGCGGCCACCGTCGGCGGTTGTGCGCGCGAAACGACGCGTGACGGCCTGCGCGGCGCCGGGTTCGGCGCAGTGGGCGGCGCGGTCGCGGGCGCACTGGTTCCTGGCCTTGGCGTTGCCGAAGGTGCGGCGATCGGCGCGGCAGGCGGCGCGGCCGTGGGCGTCGCGACGTCGGACGGCGATCGGCGGTGGCAGCGTGACCGTCGCGGTCGTGAATATTATATCGATCGCAACGGCCGCCGCGTTTACCGTTAACCGGCAGACCGCCCTGCAAGATGCACGGGCAACATCAGGATGAAGAATATATGGGCGCAGCGGTGGCCGGGATCGGGCAAGGTCGCTCCGGCGATCGCTGCGCTCATCGTCAATTTTCTTATCGGCTATGCCCTGATCATGGGGTTGCGCATCGGCCCTTTATGGCGCGCGATCAAGGATGACGCGCCGCTGACGCTGCTGAATCTCGCAGCGCCGGCCGAGATCGAGCCGGAACGCCCAAAAACGGAAAAGCCACTGGAAGCCCAACCCGCTGGCGGCTCCACAGCTGCGCCGCAGGTGCAGCCAAGGCGGGTGATTGAACAGAGCGCAATTGTCGCGCCTCCGCCTGTCGTCTCTTTGCCTGCGCCAGCACTGCCTGCCCCAGCTGTATCCCCGGAAGCGGCGAACGGCGTCGGCTCCGGCGACGGGGGACGCGGCAGCGGATCGGGGCGAGGCGATGGAAATGGTGATGGAAACGGAACCGGCGACGGCGGCGACTTTTCGCGCGCCAGGCAAACCGATGGGCGTTTTCGGAACTCCGATTTCCCCGATTGGCTGCGTGGGGTAGGCCGGCTGAAAATTGGCGTCCGATATGCCATCGGTCCGTCAGGCCGTATCGACAAATGCGAGATAATCGAAGGGAGCGGCTATGCGGAGGTTGACGCCATGACCTGCCGCATCATCAGGGAGCGTTACCGTTTCCGTCCCGCGCGCGATCCGGAAGGATATGCCGTTACCGAGGTGCGGGAAGAAGATTATCGCTGGCGGGTGCGGTAGAAAATACGGGCCAGAGCCGACCTGCCGAGTCCTGGCTTGTCTTTAAAGCACTTCGCTTGCGCGTTCGGGCGGCCGGGCGATGACCGCGCCTTTGTCGGTAATCACGATGGCCCTCTCGATCAGGATCGGGTGCGCCGCCATGGCGTCCAGCACCGCCGCCTCATCCGTCACGTCGAGGCCGATTTCCTTCACCACAGCCTCGCCCTTGCGGAGCGCTTGCGAGGGGCGGACGCCTGCCTTCGCCAGCACCGCTTCGATTTCGGCACGGGTGGGCGGGGTCTTGAGATACTCGACCACCTCGACATCAACCCCTGGCGTTTCCTGAAGAATCGTCAGCGCGGCCCGCGACTTGGAGCAACGAGGATTGTGCCAGATGGTCGCCTTCATGCCCGGTTACCTGCTGTGCTCGATGGGATTGCCGGCCTGATACAGCTCGACTTCCATGTTCGAGAAGAAATATTTGAAATTCCAATAGGCGTAATAGGGGAGCGCCAGCCCAAGCGTGACCACGCACAGCAGAAGCAGGCCGAGCGACATGATGAAATATTCAAGGAAGTGGCCCGTGAAGACGATCTTTCCCTTTTGCATTCCCGTTCCCCCCACTGAACAAATCTGAAAACCCCGGCCCGCTTATTCGTCGCGGGCGAGCCATTCCTCCAGCCACTTGATCGTGTAGTCGCCATTCAGGAACTCCGGGTCCTGCAGCAGCTTCTGGTGAAGGGGGATCGTGGTCTTCATGCCTTCGATCACATATTCCTCCAGCGCGCGGCGCAACCGCATGATCGCCCCTTCGCGGGTGCGGCCATAGACGATCAGCTTGCCGATCATGCTGTCATAATAAGGCGGCACTCTATAGCCCTGATACAGGCCGCTATCGACGCGGACATGCATGCCGCCCGGCACATGATAGCTGGTGACCGTGCCCGGCGACGGGGCGAAGGTCCGGGGATCTTCGGCGTTGATACGGCATTCGATGGCGTGGCCGTTAAACTCGATATCCTGCTGCTCGACCGACAGCGGCTTGCCCTCGGCTACACGGATCTGTTCACGGACCAGGTCGATGCCGGTGATCATCTCGGTCACCGGATGTTCCACCTGCAGGCGGGTGTTCATCTCGATGAAGTAGAATTCGCCATTTTCCCACAGGAACTCGATCGTGCCCGCGCCGCGATAGGCCATGTCGGCCATCGCCTTGCGCACCACTTCGCCCATCTGGTCGCGCTCGGCGGTGGAAAGGACGGGGGAGGGCGCTTCCTCCAGCACCTTCTGGTGGCGGCGCTGGAGCGAACAGTCGCGCTCGCCCAGGTGGATGGCGTTGCCCTTGCCATCGCCGAACACCTGGAATTCGATATGCCGGGGGTTGCCCAGATATTTTTCCATATAGACGGTATCGTCGCCAAAGGCGGCCTTCGCCTCCGAACCCGCCTGCTTCATCAGCGTTTCAAGCTGGTCTTCGGACGGCACGACCTTCATGCCGCGCCCGCCGCCGCCTGATGCCGCCTTGATCAGCACGGGATAGCCGATCTTCGCCGCGACCTCCCTGGCCTCATCGAAGCTCGACAGCGCGCCGTCCGATCCCGGGACCAGCGGCAGGCCCAGCGCACCGGCAGTCCGCTTCGCTTCCACCTTGTCGCCCATGATGCGGATATGTTCGGGCTTGGGACCGACGAAGGCGATGTTGTGCGCCTCCACGATCTCCGCGAACTGCGCGTTTTCCGACAGGAATCCATAGCCCGGATGGATCGCATCCGCGCCGGAGATTTCGGCGGCCGATATGATCGCGGCGATGTTCAGATAGCTGTCCTTGGCCGCGGGCGGGCCGATGCAGATCGCCTCGTCGGCGAGCCGCACATGCATGGCGTCGGCGTCGGCGGTGGAATGGACCGCGACCGTCTTGATGCCCATTTCGTGGCAGGCGCGATGGATGCGGAGCGCGATTTCGCCGCGGTTCGCGATCAGCAGCTTTTCGATGGCCATGGAGTTACGCGGCCTTATTCGATGACGATCAGCGGCTGGTCATATTCGACCGGCTGGCCATTTTCGACCAACACCGCCTTGACCGTGCCCGATGCGGGAGCCGGAATGGCGTTCATGACCTTCATCGCTTCGACGATGACCAGCGTTTCGCCCTGCTTCACGGTCGAACCGATGCTGACGAAGGGCTCCGCGCCCGGCTCGGCGGCCAGATAGGCGGTGCCGACGATCGGCGACCGCACGGCGTTGCCCGACGGCAGCGCAGGTTCAGCAGAGGCGGCGGCAGGCGCAGGCGCTGCGGGCGCGGCCATCGGGGCTGGCGCGTGCATATAGGCGGGTGCGCCGCCGCCGCCGCCGGCCTTGCGCGCGACGCGGATCTTGCGATCGCCGTCCTCTACCTCGATTTCCGTCAGGTTGGTGTCGTCGAGCAGCGCGGCGAGATCCCGCACCAGCTGCACATCCACCTGCATTGCGCCCTTTTCAGCCTTGTCGTTCATTTGAAGTCCCTGGACGGTGAATATCGTTACTGCTGCCCGCGCCTATGCGTATTTGGGGCCAAGCGCAACTTTTGAGCGCCAAAATGACCGGACGCCTACAATTCGAGCGCCGCTTCGAGCGCCAGCATGTAAGACATTGCGCCAAAGCCGGCCACGGTCCCTTTCGCCGCCATGCCGACATAGCTTTTGTGGCGGAATGGTTCGCGCATGTGCGGGTTCGACAGGTGAACCTCGATCACGGGGACGCTGATGCCCTTGATCGCGTCATGCAGGGCGACGGATGTGTGGGTCAGGCCGCCCGGATTGATGATGACGGCATGCGCGCCTTCTTCATGCGCTTCCTGGAGCCAGTCGATCAGATGCCCTTCATGGTTGGACTGGCGGAAATCGACCTCGACATGGGCGCGGGTCGCCGCGTCCTCCATCCGCTCGGCAATATCGTCCAGCGTATCGTAGCCGTAGATTTCCGGTTGGCGGGTGCCCAGCATGTTGAGGTTCGGGCCGTTCAACACATAGATTTTGCGCGCCTCGGCCATGGCAGTCCCCCTTATGGTTGCGAGTGGGGCACTGCCGCCCCTATATGCGCCCTGACCTTTAGCCTTTCGTGTCGCGCCAAGTCGAGACACCTTCTTTGCCGGGAACAAAGCATTGCACGTCGACGGAACCCTATCCATCCGCATCAACGGCGAACATCGCCGCGTGCGCGCGGGCCTCACGCTGGCCCAATTGGCGAGCGAACTGGGGTTCGTGCCTGAAAAGGTGGCGGTGGAGCGGAACCTTGAAGTCGTGCCCCGTTCCACCCTGACGCAGGTGCTGGTGGAGGATGGCGACGAACTGGAAATCGTGCACTTCGTGGGCGGCGGCGATGTGTCGGCGGTCGATGAAGACAGCTGGACCGTGGCGGGCAAGACTTTCCGGTCGCGCCTGATCGTCGGCACCGGCAAATACAAGAATTTCGAGCAGAATGCGGCGGCGGTCCAGGCGTCCGGGGCGGAAATCGTCACCGTCGCTGTGCGGCGCGTCAATGTGTCGGACCCCAACGCGCCGATGCTGACCGACTTCATCGACCCGAAGAAGATCACCTACCTGCCCAACACGGCGGGCTGCTATACCGGCGAGGAGGCGATCCGCACGCTGCGGCTGGCGCGCGAGGCTGGCGGATGGGATCTCGTCAAGCTGGAGGTGCTGGGCGAGGCGCGGACGCTCTATCCCGACATGGTCGAGACGCTGCGCGCGACGGAGATATTGGCCAAGGAAGGCTTCAAGCCGATGGTCTATTGCGTCGATGACCCGATCGCCGCCAAGCGGCTGGAGGATGCGGGCGCGGTGGCGATCATGCCGCTGGGCGCGCCGATCGGGTCCGGCCTCGGCATCCAGAACCGCGTGACGATCCGGCTGATCGTCGAAGGCACGAAGCTGCCGGTGCTGGTCGATGCGGGCGTGGGCACCGCGTCCGAAGCGGCCGAGGCGATGGAGCTGGGCTGTACCGGCGTGCTGATGAACACCGCCATTGCGGAGGCCAAGGACCCGGTGCTGATGGCGGCGGCGATGAAGGCTGGCGTCGAGGCGGGGCGCATGGCCTATCGCGCGGGGCGGATGGGCAAGCGCATGTATGCCGATCCGTCCAGCCCGCTTGCCGGGTTGATCTGAACAGGACTGCCGTTCGTTTCGGGCGCAGTTGAGAGCCGAAATGGATAGGCGGACTGCGCCGGCGGCAAACGGGCTTGTGGTTTTATTTTTTCGCGTGCGCAGCAAATTGACCCTCCGGCTGCTTCCCCCTATGGGCTGGACGCCTTCAGAGGAGGAAAAGCGATGGTCAAGAAGCTGTACCCCGATGCTGCGTCTGCGTTGGAGGGTCTTCTCTTCGATGGGATGCATCTTTGCGCTGGCGGCTTTGGACTTTGCGGAATTCCCGAGCGTTTGATCGACGCGATCCGTGATTCGGGGGTCAAGGACCTCACTATCGCGTCCAACAATGCGGGCATTGACGGCGAAGGGCTGGGCAAGCTGTTGCGCACCCGGCAGGTCAAGAAGATGATCTCTTCCTATGTCGGCGAGAACAAGGAGTTCGAGCGGCAGTATCTTTCAGGTGAACTGGAAGTGGAATTTTGTCCGCAGGGTACGCTGGCGGAGCGTTGCCGTGCAGGCGGCGCAGGTATTCCGGGCTTCTACACCAAGACCGGCGTGGGCACCGCCGTCGCCGAGGGCAAGGAAGTCAAGGTATTCGACGGGCAGGAATATATATTGGAGCGCGGCATTTTCGCCGACGTCGCGATCATCAAGGGCTGGAAGGCCGATGAAAGCGGTAACCTGATCTTCCGCAAGACGGCCCGCAATTTCAACCAGCCGATGGCCACCGCCGCGAAGATCTGCGTCGCCGAAGTCGAGGAGGTCGTGCCCGTTGGCAGCCTTGATCCCGACGCGATCCATTTGCCCGGCATCTATGTGAAGCGCATGATTATCGGCGCGCCATACGACAAGAAAATCGAATTCCGCACTGTTCGCCAGAGGGAGACCGCCTGATGCCTTGGACTCGTGACGAGATGGCCGCGCGGGCGGCGAAGGAGCTGAAGGACGGCTTCTATGTAAACCTGGGCATCGGCATCCCGACGCTGGTGGCGAACCACATTCCCGCTGGCGTCGAAGTGACGTTGCAATCGGAAAACGGCATGCTGGGCATCGGCCCCTTCCCCTATGAAGGCGAGGAGGATGCCGACCTCATCAACGCGGGCAAGCAGACGATCAGCGAGCTGCCCAACAGCGTCTATTTCTCCAGCGCCGACAGCTTCGCCATGATTCGCGGCGGGCATATCGACCTCACCGTGCTGGGCGCGATGGAAGTCGCGGAAAATGGCGACATCGCCAACTGGATGATCCCCGGCAAGATGATCAAGGGCATGGGCGGCGCGATGGACCTTGTCGCGGGCGTCAAGAAGATCATCGTCGTCATGGAGCATACGTCCAAGAGCGGCGATCCCAAGTTCATTCCGGCCTGCACCCTGCCGCTGACGGGCAAGAATGTGGTCGACATGATCGTCACCGACCTTTGCGTGTTCCAGCGTCCCGATCATGACAGCCCGTTCAAGCTTGTCGAACTCGCGCCGGGCGTGACTGCGGAGGAAGTCGCCGCTAAGACCACGGCTCATTATCTGAGCTGAGGAATAGTGGCATGAGCCTGGACGGCGCCTATGACGAAGCCAATGTCTTCGCCCTGATCCTGCAAGGGAAAATTCCTTCGACCAAATTGTATGAGGATGAGCATACATATGCCTTCCTCGACATCCAGCCGCAGTCGAAGGGGCACAGCCTGGTCATTTCCAAATGGTCCAGGGCGCGCAACATCCTGGAAGTAGAGGATGAGGCGCTGGCGCAGGTCATGGCCACGGTGAAGAAGGTCGCCACGGCCACGCGCAAGGCGCTGAACCCTGACGGCATCCATGTCGCGCAGTTCAACGGCGCACCGGCCGGGCAGACCGTCTATCATCTGCATTTCCATATCGTGCCGCGATGGGCGGGCGGGCCGACCGGCTTTTCCGCCCATGCACAAGGCAATTTCGCCGACGCGGCGGCTCTTGAGGCGCTGGCGGAAGAGATTCGTGCCCAGTTCTGATCTGTTTGCTTCAGTCCATGACCGGTCAGTTGCGAACGCACGGGCTTTGACATGGCGCTGAAGCCGTTCAAGGCGCCCGGCGCACGGCTGGCGCTGCGGTCCAAGCCCGCGCGCCAATATTTCTCCGCCGCCGAGGGACGGGCGGAGGTCATCCTTGACATCTCGCGCCTGCTGTCGCGCAGTTTCCATGCCGCGCCGACCGGCATCGACCGGGTCGAATATGTCTATGCGCGCGAATTGCTGGAACGGATGCCCGACAGGCTCGCCTTTGCCGCCGTGCATCCGGCGGGGGGCTATTATGGGCGGCTGAACGAGGCCGCCGTGCGCCAGTTCCTGGCCTTCACGGCGGCGCGGTGGCGTAACAGCACTGCCAAGGATGAGGCGGCGAGCAGGGCGGCGGTCATCAAGCACCTGATCGCGCTGCGTCCGCGCCCGGTGCCGCGCGCCACCCGGCCACGCGTCTATTTGCAGGTGTCGCCCCACCATCTGGACGATCCCGATCAGGTCGGCGCGATCCTGCGCGCGGAAGGCGCGCGTTTCGTGACGCTGGTGCATGATGTCATCCCGCTCACTCACCCTGAATTCGCACGGCCGCAGGGGGCGGAGGAGCATCTGCGCCGGGTGCGGACGATCGATCGCTTCGCCCACGGCATTATCGGCAACAGCCAGGCGACCATCGACGCGCTCGCCCCGCACATGACGCGCGGGCTGGAGGGCAGGCAGCTTTGCGTCGCTCATTTCGGCGCGGACCCGCCCGACCTTTTTGGCGGCGAGAGCCATGCCGTGCCGACGCGGCCCTATTTCGTCTATATCTCGACCATCGAGCCGCGCAAAAATCACCTGCTGCTGCTGAACGTCTGGCGGCGGCTGGTGGAGCGGCTGGGGGACGGTGCGCCGGTGCTGGTGTTGATCGGTCGGCGCGGCTGGGAAAATGAGAATGTCGTCGACATGCTGGAGCGCGCGGAGATATTGCGCGGCCATGTGATCGAGGCGGGCAGCGTGCCCGATACGGAAATGCATGCGCTGGTCGCGGGGGCGCGGGCGATGCTGATGCCGTCTTTCGAGGAGGGCTTCGGTATCCCGGTGATCGAGGCGCTGTCGGTTGGCGTGCCGGTGATCTGCAGCGATATCGTCGCGCACCGGGAAGTGGGCGGAGCGGCGCCGGACTATCTCGACCCGCTCGACGGGCTCGGCTGGATGCGGATGATCGATGCCTATCGCCAGCCGGATTCGCCGGAGCGTGCCGCCCAGATGGCGCGCATCGGCGATTGGCGCGCGCCGCGCTGGTCGGACTATTTCGACGTCATCACCCGGCTGCTGGACGATGTGACGGCTTGCGCCTTCGCTTGACGTCGTTCCGGGGGACGATCATGAAATTCCTGTGCATGTTATGAGTTTACGCCATAACTTTTCCGCTGCGCGCGATGCGGCCTTCATAGGATGAAGGCGCGACCCTTTCTGCGTTCGCCGCCCTTTCCCGGGATAGCGCGGACCGTTGCGGCAGTCAGCATCGTCAACGACGCCGTCCATGATGCGTTGGCAGTGCCCGACAGCCTGCTCGATCAGATCGCGCAGGCGCGTGTTGGCGGAACATTCTGGGGCCATCGGCGCGACGGCGTGAAACTGGTCGCACGTGCTGGCTGCCCGTTCGATGGTCAGGGGCTGGGCCCTGCGGAAATCGCAATCCTTCCCGCGCGCGAGCCTTCCAGACCTGTCGATCCGTGGAGCCTGCTGGCGCAGGCGCGCTCGGTGCACGCCCCTGTGGAGGACGAGCTGGCGATTATTGGCGGCCTGCTGGGCGTGCCGGTGCATGGTCCTGACGGGACCGTGATTGCGCCGGAACGGCTGCGCGATGCAGCAAGGCAGGCGATCGCGGCGGCAACCTATCGCGACTGTTTCAACGGTGCGGTCGCCAGCGCTGAGGATGCTGTGCGGCAACTTGCCGACTGGCGAAGGCATCTCGACGGCAATCGCGACATCGCCGCCGCCAGCGGCATGGCGCTCTGGAAGCGGGAGGCGATGCGGCGGTTCCTGTGGGACGGGGACCGCTCGCCCCCTTCCTTTCCGCTCCAGCGGCATTGCGACGGGCAAGGCGGGCAGGGGGATCGCTGGCGGTCTGGCCCTCGCGCGTTCCTGCCGATCTGCTGGAAGAAGCCCGTGCGAAGGCCGTTCCGATCGCCCGCGTCGAAGATGGTTTCCTACGCTCCAAGGGTCTTGGCGCCGCACTGACGCCGCCGGGCTCTGTGGTGATCGACCGGCAGGGCATCTATTATGATGCGTCACGGCCCAGCGATCTGGAAAGCCTGCTCGCGACCCATGATTTTCCGCCCGCGCTGATCGAACGTGCGCGCCGCCTGCGCGCGGCGATACGGGCGTCGGGCGTGACCAAATATGGCCAGGAAGCGGGCCGTATGTTCGACCTCCCGCCCGGTCGGCGGACCGTATTGGTCGTCGGTCAGGTGGAGGACGACCTGTCGGTGCAGCTGGGCGGGGCGGGGGTCGCGGGCAATCTCGACCTGTTGCAGCGGGTGCGGCAGGCCGAACCCGACGCTCATATCATCTACCGCCCTCATCCCGACGTGCAGGCGGGGCTGCGGCGCGGCCATCTGAGCGATGCGGTGGTGCATCGGCATGCCGACGTCCTGGACACCGGCGCGCCGTTGATGACGCTGGTGCAGGCGGTGGATGCTGTGCATGTTCTGTCGTCACTCACCGGGTTCGAGGCGCTGCTGCGCGACCGGCCAGTGACGGTGCATGGCATGCCATTCTATGCAGGCTGGGGCCTGACGCGTGACCTGGCCGAGCCTAATGGACGGCGCGGGCGCAGCTTGACCATTGACCAGCTTGTCGCCGCGGCCTTGATTCTCTATCCTCGTTATCTGGACCCGGTAACCCGGTTGCCCTGCGGCCCCGAAATCATGGTGGAACGTCTGGGCAGCGGATCGACGTCACCTACTTCATGGCTCATCCGGCTACGGACGCTACAGGGGAAATTGCAAAGATTTATGACATTGTCCGCCGAGTATCTTCATGGCTGACAGCCAGACCAAGACCTTCCTTTTCCTGCAGGGCCCCCACGGACCGTTTTTTGCGATGCTGGCCGACGCACTGCGGATGCGGGGGCATGCAGCGCTGCGGATCAACATCAATGGCGGCGACAAGGTCGATTGGCCGGGGGAAGCGACGGACTATCGCGGCTCCTTTCGCAACTGGCCGCTCTTTTTCGACGATTTCATCGTCCAGCATGGCGTCACCGACCTGATCCTCTATGGCGACTGCCGCCCCTATCATGCGTCTGCGCACAAGATGGCGCGGTTGCGCGGCCTGCGCGTTCACGTGCTGGAGGAAGGCTATATCCGCCCGGACTTCATGACGTTGCAGAAGGATGGCGTGAACGGCAACTCCACCCTGCCGCTCGACCCGCAATGGTATCTGGATCAGGCACGCGATCTGCCGCCTGAAGACGGGCGGGAACCGCAGGTTCCATCGACTTTCCGGCAGCGCGCGGTCAACACCACCCGCAACGGGCTGGCGTCGGCGATTATGTGGCCGGTCTTTCCCTTCTACCGCACCCACCGGCCGCACAGCTTCCTGCTGGAGGCCGCCGGATGGTTGAAGAAGCTGATGCTGCGCAAGAGCGACGTGCGCGCCTCGCGCGACGAATGGGACAAGGTGAAGGACAAGGCTTTCTTCACCCTGCCGCTGCAACTCGATTCCGATTACCAGATCCGTGTCCACTCGCCCTTCGGCAACATGCGCGCGGCACTGCGCTTCGTGATAAAGAGCTTTGCCCGCTATGCGCCGGAAGGCACATCTCTGCTGGTGAAGCGCCATCCGCTCGATTCCGGGCTGGTCGCTTGGGAGCGGCTGACCCGGCGCCTTGCCGCGCGTTATGGCGTGGCAGATCGCGTCTATTATCTGGCTGATCTGGACATTGCCCAGGTGGTGGGGCGCTCACTCGGCGTCATCACGGTCAACAGCACCGTGGGCACGCTGGCGCTCAACAAGGGCAAGCCGGTGTTGGTGCTGGGCCATGCGGTCTACAAGGTGCCGGGCGTCGTCTACAAGGGCACGTTGGACGAGTTCTGGATAGACCCGGGCGCGCCTGACCAGACGCTGTACGCGGCCTTCCGCCGGGTGCTGATCGACCGTTGCCTGATACGCGGGGGCCTGCTCAGCGATCAGGGCCTTGCGATGCTGGTGAGCAATGCGGTCGATCGCCTCTGTGCGGAGCCGCCCTCTGCGGAAGGGGCAGGTCAGGTACGCGTCAGGCGCGGCGCTCTGGCCAGCGTCAGCTGATCGTCGGCAGCCCGGCGCTGCGCAGCGCCTTATTCAGATAGCGGTGAAAGGCGTCGGTGCGGACGGGCGGACGCGCCCTTAACCAGGCGAGCGCGACGACGGGCCGCCACTGGCGCAACGCATCCTCGCCGACGCCGCTTGCCTTGTGATAGGCTTTGCTCAGACAGCGCGCCGCCCAATCGCGCCACAATGTCGTGACCGGATCGGCAGGCCCCTCGCCAAAGCGCATCAGCATTTCGCTTCGCACCGCATCGGCGGCTGGCGCGCCGGTCGCGGCCTTCGCCCAATCGAGGATGACCAGATCGCCGTCGCTGACCAGAATATTGTCGATATGGAAATCGCCATGCAGCAACTGCCCGGCGTCGGGCAGGCGATGCAGATATTCGATAGCCGCCCGCTTGATGGCATCGGGGGCGGGACCATAGTCGATATCGGTCACCAGCACGGACTTGACGCTGCGCAATCCTGACACGGGCTGGCGATGGACGGCGTGGAGCAGGCTCGCCATGTCCCGCAGCAGCCTGGACGCCGACAGCGGCTTCCTGCGGATCGCCGCTGCAACCGACAGGCCGATAATCTCCGGGTAGATCAGGGCTGGCTTCTCCCCGACAGTCGCGCGGATGCGCGGCGCGGCGGTGGGCAGGCGCAGCGATGCCGCCATCCCCGCCGCAGCCATTTCCCGCGCTATCATCTCTTCGGACACGGCATCGTGGAAAATCTTGATGACCTCGCCCCCGCCGATCCTGAACACTTGAGAGCTTTTACCGCGGCCGAGCAGCGTCCAATCGCTTCCTACCTCATCAAACATGCGCTGCGTCATTTCCTTGGGCCTATGGATTTGCCGATCCGCCAATTGATGGTAGCTGCGGCCGACAAGGATTCCAGGAGCTTGCCCCCATGAAAGAGTTGATCGCCTTCGATCTCGACGGAACGCTGGCGGAAAGCAAGCAGCCTCTTGAACAGGACATGGGCGATGCGCTCGCCGATCTGCTGACGGTCGCCCATGTCGCGGTGATTTCGGGCGGCGACTGGCCGCAATTCGACAAGCAGGTCGCCAGCCGCCTTCCGGCCCGCGCGGACCTGTCGCGGCTGTGGCTGATGCCGACCACCGGCACCAAGCTCTATACGCATCGCGACGGCGCATGGTCGCCGGTCTATGCCGAACTGTTCGATGACGGGCAAAAGCAGCAGATTTTCAAGGCCTTCGACGAATCTCTCGAAGCGACCGGCTTCGTTCCCCAGGAAACATGGGGCGAGCGGATCGAGGATCGCGGCAGCCAGATCACCTTTTCCGCATTGGGACAGCAGGCGCCGGTCCGTGCGAAGGAAGGATGGGACCCGGACTTCGCCAAGCGCCGCATCATCCAGGCCGATTTGCGTGAACGCCTGCCGGGCCTGTCGATCAACATGGGCGGCGCAACGTCGATCGACATCACGCGGGAAGGGGTGGACAAGGGCTATGGCTTGAAAAAGCTGCGTGACGCGAGCGGCATTGCGCTGGACGCCACGATGTTCATCGGCGACGCGATCTTTCCCGGCGGCAACGACTATCCGGCCAAGCAGATTGGCCTGGACACCGTGCGCGTGCGCGATCCGCAGGAAACGCTTTCCGTCATCGCCGCCATCGTCGCGTGCCAGAAATGATTCGGCCCGGCTGACGCAGACTTATGGCTATCGTCCGAACGCTTTGCGGTCAGTGCGCGGTCGGCTGTGGCGTGCGCGCCGTGACGGGCGAAGGACGCAGCCTGTCCTACGAAGGCGATCCGGTGCATCCGGCCAGTGGCGGCCTGCTGTGCCCGCAAAGCGATGCGCTCACCGCGATGGCGCCCCTCGATGGGCGGCTGTTTCACCCGATGCTGGCTGGCCAGCGGATCAGCTGGCAGCGGGCGATCGGTCACGCCGCCCGGCGTCTGAAGGATGTTCTCGGCAGGCATGGCCCCGACAGCGTCGCGATGCATGTCGCAGGCAATCTGCTGACCGAAGATTATTATGTCGCCAACAAGCTGATGAAGGGCTTTGTCGGCTCCGCCCATATCGATGGGCCGTGCTGGCGCGATGGTGGCATGGAGGCCGCCTATCGGGCTGGACTTGGTGAAGATGTCGTGCCCGGAAGCTATGAGGATGTGGAACGGGCCGACCTGATCCTTGCCGTGGGCGCATCCACGCTGCTGCGGCATCCGGTGCTGGTTGATCGCATTCGGACGGCGCGTGAGCAGGGGAATGCCAGGCTCATCCTGCTGACCGATGGGGAGGATGCGCCGGCAGTTGCGGCGGATCTGCACCTGCCCATCGCGCCGGGCAGCGCCGCCGCACTGCTGTCTGGCCTGCTGCTGCACGGCCATGACAGCGGTCTGCTGGCGGCTGATTTTATGTCGCGCCATGTGACGGTGTCGGAGGATTTCTGGACCCGCTTGCGGTCCGATCATGATCTCTGGTCGGTGGGCCGGCGCTGCGGACTGGCCCCTGCCGACGTCCGCGCCTTCTACGATATGTTCGCCTCAACGCGGCGCGTAGTGACGCTATACGGTCCGGCCGAGGACGAGGAGCATGATCAGCGCCTGCCCCAGGCGATCCTGAACCTGCATCTGGCGATGGGCTGGATCGGAACCCCCGGCGCCGCGCCGGTCGGCATCGCCCGCTCGCCCAATGCGATGGGCGCGCGTGAAGTGGGGTGCGACAGCGGACAACTCGCCGCGCATCGGGACTTTTCAACCGACTCCATCGCTCAGGCCGCCCGCTTCTGGGGCGCGCATCGGATGGCGGAGCAGCCCGGCCTGACCGGCGCGGCGCTGGTGGAAGCGATCGAGGATGGACGGATCAGGCTGCTATGGCTGTTGGGCGGACTGCCGCCCGTGGGCCACCCGCTGCGCGCGGCGTTGCCCAAGGCGCCCTTTGTCATCCTGTCGACGCCTTGGCTTGAGCCGGGCCTGCCGCTTGAGGGCATGCTGGCGCTACCTTCGCCCGTCTGGATCGAAAAGGACGGCACGATTACGGGCGCTGACCGGCTGATCAGCCGCCAACGCCGCCTTTTCCCCCTGCCCGGTGAAGCAAGGCCGGACTGGTGGAGCCTGACCCAGGTCGCGCGGTCGATGGGATGGCATGACGCCTTTCACTATGAGCGGCCCGCCGAAATCTATCGTGAACATGCCCGGCTGACCGCTTACCGGAATGAGGGCGAAAGGCTGCTGAACCTGCGTCGCCATGCGCCGATCTCAAACCCGGCTTATGATGAACTGACGCCATGGCGCTGGGGCGAGTTGCCCTTTGACGGCGGGCATTTCCTTACCCCTGACGGCAAGGCACGGCTGCTGCTTTAACCGCCCCGCGCGATGCCCTTCAGGTGATGGAGCAGCAGGTCGCCATTCGCTTCCCAGGTGAAACGCAGCGCCGTGTCGCGCACTGCTTCCCGTTCGGGCGGGTTCGTCAGGATGTCGCCGATGGCCGTCACGATGGCGTCCGGGTCCCGATCTACGATATGGCCCGCTTCCGGCCGGTCGAGCAGTTCGCGCGCTCCGCCTACATCCGTGATGACGATCGGCGTGCCGCAGGCGAGCGATTCGACCCAGGCATTGGCCAGCCCTTCGGACGAGGAGGGCAGGGCCATGACATCGGCGGCGGCGTAGATGCGCGGCAGCCGGTCGTGCGGAACCGACCCCAGAAAGCCTATGCGCCGATCGACGCCCAGTTCCTCCGCCTGTTTTTCCAGCGCGCGGCGATATTGCCCCTGTCCCGCGAACAGCAGCGTGACGCCCGGCAGGCGGGGAAGCGCCTGCACCAGCAATTCCTGGCCCTTGCGCGGGATAAGCGCACCGACGCATAGGATCACCGGCCCTTCAAATCCCAACGCTTCCTTGGCGCTCGCGCGATCGGCTATCTCGAAGCGGTCCAGATCGACGCCGGTATAATGGACGCGGATTTTTTCGGCATCCATGCCCATCTTGATCATCGACCGGCGCATCGCGCTGGATACCGCCAGCAGGCCGGACGCGCCGTCCCCAGCTCGCTTGACCAGGCCGCGCGTGTCCCTGCGCCTGCCCCAATAATGGATGTCCGCGCCGCGCGCCTTGACCGAATAGGGAATGCCAAGCGCCCGCGACAGACGCTGCGCCACCGGCCCATCGGGGAAGAAGAAGCTGGCGTCGATGACGTCGAAAGGCTGCTGTTCGTGCAGATGCCGGACCAGCGGCAATATGGCCCCCGTCATGTTGCGCACGTTCATGCGCGCGCCGATCTTGGGAATGGTGGAAAAAATCGGGCGATAGACGGTCAGGTCCTGCCATCTTTCCTTGCGCGGCAGGGCGCGGAGGGCGGCATAGTGACTGGAAAGGCCGATCGGCCAGATGGGGACGCCCAGCGGCGCTATGACCGTCACCGTCACATCGGGGCGGCTGGCTAGCTCGCGGGCTTGGCGCTCGACGAACACCCCGAAATTGGGCCGGCTCATGTCCGGAAAGAGCGTCGATAGCGTAAGGACATTCAGCGTCATGCCGTCTCCCTTAGGACATCGCGGTTAATTGAGAGTTAGGGCTGAAGCATCGCCTTGGCTATAATTGTCTCACCAACTGAACCGCGACCGCGCCCCAGGGCGGGTCGCTGATTACCTGCTGGCGGCTGCCGCTGCCCAGCGGCAGGATGTGCAGCCTGTCGCCTTCGCGGCCGATCAGCCTGCCGAACACGAAGCGCCCGGCATGGCGCGGCAGCAGCATGTCGCGGTTGAGCGCGCTGGTAAATTCATCGGGGCCGATCCGGCGGCACCAGATTTCGTCGCCGCTGCGATAATCGCCGATGCTGGCCGACACCTGCACCCCGATCATCGCGTCGGCAGGCGCCGGCGGCGGAAAGGACAGGCTGCGGGTCGGCGCCCGCGCGCCTTCCGGGCCCAGCAGCGCGGCGACCGGCACGACGCTTTGCCCCGGCAGCGCCACCAGTTCGGACGATCCGACGCCCAGCGCCATTGCTATGCGGTTCAGCCAGTTGACCGATACGGTTCGCGTGCCCGTTTCCAGCCTGCCGATCGTCTGCGCCGTGGTCGGCGGCTGGCAAAGGGCAGCGACCTGCTCCAGCGTCAGCCCCTTCGCCTTGCGGACCTCTCTGATGCGGGTAATCATGCCTGTTCCATATTTTACCTATTTGGTTTTTGATCTTTCCTACAATTGGTTCGTCATGGCAAGGCCTTCCTATCATTCCCTTGTCAGGAGGCGCGAGATGCCAGGCCAGTTCATTGAACAGAAGATCGAGGATCCAAAGGGACATGTCCAGACGGTCGCGGTGAATATCGGCGAATCGCCGATCTCATGGCTCCACGCGCGGGGGCATTTGAATGAACGCCAATATCGCGCGGGCGAACTGCTGCGTGCGGACTGGGACAGGGCTGGCCTTGGCCCCCGCGTCACCATGCGGTGGGACGCTGCGCCCGCCAGCGGCGGTAGAAGGAGCGGGGCAGGCGCGCCCGATCCGACGGTTGCCCAATTGTCGGCGCGCGAACGCTTCCATGCCGCCATCGCCGCTGCAGGACCGGGGCTCAGCGACATATTATGGCGCGTCGCCTGTGCGGGCGAAGGGCTGGTCGCGGCGGAACGCGCGCTGGGCTGGCCAAGCCGGGCGGGCAAGCTGGTGCTGACCCTGGCGCTGGATCGTGTGGCCGACTGGTACAGGGTGCCGTGACGGCCTGACGCCTAACGCGCCATGTCCGCGCCCAGCAGCAGCAGCAGCTTTACATCGATGGCGAAACCTTCGGCGCGCCAGGTGGCGATCTGGCTGGCGAGGGTGGCGAGGGGGACGCGGTGAACGCGAATATCCTCGCCATCCACGCCGCCGCCTTCGCCGGTCTTGCACAGGTCATGGGCGCGGAACAGGCAGAAGCTTTCCGACACCATGCCGGGCGAACTGTAGAAATCGCCCGCCGCCTCCATCCGCCCAGCGCGATACCCCGTTTCCTCCTCCAGCTCGCGCGCTGCGGCCAGGGCGGATTCCTCGCCTTCCTCATCATCGCCGACAAGGCCAGCGGGCAGCTCGATGCAACGGCGGCCCAGCGGTACGCGGAACTGATCGACCAGCAGGACATGGCGCGTGCCGTCCGCATCCTCGTCGATCGCCAATATGACGGCGGCGTGGATGCCACGCGCGCGTCCGACATATTCCCACCTGCCGCGCCGCTTGGCGGTGATGAAACGGCCTTCCCACATGATTTCTTCTGCGGCGGCCATGTCCTGTTCGCTCATAATTCGATCAGCCTGTCTGGCAATTCATTGGGGTTGTCGGCGCTGCGCGGGAAATGGCGGGCCAGCACCGCACCCACCTGCCGGACGGCTTCCGCCATGCCTTCGCCAGTGCGGCCGTCGCGCACCGCGTCGATCATCGCCGCCATCGCATCGCCCCAGACGTCCGGGGTCACTTTCTGATTGATCGCGGCGTCCGCGATGATTTCGGCGCGGTGCTCGTCAAGGGAAAGATAGATGAGGACACCCGTCTGCGCCTTCGTCCGGCCCAGCGCTACCGCACGGAACAGGGTCATCGCCCGCCGCCGCACCCGCCGCGCCTTGGTGGTCCGGGGCGTGAGCGCAAGCCGCAGCGGCATCCAGGCAAGGATGTAGCGCACGGCCAGGAATTTCACGATGAGCAATCCCAGCAGGACCGTCAGCAGCTTCCAGTCTTCAACTTCATGCTCCCAGCTGAGCAGCAGCCAGGAACAGAGCGCCCGGAAATGCGCGGGGAAAGCCGCCGCGATGGAAAGCGCCACGAATACAGCGCCGATGGCCCAATGCAGCCCCGCATCATGATAGGCATCGGATCGCCGGGCGACGATCGTCACGATCTCGCCATCGGTTTCCTGTTCCGCCTGGGCCACCGCCCGGGTGACCAGTTCATGATCGGCCTGGCTCAAGCGAAGACGCATCACCATCCCCCCGATGCGCCGCCGCCGCCGCCGCTGCCGCCGCCGCCGGAAAAGCCGCCGCCGCCCCAACCGCCGCCGCCGCCGCCCCAGCCACTGCCCGATCCCCAGTCAGATCCGCCGACGCCCGGCCCCCAGATGACGATTGGTCCCGCGCCGCCGCGATAGCGCCTGCCGCCGCGCCGTCCGAAGATGGTCGGCACGATGATGAAGGCTGCAATAGCGATCCAGAAGATCAGGATGAGCGGGCTGCCGCAGCCCCGGTTGCCTTGTTGCGCCTTTTCCGCCGCCAGCGCGCGTGCCCGCGCCTCATCGGCCGGCAGGCTGAGCAGCGTGATGAGGGCGTTGGTCCCGGCCTCGATACCGCCCGCCATGTCGCCTGCCTTGAAGCGCGGCGTGATGGAATTGCGGATGATCTGGGACGACAGGGCATCGGTCAAAATGCCCTCCAGTCCATAGCCCACCTCGACGCGCACCTTGCGCTCCTTGGGTGCGACGATCAGCAGCACGCCGTCATTGCGTTCCTTGTCGCCGATGCCCCACGCGCGCAGCAGGCGATAGCCATAATCGGATATGTCATAGTCCTGCAGGCTGGGCAGCGTGGCGACCACCAACTGTCGGCCGCTTTCCTTTTCCAATGCCGCCAGCCGCTGGGTCAGCGCCTGTTCCTGCGCGGGTGAAAGCAGCGCGGCATCGTCCACCACCCGGCCCGTCAGCTTGGGAAAAGTCTGCCCCTGCGCCGCCGGTATCCACACCAGCAGCGCAAGGATCAGGATCAGGCGGCGGAGCATGTGCGCTTTCAGTTACCGAAATCGACCTTGGGCGCTTCATCTGCTCCCGGCGTGCTGGCCTGGAACGGCGTCATCGGCTTTGCGCCATGGATGATCTTCGCGCCGATCGCGTCGGGGAAGGTGCGAATGCGGGTATTATAGGCGCGGACCGCTTCGTTATAATCCCGGATAGACACGGCGATGCGGTTCTCCGTCCCTTCCAGTTGCGACTGGAGGTCGAGGAAATTCTGGTTGGCCTTCAGGTCTGGATAGGCCTCCACCGAAGCGAGCAACCGGCCCAGCCCTTGCCCCAGTTGCGCCTGCGCCTGCTGGAACTGCTGAACCTTGGCCGGGTCCGAAAGATCATCGGCGCTGACCTGGATGGATGTCGCCTTCGCGCGGGCCTCGGTCACGCCGACCAAAGTGTCCTGCTCCTGCTTGCCGGCCGCCTTGACGGTGGCGACCAGGTTCCCGATCAGGTTGGCGCGGCGCTGATATTGGGCCTGGACATCGGCCCACTTCGCCTTGGCCACCTCTTCGGCGGCTGGCACGCTATTGATGCCGCAGGCGGACAGCGCGAATGCCGACAGCAAGGGTAAGAGAAACGCAGGGGAAAAACGGCGCAGGATCGTCATGGAACATCCTCGGCTTTGTGACGAGGACGGAAATAGGTGGTTGTGGATGCGGGCGCAACGTCTCATCCTCTTAAACATGCAATCACCACAAGGGGTTCGTAAATGGGGCTGATTTCCGAATTCAAGACTTTCATCAACCGTGGCAACGTGATCGACCTGGCGGTTGGCGTCATCATCGGCGGGGCGTTCGCCACCATCACCAAATCGGTGACCGATGATCTCATCATGCCGTTGATCGGCTTCCTGTTCGGGGGTGCGGACTTTTCCAGCTATTTCATCCGGCTTGGCGATATTCCGCCGGAGTTCAAGGGCGATCCCGGCAGCTATGCCGATTTGAAGGGTGCGGGCGTCGCCATGCTGGGATGGGGCGAGTTTCTGACCGTCCTCGTCAATTTCCTGATCCTGGCGTTCATCATCTTCCTGCTGGTGAAGGCGGTGAACAGGTTGATGCCGAAACCGGGCGAAACCGCGCCTGCAGCCACGCCGGAAGACATATTGTTGCTGCGGGAAATTCGGGACAATCTGAAAAAATAAGTCGTTTCTGCGACGAAAGGAGTCGTGCGATGGGAACCATCTGCCGTGCGACCAGTTGATCGCGATCAGAGTTCCGGGTGCACTGTGCTGCCGGGCCTCTTGCCGAATGACGTCAGCCCCTGGGGGGCGCAACAGGAGAAACGCCGTGAAAACCATCGTCTCAGTTCTTGGCCTGGCCAGCTTGATCGCGCTTGCTGCATGCGATTCCAAGCAGGAAAACCAGGTTGAGAACGCATACGAGAATCAGGCGGACGCCATCGACAACCAGGCCGATAATATGGAAGCCATGGCCGATAACCTGTCCGGCAACGCCGAAGCTGCTGCTGAAAACGCCGCCGACGCCCTGGAAAACAAGGCTGACGCGACCCGCGAAGCGGGCGAGGCGGCGGGTGACGCTGTTGAAGACAAGATGAACTAAGCCTTCGCTTAAAAAGCAAAAAGGGCGTCGCGACGAAGGTTGCGGCGCCCTTTTTGTTGTGAACGGCACGTCTTTAACGGGCCTTTAACCACGCCATCCCCATGGTGCCGACGCGCGCATCCGTGAAGGCCAAGGGAATGGACGAGCTACTTCAGGAATTCATAGCTGAAACGCAGGAAACGCTGGAAGCCCTGGCAAGCGAGGTCGTCGCGTGGGAAGCGGACCCCGGCGATCGCGACCGGCTGGACGCTATTTTCCGCTTCTTCCATACGGTCAAGGGCAGCTGCGGCTTCCTGAACCTGCCGCGCTTCGAGCGCTTGAGCCACGCGGCCGAGGATGTTCTGTCGGAAATCCGCAATGGCAATCGCACTGCCGATCCGGCTACCGTCAGCGCGGTGCTGGGCATCATGGACCGCATCGCCGAACTGGCCGAAGCGGTGGCGATCGGCGCGGCGCTGCCGGACGAAAATGACGATTATCTGATCGGCGCCCTGACGCAGCCGGTGCAAGGCGCAGCGCCCGAAGCGGCGGCCCCTGCGGTGGAAACCACGCGGCTGGGCGGCGCGCAGGCCGTACCCCGCACCATTCGCCTGCCGCTGTCGCTGATCGACCAGTTGATGAATGGCGTGTCGGACATGGTGCTGGCCCGCAACGAACTGTCGCGCAAGTTGCGGGAACGGACGGGCGACCCGGAACTGGAAAGCGCGTTCGAACGGCTGTCGACCTGTGTGGCCGACATGCGCGACGCCATCTCCAAAACCCGTATGCAGCGCGTCGATCGCCTGTTCACCGCCATCCCCCGCATGGTCCGCGATCTTGGCCGTGACCTGGGCAAGAAGATCGACCTGGTCCTTGAAGGCGGCGACGTCGAGATGGACCGCGAAATGGTCGAGATGGTCGTTGATCCGCTCACCCATATCGTGCGCAACAGCATCGACCATGGCATCGAAACGCCCGAGGAGCGCCGTGCGCTGGGCAAGCCGGAAGCGGGCACGCTCATGCTGCAGGCCCGGCAGTCGGGCAACCAGATCGTGATCGAGATCAGCGATGACGGGCGTGGCATCGACACGGGCCGCCTTGTGGAAAAGGCGGTCGGTGCGGGCAGGCTTTCGCGCGACGCGGCGGTGAAGATGAGCGAGGCCGAAAAGCTGGACCTTATTTTCCATGCGGGCCTTTCGACCGCGCAGGCCGTCACCGCGATTTCGGGCCGTGGCGTCGGCATGGACGTCGTGCGCGCCAATGTCGAACGAATCGGCGGCATGATCGCGCTTCATAATGAACCTGGCCGGGGGTTGCGCATCATCCTGCGCGTTCCCCTGACCCTGACCATCATTCCGGGCCTTATCATCCGTTCGGGCGGGCTGCATTTCGCGATACCGCGCGCGGCGGTCGTGGAAATATTGCACGATAATAATGAAACGCTGCACGTCGCCGAAGTTGGCGGGGCCAAGATCGCGACGATCCGCTCTGTGCGGCATTCGATGATCGACCTGGAAGATGTTCTGGGGATGCAAAAGCCGGCGCAGGCTGGCCCCCGCGCCGTCATGGTCGTGCGGTCCGCTACGGGCGTGCCCTTTGCGCTGGGCGTTGCCGCCGTCGACAATCATGAGGAACTGGTTATCCGGCCCGCTTCGCCGCTGGTGATGGCGACGGGCGTTTATGCCGGCATGACGCTGCCGGACAATGGCAAGCCGATGCTGCTGCTGGATGCGGCGGGGCTGGCCAATGCCGCCTGCCTGCCGAATATTGCCGATGACCGGGCCGACCGTCAGGCGGAAGAAGAGGATGAGCGTGCGGCGCGGACGGAGATGGTCTCCGCGCTGCGTTTTGAAGAGCTGTCGGGCGAAAAGCGGCTGATCAAGCTGTCGCTGGTCGAGCGGGTCGAGGATGTCGATGTGACGTCGTTCGGCCGGTCGGGAGCGCACGCTTTCGTCCGTCTCGATGGCCGACTGGTGCCTGTCGTCAACGGCGTTCACGCCTTTACGGCGGACCATGTGTCGGCGCTGCGCCTGCGCGATGGAACGCGGGAAGCCTGCTATCCGGTGGCGGCGGTCCTCGATATCGTGGAGATGCCTGCCGTGCCCGACATGGTCGCGATGCACGGCCTGCTCAGCGGCGTTTCGGTGATCGACGGCGAACATCTGGAAGTCATCAACCCCTTCGCCCTGTTCGCCGCCTTGCCCGATGGCCCGCTTGTGGAGCGGACGCGCGGACGCTGCGTGCTGGCGGACAGCCAGGATGGGTGGACGCGCGAGATATTGGCGCCGCTGCTCCGGCAGGCCGGGCACGAGGTCATTCTGGGCCTGCCGCAGGACGAGGCGGTCGATCCGGCCGATATCGTGCTGTGTTCGGACGGCGATTCGTCTCAGGCGGCGGAGATATTGGGTTGCCGCGTCGTGCAGTTGCGCGCTTCGCCACGGCCCACGGGGCCGCAGGACAGCAGCATTTACCGTTATGATCAGGATGCGCTGATGGCCGCCATCGCTGGCGCGCGGCGTTAAGGAGACAGTCGATGGACCAGCTTTATCTTCTGGCGACCCTGGCCGGCACCCGCGTCGCCGTTGCGGCGCAAGAGGTGGAAGCGGTGGTGAAGCTCGCCGATATTTCGCCGGTGCCGGGCATGCCCGCCCATGTAGCGGGGCTGTCGGCCCTGCGCAGCCGCGTCCTCACGATCATCGATGTGCCCGCCCTGATAAGCGGCACGCCCACGCCGTCGGCCCAATGCGGTCTGGCGATCATCGCGGACATCAGCGGGCACAGCTACGGCCTGATGGTCGATGCCGTCCACGACATCTGCCAGGTGCCCGAAGGCGACCTGCCCCTGCGCGGCCAGCTCGACCGTGCATGGTCGCCTTATGCGCGGGCGATCGTCGAACAGGACGGCCAGCCGCACCTTCTCGTATCGCTCGCCAGTTTCATCGAATCCGGTTTCCTGGCGCAGGCAGCATAAATTTCCGGGCCGTTTACGAATTACTCGGCTTTGGCGGCTAATCTCTTCTGCACAGGAAGAAAAATCTAAGGGACGCTTCATGAAAAACTGCCTGGTAGTCGACGATTCCAAGGTTATTCGCAAAGTCGCGCGGCACATATTGGAGTCCCTGGACCTGACGGTGACCGAAGCGGTCGACGGGCAGGATGCGCTGACCCAATGTGAGGCTTCCGCGCCCGATGTCGTGCTGTTGGACTGGAACATGCCAGTCATGAGCGGCATGGAATTTCTTCAGGCGCTTGCCACGGCGAAAGTCACCGCCCGGCCCAAGATCATCTTCTGCACCACGGAAAATGGCATCAGCCATATCAAGGCGGCAGTGGAAGCGGGGGCCGACGAATATGTCATGAAACCTTTTGATCGCGAGACGCTTGAAAGCAAGCTGGCGATCGTCGGCGTCATTTAGCGACCGCTTTTCTCCATTCGCTCTTCGTTTCCCATTTTCGTTCGAAAGTCCCCAGATGACCGCCGTCATGCCGATCATGGCCAGCCACAGCAGACCGCCGGTCCGCACGATGGTTGTCGATGATTCGGTCGTCGTGCGGACCGTCATCGAACGGATATTGGCCGGCGATCCTGCCTTTTCCGTCGTTCACAAGACCAGCAGCGCCGAACAGGCCTTGGGTTTTATCGCCGGGAACGATATCGATCTGGTTCTGCTGGACATAGAATTGCCGGGCCAGAGCGGGCTGGCGGCTCTGCCAGCCTTCCTGCGCGCCAATCCGCGTGGGAAGGTGGTCATCCTTTCGGGCAATTGCCAGGAAGGCAGCGCGGTTGCGATCGAAGCGCTGGCTCTTGGCGCGAGCGACATTCTGGCCAAACCCGGCAGCGGCTGCTTTGGCGAGACGTTTCCCCAATCGCTGATCGAACGCCTGTCCCGCCTGTTCGGCGCGAATGCCGCTCCGCAGGGCGACGCGCCGCCGCTGCAAATGGCTTCGGCGCAGGCGAATGCGCCGCTCGCCTGCCTGGGCATCGGGGCATCGACCGGGGGCATCCATGCGCTGAGCCAGCTATTTGCAGGCATGTCCGCGCCGCTCGGCGTGCCGATCCTGCTCACTCAACATCTGCCGGTCAGCTTCACACCCTATTTCGTTCAACAGCTCGCCCGGATGACCAGCCTGCGGGTGAAGGTCGCCGAACAGGGAGAGATGCTGAAGCCCGATACGGTCTATGTTGCGCCGGGCGACGCCAATCTTCAGGTCCGTCGTGGTCTTTATGATCGGGTCATGGTCGTGCTGAACCCTCAACGCACGGCCGGGGGCAACCTGCCCGGCGTCGATCCGATGTTCGCCAGCATGGCGGAAGCCTACGGGCCAGGCGCGGCGGGTATCGTGCTCACTGGCATGGGGCGCGACGGCACCGTAGGGGGACGCGACATCGTCGCCGCGGGCGGCTGGATCGTCGCGCAGAATGAAACAAGCAGCGTGGTCTGGGGCATGCCCGGATCGGTAGCGGCTGCGGGGTTGAGCTGCGCTCTTCTGGACCCCTATGCCATCATGGATTTCGTCGCGAGACGCGGAAAGAGCAGAGGTTTGGCACATTGACCCTTTCGACCGATTCATCCTTGCGCGGCGCCGCTCGCATCTTTTCCGCGCTGCTGGAGGCGCGCACGGGGCAAATTCTGTCGGAAAGCCGCGCCTGGCGCATGGAAACCGCGCTGAAGCCCGTCATGCGCAGTCGCGGTATGGCTGACATGGACGAACTGGCCGCCGGGCTGCTGGGCAATCGCGATCCGGCGCTTGAGGATGAAGTGGTCAATGCGCTGCTCAACAATGAAAGCAGCTTTTTCCGCGATCTCCAGATCTTCGACATGATCTCTCGCAGCATCCTGCCTGCTTTTCATACGGATCGGGGGGACCGGGTCTTGCGGATCTGGAGCGCGGGTTGTTCGACCGGGCAGGAAGCCTTTTCGCTCGCCCTTCAACTGCGCAACGACATGGCGCGCTGGCGGGGCTGGCGCATCGAGATACTGGCGACGGATATTTCCGGCGCCGCCATAGAGCAGGCGCGCAACGGCATCTTCTCGCAAATGGACGTTCAGCGCGGTCTGGCCGTGAGCGACCTGATCAAATGGTTCGAACCGGTGGGCGATAATTGGCGCGCCAGTCCCGAATTGCGCCGGATGATCGATTTTCGCACGGACAACCTGTTCGACGCCAAGGCGCCGTCGGGCGAATATGACTTGCTGCTCTGCCGCAATGTGCTGCTGTATTTCACGCAGGAACGGCGGCAGCAGGTGTTCCGCCTGCTCACCCGCCACAGCAGCGAACGATCGGTGCTGCTGCTGGGGGCGGGCGAGACCGTGATCGGCCATAGTGAAGATTTCATACCCCATCCGGAATTTCGCGGCGCCTATGCGCGTCGCCCCCAGGGTAGCCGGGTCGCGGTCGCGCCTCTTCGTCGCGCAGTCTGACGCCGCACATCGCGGCGCATCCGTTCATCGCATTGCCCACATGAAACGCGCGCGCTTGATCGGCCGGGCGCTCTCGGCCATTGTCCGCCCTGCGGCTGCGCGCCCTGCCGTGGCGTGACGAATACATGTGGTGGTGATTGCCTTTCCGATGACCGATATGCCGATGATCGACACGCCGTCGCCCAATTTCGACGATCGCAAGCTGCCCATATCCATGCTGGTGCTGCACTATACCGGCATGCCGGACGCGCCGAGCGCGATAAACTGGCTGGCCAGCGGCCAATCCAAAGTGTCTGCCCATTATGTCGTGACCGAGACGGGCGAGATCGTCCGCATGGTCGATGAAGGCAAACGGGCCTGGCATGCGGGCCGGTCGCACTGGCGCGGCATCGACGACGTCAATTCGGCGAGCATCGGGATAGAGATCGTCAACCCAGGCCATGAATGGGGCTATCGGCCCTTCCCGGACGCGCAGATCGGATCGCTGATCCCGCTGATGCACGCCATCGTTCAGCGCCACGGCATCACGCGCGGCAATATCGTGGGCCACAGCGACGTGGCGCCAGCGCGCAAGCAGGATCCGGGCGAGCTTTTCCCCTGGGGGCAGCTGGCCAGGTTACGGCTTGCCCTGCCGCGCCCGACCAGGAATCTCATGGACCCGCATTGGAGCGACGGGGGCTTCATGCTGGCGCTGGAGCGTTTCGGCTATGACATTACGGAGCCGGAGGCGGCGGTCGTCGCGTTCCAGCGAAGGTTTCGCCCCGAACTGATCGACGGGATCATCGACGGGGAATGCCGCGCTATCCTGCTCGGCCTGCTGCTGCCCAAGCCGAGGGGGGATGACTAAGGCGGCAACCCTGTGTATAGCGCGTGGCTGCCAGAGGGTCGGGCGGCCGCGGCGTGGCGGGTAACTTCCACGGCGAGGAAAGTCCGGGCTCCACGAAATGACGGTGCCGGCTAACGGCCGGCTGGAGTGATCCAAGGGACAGTGCAACAGAAAGCAGGTCGCTAAGGCTTCGGCCCAGCGAAATTGAAAGGGTGCGGTAAGAGCGCACCGCGTCTCCGGCAACGGAAGGCGGCACGGTAAACCCCACCGGGAGCAAGACCGAATAGGGGCGGCGCGCAGCTCGACTGCTAGGCTGATTTCGGCTGAGACCGTCCGGGTTGGTTGCTTGAGGGGCGGAGCAATCCGTCCCCTAGAGGAATGGTCGCCACTCCCTGTTAAGGGGAGGACAGAACCCGGCTTACAGGCCCTCTGGCATTATAGGGAGTCGCATCGCCATCCCGGCGACCCGCTCGGTTGCAAAGCTAATGCCGGGATCTGGGGCCATGATGCGAAATGCCTGCACGCGACCGAAATTTACCATTCGCCGGGGGTGGCTTTCCGCCAACGGCCTACTTAGTTTGGAATTATGGCAAGAAGCAGCCGATCAAATGACTGGGGATTTCCCCGCTGGCGCAGCTATGGCGCATCGCGTGAGGCGCAGCAGGTGCGCCTGTGCGATCGGCACGGTTGCGACCAACCCGGCGGCTGCCCTGCGCCCAAATCGCCCAACAGCCCCGAGCGCTGGTATTTCTGCACCGATCATGCGGCTGAATATAACCGCAACTGGGACTATTTTCAGGGCCTGGACAAGGAAGAGCGGGAACAGCGCGAGCGGGATGAACGCCGTGATGCGAACGGGTTTCAAAGCAGCGCCTATCATGGATGGGGCGGGCCGGGCGACGGCAGCCGCTCGCGCGACGAACTGCACGCGCTCAAGGCGCTGGAGCTTGAGGACGACGCCGATTTTGAGGCGGTGAAGAAAAGCTGGCGCCGTCTGGCGAAGGAAAATCACCCCGACGTCAAGCCGGGCGATACCGATGCCGCAGTGCGCTTCCACACGATCCAGGCCGCTTACGAAGTGCTGCGTTCGGCGGAGGAGCGGCGCAGCTGGAAGCCGCGTGAGGCAGCCGATTGAAGGACCATGTCCGCTCCAACTGGCAAAATGCCGTGCTGGTCTGCCGCAAATGTTCCAAAAAGCTCGACGGCGGCTTTGGTCCCGATGGCGACGAGCGACTGGCCAAGGCGCTGCGCAAGCATCTTTCGCTGAAAAAGGGGCGCAAGGCTGCCGCGGGCATCATCGAGGTCAACTGCCTGGGCGTTTGTCCCAAAGGGGCGGTTACAGTCGTCAACGGCGCGCAGTCGCGGGATTGGTTGCTGGTAAAACGGCACGCTGATCTGGACGAACTGTCCGCGATGCTGGGCCTCACGCCGCCGGACAGCGGCGTCAGCCCGCCCGTCTGATCTGGGGCGCTTTGGATCCCGTTTCGATCGTCAGGGCCTTAAGCAGCCGGTTTTCCTTGTCTATGCGGCGCATGATCGCTTCGATCATGTCGCGGGTCTCCTGACAGAAACTGCGCCAGTCGCGCGCGATTCGGTCGTCGTTCCACTGCGCCATATATTGGGAAAAAGACTGGGCCAGCGGCGCCACCTCGACCTGCAACTGAGCGACTGTTTCGCGCAGTGAATCATCGGCCCGCCGCTTCATGGAGGGGTAGAAGATGTGATCTTCCAGGGCGAGGTGCGCCATCAGTTCGCGCGCAAACTGCCAGCGCAATGCGCCCAGCGGACGGGGGCTGCCCTCATCGGCAATTGCAAGGAGCACCCTCTCCGCCAACAGGCGAAGGGCGTCATGCTGGCTCTGCAACAGCTCAATATTCATGCGACCCTTCCCGTTTTAGGAAGTCTTATCCGTCAAACGGGTTAAGAAACCATTGGGAAGGCAGCAGAATTTTTCCTGCGATGCCGCCCGCCGCGCATTTGCGGCGGCGGGCGGCGGCACGGGTTCAGCCCGGCTGGTCGGCGCGGCTCACGCCTTCGCCATCCAGGTTCTGCGCGACGAAATCCCAGTCGATCGCTTCCTTGAGCACGCGATCGGCATAGCTGGGGCGCAGGTTGCGATAATCGATATAATAGGCATGTTCCCACACATCCAGGATCATCAGCGGCGTGTGGCCGTGCGCGACGGGGGTGTCGGCGTCATGATAGCTGGTCACTTCCAGCTTGCCGTCCTTCAGGATCAGCGCGGCCCAGCCGCTGGCGAAGTGGCCCACGGCCTCGGCCTTGAGCTTTTCGATCAGCCCATCGACCGAGCCGAAGCCTTCGTTGATGAGGTTGAGCAGCGTGCCGGTCGGCTGCTTCTTTTCGGGGGAGAGCGACAGCCAGTAGAATGTGTGGTTCCAGATCTGGCCGACCTGGTTGAACAGCCCGCCCTTGCTGGTCTTGATCAGTTCGACCAGCGACTTGCCCTGCAATGCAGGATCGGCGGCGACCAGTTCGTTGGCCTTCGTCACATAGGCATTGTGGTGCTTGCCATGATGATAATCGAAGGTTTCGGCGGAAAGAATGTCGCCAAAGGCGTCCTTGGCATAGGGAAGGTCAGGCAGAACAAAGGCCATGTCGGAACTCCTCGGGTTCTTGGATGGATGGCCGCATAACGAGGACGCGGCCGGATGGCTCCCTGCCCCTAGCAGTCTTATTGCACCGCAGAAAACACGATATTTTCTTTTAAACGCACGGAAATATCCATGTGACAGGTGCGAAATGATGACCTAGCATCACCGGTCAGGCAGCCCGCAAGCGGCGGCCGGACATGGGGGTAGGATCAATGGCAAAATTCTTCGGTAATCTGCATCTTGTGCTGGCCGCGGGGCTGGTGCTGTCACTGGCGGTGATTTTCGCGGTTCCCGCCAACACCATCCCGGAACAGGCGATCCTTCGCTGGCTCCATCTGTTCTTCGGTGTCGTCTGGATCGGGCTGCTTTATTATTTCAACTTCGTCCAGATCCCGACGATGCCCAAAGTGCCGGCGGACCTGAAGCCGGGCGTTTCCAAATTCATCGCGCCGTCCGCGCTTTTCTTTTTCCGCTGGGGTGCGGCGTTGACGGTGCTGACCGGCATCATCATCGCCTGGCGTAGCGCCTATCTGGTCGAATCGCTGACCTTGACGCCCGGCTTCGTGCTGATCGGCATCGGCATGTGGCTCGCCCTGATCATGGCCTTCAACGTATGGTTCATCATCTGGCCGAATCAGAAGAAGGCGCTGGGGATCGTGCCCGCCGAAGACGCGGCAAAGGCAAAGGCCGCGACCACCGCGATGATCTTTTCGCGCACCAACACGCTGCTCTCGCTGCCGATGCTGTATTGCATGATCAACTTCAACGGCGGCTGAGCTTCGCATGCGGGCGGGGCCGGGCGCGTCCTGGCTTCGCCTGCCGCCTTCTAGCCTTGCGGCGGGGTCGTTTCGCCGATTTCCTCGCTGTCGAGCTTGTTACCAAGCGCAAGCCCGTGCCGCATCAGCATGGGAATGTTCGCCGCGGCAAAGACGACCGACACGATCGTCACGCCCCACACCTTGATCGCCAGCCACGCGTCGAAGCTCATCGACCGGCGCATGGCCTCATTAGCGATGGCCATGCCGACGAAGAATATGGCCCAGTTGCGCGACAGCTTGCGCCAGCCTTCATCGCTCAGCCCGTCATAGGCGGCCTGCAACAGATATTTGAGCAGAGCCTTGCCACGCATCAGCCCGCCAAACAGCATCAGCGCGAAGAAGCTGTAGATGATCGTCGGCTTGATCTGAATGAACCGCTGATCGTGGAAATAGATGGTGAGGCCGCCGAAAAACAGGATCAGCATCGCCGAAAGCCACAGCATCGGCGACACGCGGCCCAGCTTCACCTTGGAAATGATGACGGCGATGATGATCGCGGCCATGAAGGCGGCGGTGCCGATCGACATGGCGGTGATCGGGTTGCCCCCGCCCCAGACCCAGCCGACGCCCTTGTAGGTCAGGAAAAAGACCAGCAGCGGCCCGAAATCGAGCGCCAGGCTAAGGTTGCCGCCATGCTGTGCTTTGGCGTCAGCCATGAATTGAAACTCCCGTCAAAACCGCAATTGAGGCTGAGGGCCCATATGGACCCGCACCCACCGGAGACAAATCAGCGCGCATAGGCCGTCCCCGCAATCGCCCGCGCCATGTCGCCGGGGTCGAAGGGCCGCAGATCCTCGATCTTCTCGCCCACGCCGATGGCATGGATGGGCAGGCGGTATTTTTCCGCCGCCGCGACCAGGACGCCGCCGCGCGCCGTGCCGTCCAGCTTGGTCATGACCAGCCCCGTCACCTGCGCGACTTCCTTGAAAACCTCGATCTGGCTCAACGCATTCTGTCCCGTGGTGGCATCCAGCACCAGCACAACGTCATGCGGGGCCGCCGGGTTCAACCGCCCAAGGACGCGGCGGATCTTCGCCAGCTCGTCCATCAATTCGGTCTTGTTCTGAAGCCGCCCTGCCGTATCGACGATCAGCACGTCGATGCCTGTCTCGGTGGCCTGTTTGACCGCGTCGAAAACAATGCCGGCTGCGTCGCCGCCTTCCTTGCCCGCGACGATGGGAATGCCCAGCCGCTCGGCCCAGACCTTCAGCTGCCCGATCGCCGCCGCGCGGAACGTGTCGCCCGCCGCCAGCATCACGCCATAATCCTGTTCGAGCAGCAGGTTGGCGAGCTTGGCGATGGTGGTGGTCTTGCCCGAACCGTTGACGCCGATGACCAGTATGACCTGCGGACGCGGGAACGCTTCGATCTCCAGCGGGCGGGCTACCGGGGCCAGCACCTTTTCGATCTCCTCCGCGATGATCTCGCGCAGATATTCCTCGGTCAGCTCGCGATTATAGCGCCCTTCGGACAGGCGGTCGCGCACGCGGGCGGCCATGGCCGGGCCAAGGTCGCTGACGATCAGCGCCTCCTCGATCTCGTCCAATGTCTGGTCGTCGAGCGCGGCCTTGGTGAAAAGGCCGGTCAAATTCTCGCCGAGCTTGTCGGATGTGCGCTTCAGTCCGCCGAACAGGCGGTCGCGCCAGCTGTTGCCGGGTTCAGTCATCAACCGCCTCTTGCGCGATCAGGACGCCATTCTCAAGCGCCGTGATGCGCGCACGGGTGATGGAGGATGGGGATTGCGGCGCGGCAAAGCGAACCGGCGCGAAATTTTCGGCATGGCCGGTCATGCCATTGCGCTCGACCAGCACCGACTGAACCGATCCGATCAGGCCCCGCAGCCACGTCTGCCGCTGCACCTCGCACGCTGCGCGCAGGCGGGCGGCGCGGGCCTTGACGCGCGAGCGTTCGACCTGCGGCATGCGCGCGGCGGGCGTGCCCTGACGGGGCGAATAGGGGAAGATATGGCCGTGCACGATGTCGCACTGCTCGACCAGCTTCAGGCTGTTTTCGAACATCGCCTCATCCTCGGTCGGGAACCCGGCGATAATGTCTGCACCGATACTGATGTCCGGGCGCGCGGCTTTCAGCCTTTCGACGATGCGGATCGCGTCGGCCCTGCCATGGCGGCGCTTCATGCGCTTGAGGATCATGTCGTCGCCAGCCTGTAGCGACAGGTGCAAATGCGGCATCATGCGCGGCTCATGCGCCAGCAGGTCGAACAGCCGCTCGTCTATCTCCACGCTGTCGAGGGACGAAAGGCGCAGGCGGGGCAGGTCCGGCACGGCCTTCAATATGCGCTCGACCAGCAGGCCGAGCGAAGGCGAGCCGGGCAGGTCGGGGCCATAGCTGGTGACGTCCACGCCCGTCAGCACGATTTCCCGATAGCCCGCATCCATCAGTTCGCGGGCCTTTTCGATCACGGCTCCCGCCGGGACGGACCGGCTGTTTCCCCGGCCATAGGGGATGATGCAGAAGGTGCAGCGATGGTCGCACCCATTCTGCACCTCCAGGAATGCGCGGGCATGTTCGGCAAAGGCGCTCGCCATATGCGGCGCGGTTTCGCGGACGGCCATGATGTCGGAGACCTGGACCTTGTCCGTCACCTCAAGGCCGTTTGCCACCCCGACAGGGCCATGCACCGCCCCGGCAACGTCCTCCGTCACCCCGGTAGCGCCATCCGTCACCCCAGCGAAAGCTGGGGTCTCATCCCCCAAACCGCGCGCTGCCGTGGACTCTCCCGCCGCCCGCCGCGACGACGGATAATGATGGGCCTCCATCTTCTCCCTGTTGCCGATCACCGCATCGACTTCCGCCATCGCCGCGAAGGTCTGCGGCTCGGTCTGCGCCGCGCAGCCCGTCACCATGATTCGCGCATCGGGCCGCTCACGGCGCGCCCGCCTGATCGCCTGGCGCGTTTGCCGCACCGCCTCTGCCGTGACGGCGCAGCTGTTGACGACGATCAGGTCATCCTGATCGCTCGCCATCTCGCGGATGGCCTCGCTTTCCGCGATGTTGAGGCGGCAGCCCAGGGTGATGATCTGCGGGCCACTCATGGTCAAAAGCGCGCCCAGTCAGCCTCGCCGTCAAAGACATGGGTGGCGGGCCCGGTCATCAGGATATGGCCCCCCGGCGTCCAGTCGATCACCAGATCGCCGCCGGGCAGGGTGACGCGCGTGGGACCGCTCACCAGCTTGCGGCGCACCGCCGCCACGGCGGTCGCGCAAGCGCCGGTGCCGCAGGCGCGCGTCAGGCCAGCGCCGCGTTCCCACACGATCAGGCGGATATGATTGTCGCCGACGACTTGCGCGAAATTCACATTGACCCGCGCCGGGAACAGCGGATCGGTCTCGATCATCGGGCCCAGCCGCTCGATATCCACCGCGCCCAGATCGTCGCAGAAAAAGATGACATGCGGATTGCCGACATTGACCGCGGCGGGCGCGGGCAGATCCTCCCAGCTGACCGGCATGGCCAGCGTGTCCATGGCGTAGGCGAGGGGGATGGCGTCCCACTCCAGCCGGGGCGCGCCCATATCGACGCTTGCGCCGCCATCCACGCCCTTCGCGTCCAGCAGTCCCGCCTTCGTTTCGATCAGCACATCGCGGCCGACGAACAGCGGAACACAGCGCGTGGCGTTGCCGCATGCCTCCACTTCGCCGCCGTCGCTGTTGAAGATGCGCATCGACACATCGGCCCGGTCGGACCGGCCGATCAGGATCAGCTGGTCGCAACCGATCCCGGCGTGACGGTCGGCAATGGCCTGCGCGCGCGCCTGCGTCATGTCGACGGCGCCATCGCGCGCGTCGATTACGACGAAGTCGTTGCCCAGTCCGTGCATTTTCGAAAAACGGCCCATAAGGGCGCGCATGTAGGGACTGTGCGGGCAAAAGGCCAGTCTTGCGCGCGCGCCGATGACGCCGCCATTGCATGTGTGGCGGGGTTGCGGTAAAGGCCGGCTCGCAATCGGGTGGCTTGGCTACGCGATATCCTGACAAATCCATGGCGCCCGACAGGGGCACCGGATGGACGCTGGCCGGCGAGTTTTCGCCCGTCGGCGATTTTGTCGTTTGGCGGGATAGGCAAAGTTTCCGGGCCTTTTCGGCCCAAATGAGGTGATGATGTTCGATTCGCTAAGCGATCGTCTGAGTGGGGTATTCGACAAACTGCGTGGGCGCGGTGCGCTTACGGAGGACGATGTCCGCGCCGCGATGCGCGAGGTGCGAATCGCGCTGCTCGAAGCGGACGTCGCCCTTCCCGTCGTGCGCCAGTTCGTCGAGCAGGCGACGGAGCGCGCGGTCGGCAGCGATGTGCTGCGGTCGGTCACGCCCGGCCAGATGGTCGTCAAGATCGTCAGCGACACGCTCACCGAAACGCTGGGGTCGGAAACCTCCGACCTGCTGATCGACGTCTCCCCGCCCGCCGTCATCATGATGGTCGGCTTGCAGGGGTCGGGCAAGACCACCTCCACCGCCAAGATCGCCAAGCGGCTCAAGGAAAAAGAGCGCAAGAAGGTGCTGATGGCGTCGCTCGACGTCCAGCGCCCTGCCGCGCAGGAGCAGTTGGCGGTGCTGGGCACGCAGACCGATGTGGCGACCCTGCCCATCGTGCCGGGCCAGCAGCCGGTCGATATCGCCAAGCGGGCGTTGCAGGCGGCGAAGCTCCAGGGCTTCGATGTCGTCATGCTCGACACCGCGGGCCGCCTGCACGTCGATCAGGCGCTGATGGACGAGATGAAGGCGGTCGCCGACGTTTCCAATCCGGCGGAAATCCTGCTGGTGGTCGATTCGCTGACCGGCCAGGACGCAGTGAATGTCGCGAGCAGCTTCACCGCCCAGGTGCCGCTGACCGGCGTGGTGCTGACCCGCATGGACGGCGATGCGCGCGGCGGTGCGGCGCTGTCGATGCGCGCCGTCACCGGCCGCCCGATCAAGTTCGCGGGCACCGGCGAAAAGCTCGACGCGCTCGAGCAATTCCATCCCGCCCGCGTGGCGCAGCGCATCCTTGGCATGGGCGACGTCGTGTCGCTGGTCGAGCGGGCCGCCGAAACGATCGACGCGGAGGAAGCCGACAAGCTCGCCAAGAAAATGGCGAAGGGTCAGTTCGACATGAACGACCTGCGCAGCCAGCTCAACCAGATGCGCCGCATGGGCGGCCTTGGCGCGCTGGCGGGCATGCTGCCGGGCCTTAAAAAGGCGCAGGCGGCGATGGCCAACAGCGGCGCGAATGATAAGACGCTGGTGCATCTCGACGCGATGATCGGGTCGATGACGCCTAAGGAGCGCGAAAAGCCCGCGCTCATCAACGCCAAGCGCAAGATCCGCATCGCCAAGGGTTCCGGCCGCACCGTGCAGGAAGTCAACAAGCTCCTGAAAATGCATCAGGAGATGGAAACGGCGATGAAGAAGATCCGCAAGATGGGCGGCCTGAAAGGGCTGGCCAAGATGTTCACCGGTGGCGGGCTGGACGGCATGCTGGGCGGTGGCGGCGCGCCTCCGCAGGGCTTGCCGGGGCTGGGCGGCAACATGCCCAACCTGCCCCCCGGTTTCCAGAATTTCATGAAGAAATAGCCCGTCATTCCAGCGAAGGCTGGGATCTCAGGCACAGGATCCCGGCTTCGGCCGGGATGACGAATTGAAGCTAAGTAGATTAGAGTAGAAAGGTCAAATTTCCATGGCAACGTCCATTCGTCTTTCGCGCGGTGGTTCCAAGAAGCGTCCCTATTACCGCATCGTCGTGGCCGACAGCCGCGCCCCGCGCGACGGCAAGTTCATCGAGCGGATCGGCAGCTACAACCCCGTTCTGCCCAAGGGCGATGAAAAGCGCGTCGTTCTGGACGTTGAGCGCGCGAAGCACTGGGTTGCCGCCGGCGCCCAGCCGACCGACCGCGTCGCCCGCTTCCTGGACGCTGCTGGCGTGAAGGAACGCGCCGCCCGCAACAACCCGAACAAGGCAGAGCCGGGCCAGAAGGCCAAGGACCGCGCGGAAGATCGCGCCGCCAAGGCCGCTGAAGCTGCCGAAGCCGCTGAAGCCGCCAAGGCCGCCGCTGCCGAAGCCGCCGCTGCTCCGGCTGCGGAAGAAGCGCCTGCCGCTGCCGCCGAGGAAGCTGCCGCTCCGGCCGAAGAACAGGCCGAAGGCTGAATCCTTTGACCGACAAGCCCGTCACTCTGGCCGTCATCATCGGCGCTCATGGAGTGGCGGGCGAAGTTCGCCTGAAGCTCTTTGGGGAAGGGGCGGAAACGCTCAAATCCTACAAGAGCTTCGACGCGGCGGGCAAGACGCTGACGCTGAAATCGGTGCGCGCCGGTCCCAACGGGGCCGTCGCCCGTTTCGACGGGATCGGCGATCGCAGCGCCGCCGAAGCCCTGCGCGGGACCGAATTGACGGTGCCGCGATCCGCTTTGCCTCCGCTGGAGGAGGGCGAATATTATCATGCCGACCTTATCGGCCTGCCCTGTTCCTCCAGCGATGGCGAAGCACTGGGCATGCTTGTCGCGGTCGAGAATTTCGGCGCTGGCGACATCATCGAAGTCGAACGGCCAGCCGTTGAAGGGAATAAGGCCAAGCGTTTCATGGCCCCCATGCATGCCGTGACGATCAACGATACGCACGCCGTCATCGACGCCGCCTTCGTGGTCTGACGGCCGGTCGCGTCCATGTCCACGCTCCTTGCCGCGCTCTATCTGCTGCTGATGGCCGCTTTGGGCTGGCGGCTGTTCCTGATGGCATGGTCGCGCGCGTTGAAGATCGCCGTGGCCGCCACTCTGATCCTGCCCATCCCGGCCTTGTTCCTGCTGCCTGCCCTGATGCACCCTGATCGCCCCTTTGCCGATCTGCTGGGCCTGATCGGCGCTGCGCTGGCCATCAGCGGCGTGGCCGCGCTGCTGCTTGGCATGGCGGGCGCGTGGCTCAAGGCGCGCAGGACATGAGCTTCCGCGCGCAAATTCTGACGCTCTACCCGGACATCTTTCCCGGCCCCCTGGGCACATCGCTCGCCGGACGGGCGCTGGCCGAGGGAAAGTGGGCCTGCGATCCCATCCACATCCGCGATTTCGCAACGGACAGGCATCGCACCGTCGATGATACGCCCGCGGGCGGCGGCGCGGGCATGGTGCTGCGCCCGGACATTCTGGGCCTCGCCATCGATCATGCGCTGGAAAAGGCCCCGGACCTGCCCGTCATCGCCATGACCCCGCGCGGCGCGCCCATCACGCAGGCCCGTGTCCGCGCGCTGGCGGCAGGGCCGGGGGCCACCATCCTTTGCGGCCGGTTCGAAGGCTTTGACGAGCGTATTTTCGATGCGCGGTCCATTGAACAGATCAGCATGGGCGACATCATCCTTTCCGGTGGAGAGATGGGGGCGCTGATGCTGCTGGATGCTTGCATTCGCTTGCTTCCCGGAGTAATGGGCGCGGCTTCAAGTGGGGATGAAGAAAGCTTCGAAAGCGGCCTTCTGGAATATCCGCACTACACCCGGCCCGCTCTGTGGGAAGGGCGCACGATCCCTGAAGTGTTGCGATCGGGGGATCATGCGAAAATCGCCGCCTGGCGGAAACAAAGGGCGGAGGAAGATACACGGCTAAGGCGGCCGGACCTTTGGGAACGCCATATCGGCGTTCGGGACCAGCCGCCCTCTGGTGCGCAACGCGAAAAGTAGGACTTGAGCAATGAACTTGATCCAGCAGATCGAGGCCGAAAACATCGCGGCCCTCGCCAAGGATATTCCCGAATTCCGCCCCGGTGACACGCTTCGCGTCGGCGTGAAGGTCGTCGAAGGCGAACGCAGCCGCGTCCAGAATTACGAAGGCGTCTGCATCGCCCGCTCCAACAAGGGCATGGGCAGCAATTTCACCGTGCGCAAGATTTCGTTCGGTGAAGGCGTGGAACGCGTATTCCCGCTTTATTCGCCGAACATCGATTCGATCACGGTCGTCCGCCGTGGCGTCGTGCGTCGTGCAAAGCTCTATTATCTGCGTGGCCGCACCGGCAAGCGCGCTCGCATCGCCGAGCGCCGCGACGTCCGCACCGAGGATTGATTCCTCGCAGCCATCGCTGATGGATTACAGACAGGCGGCGCTCCCCGGAGCGCCGCCTGTTTTCGTGTGGGCCTTTGTCCGGGCCGAAAGCCGATCAGGACGATTGCCGCCCCGCTGTCGGGCGACGCCCGATAATCAGGCTGCGATGAACATATCCGCGTCGATCGCCATCAGGCTTTCCGCGCCGCTCTCGATCTTGCGGCGCAGCGCGCCTGCGTCGGGCATGATCCGTTCGGCAAAGAAGCGCGCGGTGACCAGCTTCGCTTCCAGATAGCGGGCATCGCCTTCGCCTGCCTCAAGCAGGCTCGCAGCCGCCTTCGCCATGCGCAGCCACATCAGGCCCGTCGCGACGATGCCCAATATGTGCATGTAATGAACTGCGCCAGCACCCGCATTGTCGGGGTTCTGCATCGCGTTCTGCATCAGCCACATGGTCGCCGCCTGCAATTGCCCGCTCGCCTTCTCCAACGCCTCGGCAAAGGGCGCGATCTTGTCATTGCCCTTCGCTTCCGCAACTTCGGTGGCGACGATCTTCAGGAAGGCCTGCAACGCGCGGCCGCCATGCATCGCCAGCTTGCGGCCGACCAGGTCCATCGCCTGAATGCCGTTCGTGCCTTCGTAAATCTGGGCGATGCGGGCGTCGCGCACATATTGTTCGGCGCCATTTTCCCATATGTAGCCATGGCCGCCAAATACCTGCTGGCACATGACCGCGACGTCGAAACCCTTGTCGGTGCCATAGCCTTTCAGGACCGGGGTCAGCAATTGCGCCATGTCCTCGGCAGCCTGCCTTTCTTCCTCGGTCGCGGCATGCTGGGCCAGATCGACCTGCAACGCACCCCATAGCATCAGCGCGCGCAGCCCTTCGGTCAGCGCCTTGGCTTCCATCAGCATCCGGCGAACATCGGGATGGACGAACAGCGTGTCGGCCTTTTCCTCGACGTCCTTGGCTCCGGTCAGCGCACGGCCCTGCCGCCGCTCGCGCGCATAATGGACCGCGTTCTGGAACGCCAGTTCGGCCTGGCCCAGCCCCTGCATGCCGACCCACATGCGCGCGGCGTTCATCATGATGAACATGGCGGCCAGGCCCTTATTCTCCTCGCCCACCATCCATCCGGTCGCGCCGTCATAATTCATGACGCATGTCGCGTTGCCGTGAATGCCCATCTTGTGCTCAAGCGACCCGCAGGACACGGGGTTGCGATCGCCCAGCGATCCGTCCTCGTTCACCAGCACCTTGGGCACCACGAACAGCGAGATGCCCTTGCTGCCTTCCGGCGCATCCGGGGTCTTGGCGAGGACGAGGTGGATGATGTTCTCGGTCAAATCCTGCTCGCCCGACGAAATGAAGATCTTTGTGCCGGTTATCGCATAGCTGCCGTCATCCTGCGGCACGGCCTTGGTCTTGATAAGGCCAAGGTCGGTGCCCGCGTGCGGTTCGGTCAGGTTCATCGTGCCGGTCCATTTGCCCGACACCATGTTGGGGATATATTTCTGCTTCAGTTCGTCGCTGCCCTTGGCCAGCAGGGCGGATACCGCGCCGCTGGTCAGGCCGTGATACATTTCAAAGCTGTGATTGGCCGACAGCACATATTCGCCCACGGCCGATGCGACGACGTTCGGCAGGCCCTGTCCGCCATATTCCACGGGCGCATGCAGCGTCGTCCAGCCGCCCTCCACATAAGTATCGAAAGCCTGCTTGAATCCGGGAGGCGTCGTCACGCTGCCATCGGGATGACGGATGCATCCTTCCTTGTCGCCCACCGCGTTCAGGGGGAACAGCACTTCCTGCGCCATCTTCCCGCCTTCGGCCAGGATCGCTTCCACCAGATCAGGCGTGGCATTTTCAAAACCGGGCAGATTGGCATAGCGGTCGAGACCCACGACATGGTCCAGCACGAAACGGGTTTCGCGAAGCGGGGGGTATAGCTGGGCATGATCTTCTCTCCGGGCTTGTTCTTTTTGCGGGGCGTCGGGGTTCAGGACTTGTCGATCGCCCCTATGAAGTCGGACAGTTCGGCGATCGCGGCGTCGATATCCGCCTTCTGCCGGGTGAGCAGCTCGATCCGCGCCCGGCATTTTGCGACAGTGACGCGCCGCTGCTCTTCATGTTCCTCGTCCGCGTCATACAGGTCGATCATCTCGCGGATGTCGGCCAGGCTGAAGCCCACCCTCTTGCCCCGCAATATCCAGGCCAGGCGAGCGCGATCGCGGCGCGAATAGACGCGCGCCAGACCATGGCGTTCAGGCGCGATCAGCCCTTCATCCTCATAGAAGCGCAACGCACGCGCGGTGACGCCGAACTCTTCCGACAGGTCGGTGATGCTATAGCTCTGCCGTTCCTCATGATCGGGCAATTCGATGCCCGCGATGCTGCTGCGCTGGTCCATGGCCCCTAGCTAGGAGACGTTTACGTTAACGTCAAGTATGATCCTGCCGCCCCGCCAAAACCGTTTCATTTCGCTATTTCCTTCATTAATTCACAAATCCCGGACAATTTGTCCTGATGACAGCGCCTCCCCTCGTCGCTAAGCGAGCCGCATCATGTTGGGGGCAATCAGACAGTCGGAAAGCGCACGTGGCCTGCTGGCCGCGCTGGCTCTGCTCGTGCTCGCCATCCAGCTGATCGCGCCGTCCGGTTTCATGCCGGTCCGCACCGAACGCGGCGTGGTGGTGACGCTCTGCACCGGGCAAGGCGCCATCAACATGATCGTCGATCGCGATCAGACGCCCCATCGTCAGGATGATGGCGCGCAGGTTCAGCAACATTGCGCCTTTGCCGCTTCCGTCCAGCCCGTCGTCCCGCCGCTGGCGTTGGCCGACCTGCCGCTGTCAGCCTGGCAGCTTGCGTTCGGGCCGATCGCCTTTGCCCTCAAGACCGGGCGGATCGCGCGTCTGGCTGCGCCCCCGCCACCTTCATCCGGGCCACCCGTAGCCTCCTGAAAACCAGCTTGTTTCCGCGCGTTCGCGCGCGCCCTGTTTTCTTGAGGTTTGTCATGTCTGCTATTTCCGTCGTGCGCGGCGTTTCGCTGTGCGCCCTTGCCTGCTCGTTCCTGTCCGTTCCCGCCCTGGCCGATGAAGCGGCGGAGCAGAGCGGCATCATCGTCACCGCCAACCCCGTGATCGACGCCGCTGCCGGGCGCGTTCACAGCACCGCCGGGGGCGCGAATGTGGTCCCTGCGCAGGAGTTCGAAGACAAGCTGGCCGTGTCTCTTCGCGATGCGCTGAACTTTTCGGCGGGGGTCTATACGCAGCCGCGCTTTGGTCAGGAGGTGCGTATATCCATCCGAGGCTCCGGCTTGTCGCGCGGTTTCCACATGCGCGGCCTGACGCTGCTTCAGGATGGCATTCCGATCAACATGGCCGACGACAATGGTGATTTCCAGGAACTGGACCCGCAGGTTTTCCAGCATCTGGAGGTTTATCGCGGCGGCAATGCGTTGCGCGTGGGTGGATCCACATTGGGCGGCGCGATCAACGCCGTGACGCCTACCGGGCGGACCGCACCGGGGGCGGAGTTGCGGATCGACGGCGGCTCCTTCGACACGCAACGCGCCAAGGCCGCCTATGGCTATGCCAATGATCGGGGGGATGCGTGGGCGGCAATCACCGCCGACCGGTCCGATGGAGACCGCGACCATGGACGGCGCAAGGCGCTGCGCTTCAACGGCAATGTCGGATTGCAGTTGAGCGATCGGGTGGAGACGCGCTTCTACGCCAGCGTTCAGTCGATCCGGCAGGAGTTGTCCGGCGCTCTCACCGAGGCCGATGCACTGAACAACCCCGCGAAGGGCAATTTCATCGGCGATCAGGCGCGCGACATCGATTCGATCCGGCTGCAGAACCGTACCACCGTGCGACTGGAAGCCGGCCAGCTGTCCTTTGGCGCCTATTATAACAGCAAGTCTCTCGACCACCCGATCTATCAGGTGGTGGACCAGAAGTCGGAAGATCGCGGTCTTTTCGCCAGCCTCGACCTGACAGGTGAAGTCGGCAACCTCCCTGTTGCGCTGACGCTGGGCAGCCAAGCTCGCTTTGGCCGAGGCGATTTCCGACAGTTCGTCAATGTGAACGGCAAGGCGGGAGCGCTCACCTCGCTCCAGAAGGCCCGCGCCCTGACAATCAACAGCTATGGCGAAGCACGGGTTGCGCCGGTCCGGGGGCTATGGCTGATAGCGGGCGGCATCTACACCCATGGCGAGCGACAGTTGGACAATCGCCTTGTCCCGGCGCGCAGCGGGGACGCGAAGTTCGATGGCTTCGCACCGAAATTCGGCCTGTTGTTCGAACCGTCCCAGACCATGCAATTCTATGCGAATTACAGCAGGTCGGTAGAACTGCCCGGCTTTATCGAACTGGGACAGCCCGTGACTGGCCCAGGTGGCGTGGCGCTGCCCGGTTTCACGCCGCTGGAACCGCAGAGGGCATGGACGGCAGAGATTGGCACACGCGGCAACTGGGGCATCGCGCGCTGGGACGTCAGCTTTTACCGTGCGGACATCAAGGGGGAACTGCTGCAATATAATGTGCAGGCAGGGGTGATCCCGGCCGCGACCTTCAATGCCGGTCGCACGCGCCATCAGGGCATCGAAGCCGGGCTGGACCTGATGCTTGCGCCCTGGGCGGTGTTGCGGCAGGTGTATCAGTATAACGACTTCCGTTTTCGGGGCGATGCGCAGTTCGGCGACAACCGACTGCCGGTGGTCCCGCGCCATGTCTATCGCGGGGAAATCCGGCTGGGGACGGAGCGGATGAGCATTTCCCCCGCAGTTGAATGGGTGCCGCAGGGCGCATGGGTCGATTACCGGAACAGCAAGCGGGCGAACGGCTATGCGACGATCAACGTCGGCGCTCAGGCAGAGCTGCAGCCGGGTGTGACCATGTTCCTTGATGCGCGCAATCTGACGAAGAAGCGAGCGGTCGGCGACATCGGGGCAGTGGTGAGCTATAACGGCCAGGCGGCTTTCTATCCCATTGAGCGGCGCGCCATCTATGCGGGGCTGCGCGCCGATTTCTGAGGCAGGCGTCTCTGAAAAGGCGGCGGCCTATCCTCTTGAGGGGGTGGAGCGGGGCGGGGATTAGGGCTAGAGGCGGCGTCATGTTGCGTCTTACCGGTCTGAAACTCCCTCTCGACCACCCGGCCGAGGCAATGCCCGCCGCCATCTGCGAACGGCTGGGCATCGAGGCGGCGGAACTGATCCACCACGTCATCGCCCGCCGGGGTAATGACGCGCGCCGGAAGAACGCCATCCAGCTTGTCTATACTGTCGATGTCGAACTGACCGATGAGCAGGCTGTGCTGGAAAGGCTTGCCAGCGATCATGATGTCCGGCCGCGCCCTGACACCGACTACCGCTTCGTCGCGCAGGCGCCGCAGCAATGGTCGGGCAAGCGCCCGGTCGTGGTGGGTGCGGGGCCGTGCGGGCTTTTTGCGGGATTGATCCTCGCGCAGATGGGCTTTCGCCCCATCATCCTTGACCGCGGAAAGGTGGTGAGGGAACGGACGAAAGACACATGGGGCCTGTGGCGCCGTGGGAAACTCGATCCCGACAGCAATGTGCAGTTCGGGGAGGGCGGCGCGGGCACCTTTTCCGACGGCAAGCTCTATTGCCGGGTGAAGGACCCCCGTTTTCTGGGGCGCAAGGTGCTGGAGGAATTTGTTGCGGCAGGCGCTCCCGACGACATATTGACTGAGGCGCATCCCCATATCGGCACCTTTCGGCTGGTCACCATGGTGGAAAGCCTGCGTCGCCAGATCGAAGCGCTTGGGGGCGAATATCGCTGGCAGCACAAGGTCGAGGAACTGGAGCTGGAACGACAGGGCGACGGCGCGCAGCGCCTGCGCGGCCTCCATCTGTCTGATGGCAGCTTCATCGAGACGGATCATGTGGTGCTAGCCGTCGGGCACAGTGCGCGGCCCACGTTCGAGATGCTGCACAAGCGCGGCGTGCATATCGAGGCCAAGCCCTTTTCGATCGGCGTGCGGATCGAACATCCTCAGGGTTGGATCGACCGGGCGCGCTTCGGCAAATGCGCAGGGCATCCGGTGCTGGGGGCGGCCGCCTACAGTTTGGCGCACCATTGCGAGAATGGCCGCACTGTCTACAGTTTCTGCATGTGTCCCGGCGGTCGCGTGGTGGCCGCGACATCGGAAGAGGGCCGGGTCGTTACCAACGGCATGAGCCAGTATAGCCGGGCGGAGTTCAACGCCAATTCCGGTCTGGTCGTGGGGATCGAACCGCATCGGGATTATCCCGATGGACCGCTGGCGGGCATAGATCTTCAGCGGCGATGGGAAAGCGAAGCCTTTCTCGCAGGGGGATCCTCCTACCAGGCTCCAGCGCAGAAGGTGGGTGATTTCCTGGCGGGGCGTGCTTCGACCGAGTTGGGGGAGGTCGTTCCCTCCTACAAGCCCGGCGTTACAATGACGGACCTGTCGCGCTGCTTGCCTCCCTTCGTGATCGAGGCTTTCCGCGAGGCTCTGCCAATGTTCGGGCGTCAGATCGCCAATTACGACCATCCAGATGCCGTCATGACGGGAGTGGAAACCCGAACATCCTCTCCGATCCGGATCACGCGGGGGAAAGATTTTCAAAGCCTGAACGTCGCTGGGCTTTATCCGGCGGGGGAAGGGGCCGGCTATGCCGGGGGCATTTTGTCGGCAGCGATCGATGGGATCAAGGTCGCGGAAGCCGTGGGGCTGGCGATCACGCGCTGAGGATAAGGAACAGTTCAACCGAGTCGCCCCAGCATAGGCGCAACGGCAATCCTGCAAAAACCCTTCATTGCGATGCCTTACGCACGCATCTTCACATGAAGAACCGGCTTTGAAAGATAAGTGTGGTTTGTTTGCAAGATGAAGCGCTGATGAAATAATGTTATGTCGATGACATCACTAAGCTATATTTGTTATCATCCCGCTCCTCTTTGCCATATATAGGCATCGCTGCTCTCGGCCGGCTCGACGCCGCCGCAGCGGCTCTCAAATGAAAATCGAAAAGCAAACAGAGGAGGCCTCTATGTACGCCAAGCCTGTGATAGCGGCGCTTTGCGCCTGCTTGATATTGCCCGCGGCTGCAAGCGCGCGGCAAGGAAACGGCCAACTGACAGTCGTCGCGCCTGACAAAGACGTAATAAGTCATGATAAATGGACAGACAGGGCAGCTTCAAAACTGTCGCGGAGCATCCGGCAGGCGACGTCCTTCTACCGGGACAGCGCTTCGACCGGCTACGCTCGCGTGCAGTTCAAGCTGGGAGAAGACGGCAGGCCGGAGAATGTCGCCTTGGCCGGTTCGTCCGAGTCGAGGAACGTCAATCGCATATCGATGCGTTCGATCCGGACCTTGGGCTCGCTCTACCCATTGCCGCAGGATGTCAGGCCAGGCGCAAAATTCGAAGCATGGGTCATTGTCGCTGGCGACGCCGCGGAGCGAGAGATCATGTTGACAAGCCTGCGTGCCGAGCACCGGGCGCAGACATTCGCGCAAGCGCCAGAGGATCGCCCGATACTTCTCGCGCTCCGCTGACCGTGGACCTTCGTCGTAAGGAGAGGGCGCATCCCGCACCTTCCTGTCCGCCGTGAAACTTCTGCCAGAGGGCGGCGTTCTTCCCGTCATGCGCCGCCTTCATTTTGACCTCCATAACGGCACCGGCTTTACCGCGGACGAGGAGGGTCGTGAAATGGAGGACGACGCCGATCCCCGCGCCTTCGCCATTCGCAGCATTCGCTCGATCCTGAGCGAGGAAGTCATGATGGGCGTCGTGGATCTAACGGGTTGGATCGACATCAGGAGCGAGACCGGTATACAGTTCGGACGAGTTACCTTCAGCGAGGCTGTGTGTCTCCGGCTCGAACCAGGAGGCAGCGATGATAGAGGCGCATCTCGCCAAGCTTAGGTTCCGGCATCCGGTTTCCGACGAGGAAGAGCAGGCGATCCGCGCAATCGTCCCACCTGCGCGGCATGTCGCGCGCAACACCACCGTAGTGCATGAGGGCGAACGGTTGGAAGCAAGCACCCTGCTGCTCGATGGCATGATGTGTCGCCTAAAGGATCTGGCGGACGGGAAAAGGCAGATCACGCAGATCCATGTCGCTGGCGATTTCGTCGACATTCATGGGTTCACGCTCAAGCGCCTGGAACATGAAGTGATGGCGCTGACCGAGTGCAAGTTGAGTCTCGTTCCGCACGAAGAAATTCGCCAGTTGATTGAACGATGGCCCCGATTGGGTCGGCTCTATTGGTTCAGCACCAATCTGGACGCGTCCATGAATCGCGAGTGGGAATTGTCCCTGGGGCAAAGGTCGGCGGTGGAGCGATTGGCCGCGCTCTTATGCGAAATCCATATCCGGCTGGGTGTGGTGGGCAAGGCTGATGGACGTTTCAACCTGGGGATGAGTCAGGCTCAACTGGCCGATAGCCTGGGAATGACGGCGGTTCACGTCAATCGCACATTGCGCATGTTACGCGACCAGCGCCTGCTTGCCTATCGGCGGGGAGAGGTGGAGATACTCGACCTGGAAGGATTGAAAGCCGTGGCGGAGTTTGACGACCGCTATCTTTACCTGAACCCTGACCCACTTTGAGGCGGACGAGTAAGCGAAAAAAAGGGCGGCATCCGAAGATACCGCCCCATTCCAGCTGTGCTGGACCGGACAGCTCCGCACGAGGCGGAGCCGGGCCGATTACTTGAGCTCGACGGTCGCGCCGGCTTCTTCAAGCTGCTTCTTGAGCTTCTCGGCTTCGTCCTTGCTGACGCCTTCCTTGACAGCCTTGGGCGCGCCTTCGACGAGCGCCTTGGCTTCGGTCAGGCCCAGGCCGGTGATGGCGCGGACTTCCTTGATGACGTTGATCTTCTTGCCACCGTCGCCGGTGAGAACGACGTCGAATTCCGACTGCTCTTCAGCGGCCGGAGCGGCAGCGGCAGCGGCCGGGCCAGCGACGGCGACGGCAGCGGCGGCGGAAACGCCCCACTTTTCTTCCAGAGCCTTCGAGAGTTCAGCGGCTTCGAGGACGGTCAGGGCCGAGAGCTGATCGACCAGTGCGTTGATGTCTGCCATGTTAATATTCCCTTCTGGGTGGGGCATGTGCCCCTAAAACAAGAGTTGAAAACGTTATTCCGAAAAAGACCGGCCAATCAGGCCGCGTCCTTCTCCGCATAGGCGTTGAAGACCCGCGCGAGCTGCGCAGCCGGTGCCTGGGTGACGGTCGCGAGCTTGGTCGCGGGTGCAACGAGCAGCCCAACGATCTTCGCACGCAGTTCATCCAGCGACGGCATCGAGGCGAGCGCCTTGACGCCCTCCGCGTTCAGCAGCACTTCACCCATCGCGCCACCAACGATCTCAAGCTTGTCGTTGGTCTTGGCGAACTCGACCACAACCTTGGCGGCTGCGACCGGATCGGCCGAGGTGGCAAGGCCGACTGGGCCGGTCAGCAGTTCGCTGAGGCCGGTATAGTCAGTGCCATCAAGGGCGATGCGGGCGAGGCGGTTCTTCGTAACCTTGTAGGACGCACCGGCTTCGCGCATCTTCTGGCGCAGGACAGTCGACTGAGCGACGGTCATGCCGAGGTTGCGGGTCACGACGACCACGCCAACTTCTGCCAGTTCTGCGTTCAGCGCGGAAACGACCTCAGCTTTCTGATTACGATCCATGCCATTCTCCACTTCATGTCCATCGGACGACCCGATGAACGGCAAAAACCCGCGCCGGAACGCGGGGCATTGGTCCGAAGGGGAGAGATCGACTGGCCCGCATCCTCATGGGAAAACAGGCAGACCCGGACAGGGCAAAAGGCCCGGCCGGTAAAGAACTTTTCCCCGTCTAGGCCGGAAATTAAGAAGGGCAAATTCCCTTCACCGACTGTCTCGGACGGAAGACTCCGAAGAGTCTGCTGGCGGCGCACCTACAGAATAGGACGCTTTCTGTCACGCGGAATCTGGAGCGGTTCGGGAGAGGCGCGGAAAAGCGAGGTTTTTGCCCGAAGTTCACAGTGTATGCGCGCGCGTACGCAGGCGCGCGTAGGCGGCGTGGGAGGCGGTTGGACATTTCAAAGACTGGGCTGCGATAGGCGGGTTGGGGTGGTGTAGGACAGCGAGAATGGGTCGGTACGGCGGTAATAGGATGCTTTTTGTAGGGGGCGTGGCTGTGGGGTGACAGTTTGGGTGGGTTAGGTTGGGAGCGGGGTGGCGGTGCCGCTTGGGCTTTTCGATTTGCGGATGAGAGAATAGCGGGACCCCGGATCAAGTCCGGGATGACGGGATGACGGGGTGACGGGGTGACGGGGGAGGCAGCAGTTCCGCTTCATCCCGCCCTACACCCGGTCCGCCTGCGCCACCGTTTCCAGTGCGCGGAGGGCGGAGAGGATGCGGTTCAGATGCTGGGCGTCGGCGACTTCCAGGTCGATGATGTCGGTGTGGAAGGGGCCTTCGCGGTTCACCAGTTGCAAGTTGAGGATGTTCGCCTTGGTCGCGCCGAACACATTGGCGACGGCGGCCAGCGCACCGGGCTGGTTCTTGACGATGACCTGGAGGCGGGCGGTGCCGCCCTTCGACTTGCTGTCCCAGGCGAGGTCGATCCAATCGTCGTCCTGCCCGGCCTCGAGCGAGCGGCAGTCGATCGTGTGGACCTCGATCGGTTCGCCGGTGCGGCGCACGCCGACGATGCGGTCGCCGGGCACGGGGTGGCAGCAGTCGCCCAGATGATAGGCGATGCCCGGCGTCAGGCCGCGGATCGACACCGGAGCATGCTGACGTGGATGGGCTTCTTCCATGCCCTCCGCGCTCGTCGATCCTGGCACAAGGGCTTCCATGACCTCTGAATCGCGCAGGCGATGGGTGGCGATGGCGATCATCAGCGCGCCGCGATCTTCAAGCTTCAGGCGTTTGAGCGCGGCCTTGAGCGCCTTCTCTCCCAATTCGCTGGCCAGTTCCGGGGAAAGGCGGCCGATGATTTCGTCATACAGCTTTTCACCGAGCGCGATTTCCTCGCCGCGCTGCTTCTGCCGGATGAAGCGGCGGATGGCCGCCCGCGCCTTGCCCGTAACGGCAAAGGTCAGCCAGCCCGGTTGCGGCTCCTGGCCTTCCGATTTCAGGATCTCGACCTGGTCGCCATTCTCCAGCGGCGTACGCAGGGGAACCACCCGGCCATTGACCTTTGCGCCGACCGTCTGGTTGCCCAGTGATGTGTGGACGGCATAGGCGAAATCGACCGGGGTCGATCCCTTGGGCAGCTGGTGCAGCTCGCCCTTGGGGGAAAAGGCGAAGATGCGGTCCTGATACATCGCCATGCGTGTATGTTCGAGCAGCTCGTCGGCGTCCTGGCTCTGTTCCAGTATCTCGACCAGGTCGCGCAGCCACGCTGCATGATGGTCGCCCGCATCGCCCTTCTGCTTGTATGCCCAATGCGCCGCCAGCCCCAGTTCCGCATCATGATGCATGTCGCGGCTGCGGATTTGCACCTCGATGCGGGCATTGTCCTGATGAATGACTGTCGTGTGAAGCGAACGGTAGCCGTTGCGCTTGGGGGTGGAGATATAATCTTTGAACCGCCCCGGCACCATCTTGTAAGTCTGATGGATGACGCCCAGCGCCTGGTAGCAATCCTCGGTCGTTTCAGTGATGACGCGGAACGCCATGACATCGGTCAGCTGTTCGAAGCTGATGTGCCGCTCCTGCATCTTCTTCCAGATGGAGAAGGGGTGCTTTTCCCGGCCCGAGACGGTGACGGACAGGTCGTTGCTGCCCAACAACAACTGCAATTCGGCGCCGATCCGGTCGACCTTGTCATGGCCCCCTTCCTTCAGCTGCTCCAGTCGCTTGGTGATGCTGTCATAGGCTTCCGGCTCCAGCTCGCGGAAAGCGAGCAGCTGCATTTCCCGCATGAAGTCGTACATGCCGATCCGCTCGGCGAGCGGCGCATAGATGTCCATCGTCTCCCGGGCGATGCGGCGGCGCTTGGTCTCATTCTTGATGAAATGCAGCGTGCGCATATTGTGGAGGCGGTCGGCGAGCTTGACCAGTAGCACGCGGATGTCGTCGGACATGGCGAGCAGGAACTTGCGGAGGTTTTCCGCCGCCCGCTCATTTTCCGACATCGCTTCGATCTTGGATAGCTTGGTGACGCCATCGACCATGCGCGCAACATCCTTGCCGAACGCGCTTTCAATCTCCTCATAGGTGACGAGCGTGTCTTCGATCGTGTCGTGCAGCAGCGCCGTGACGATGGTCTGATCGTCCAGGCTGAAATCGGTGAGAATGCCCGCAACCTCAATCGGGTGACTGAAATAAGGGTCGCCGCTGGCGCGTTTCTGCGACCCGTGTTTCTGGACGGAAAAGACGTAGGCGCGGTTGATCATCGCCTCGTCCGCATCGGGATCGTAGCGCTTCACACGCTCAACAAGTTCATATTGACGCAGCATCGTAGTCCGATTGTCCGGGAAGCATCTTGCTGTGCAACAAAAAAATCCCATCTTGCCTTAAAATAGCTGCGCTTTTGCAACGGCTGTGGCTTTGAGCTATCTAGGCGGGACGATGAAGCACATTCTGGCGCAAGATCTGGAACAATGCGCGCTCCCGAGCGCGCTGGAGGCTATGGGCGAACGCTGGTCGTTTCTTATCTTGCGGGGCGCCCTGTCCGGCATCCGGCATTTCGAGGAATTTCAATCGACCCTGGGCATAGCCCGCAACATCCTGGCCAATCGCCTGGCGCGGCTGGTGGAAAATGGCATCATGCTGCGTCAGCCGATGCAGTGCGACCGGCGCAAGATCGAATATCGCCTGACCGAAAAGGGCCGGGAACTCGCGCCCGTGATGATCGCGCTGCGGCAATGGGGGGAAAAGTGGGGCTGTGGTCCGGTGTCCTGTCAGGTGCTGGCGGACCGGCGCGATGGCCAGCCGATCCGGAAGATGACCATCCAGGCGCATGATGGGCGGCCGCTTGAACTGAGCGACCTGGTATGGCTGTGCCCGGACGAGATCACTCCGATGGATGAGGAGTCGGCCGCAGCCGCCTGACGTGGCGACGGCGCGCAGTCGAGGCATGCACGTTGCACTGGGCGGTTGAGCCCCTTCACAAAAAAGCGGTTCCCACTTTTTTGCCGGATGTTCTAGGCTGGCGCCAATGTCTGTGCATCGCATCCAGCCTCAGCCCTTCTTCGCTGACAAGAACCGCGCCTTCTGGAACCTGCAATCGGCGGGGTGGGCGGGCGCCTTCCTGTTGCGGGGTTCATCAACCATCGCCAATGGCCAGCCGCTCTCCAGCCTGATCCCCGTGATGATCTCTACCGTGACCGGCTATTCGGTCACATTGCTGATCGCGGTGATCTTCCGGTTTTTGCAAAAGCAGCGTCCTATCGTCACCTGGGGCGCCTCGATCGTAACTGTAGTCGTGGCGGCGGGGCTGGTGGCGTTCATCGACGCATGGGTCTTTTCCACCCAGAATCGTGCGAGCGAGACAGCGGGGCTGCAGTTGTTCCTTGGCGCCTTCTATCTCAGCATCACCCTGCTGGGCGCTTGGTCGGCGCTCTATTACGCCATCAACTTCTACCTGACGGTAGAGGAACAGGCAGACCAACTGCTGCGCCTTGAAAATCAGGCTTCCAGCGCGCAACTGGCCATGCTGCGCTATCAGCTCAATCCGCATTTTCTGTTCAATACGCTCAACAGCATATCGACGCTTGTGCTATTGAAGCAGACGGATCGGGCCAATGCGATGCTCTCGCGCCTGTCCTCGTTCCTGCGCTATACGCTTATCAACGAACCCACCGCGCAGGTGACCATCGAACAGGAGGTGGAGACGTTGAAGCTCTATCTTGAGATCGAGAAGATGCGGTTCGAGGACAGGTTGCGACCCGTCTTTAACATTGACCCGGCAGTGGCCCAGTCGCGGCTGCCTTCCCTGCTTCTCCAGCCGTTGGTTGAAAACGCGATCAAATATGCGGTTACCCCCAAGGAAGAAGGGGCGGAAATATCCATTACGGCGCAGCCTGCCGGTGAAAACGTCCGGGTCATCGTATCGGATACCGGTCCGGGATTGAACGAGGGGTTCATGCGTCCAAACACTCCTCTGAGCGAAGGGACAGGCGTTGGCCTGGCAAACATCCGCGATCGCCTGATTCAGGCGTTCGGGGAACGACAGAGCTTTGAAACGCGTTCCACGCCGAGCGGCTTCTCGGTCCAGATCGAAATGCCGCTTAACCTGGATGAACCATCGAAAGTGGCCGCATGACCATAAGAACAATCCTCGTCGATGACGAAAGCCTGGCTATCCAAGGCCTCAAGCTGCGTCTGGAAGCGCATGAGGATGTCGAAATCGTAGAAACATGCTCGAACGGCCGCGAAGCCATTCGCGCCATCAAGACGCATAAACCCGACCTTGTGTTCCTTGACATCCAAATGCCTGGATTCGACGGCTTTTCGGTTGTCCAGGGGCTGATGGAAGTCGAACCGCCGCTGTTCATTTTCTGCACCGCCTATAGCGATCACGCGATCCGCGCCTTTGAAGCGCAGGCGGTCGATTATCTGATGAAGCCGGTGGACGAAGGCCGCCTCGCCGATGCGCTGGACCGTGTGCGGCAGCGTCTGTCCGAAAAGAAGCAGGTGCAGGAAGCGGAAAAACTGCGCGAGGTGCTGGCGGAAGTTGCGCCGGATGCGATGACCGAGTTCAACGCCGGCGGCGATGAGGATGCGCCGTCGTCCAATCGCTTCGAAAAGCTCATCAACATCAAGGATCGGGGACAGATATTCCGTGTGGATGTCGATTCGATCGAGCGGATCGACGCGGCGGGCGATTATATGTGTATCTATACCGCCGACAATTCGCTGATCTTGCGCGAAACCATGAAGGATCTGGAGAAAAGACTGGATCCCAGGAATTTCCAGCGGGTGCATCGGTCGACGATCGTCAATCTGAGCCAGGTGCGGCAGGTGAAGCCGCATACCAATGGGGAATGTTTCCTGGTGCTGGAGTCGGGCGCGCAGGTGAAGGTCAGCCGTTCCTACAGGGACGTCGTCGCCCGGTTCGTGCATTAAGTTTCAACGGAAAACCCATTGCCGGTTGATGCCGAACATCACCGCCGGGGTCACGAAGATCATGGCCGGGATGGGCGACCATTCCGGCCATCGCATATGGGTGACGCAGAGGAATACCCATAGGGCGTTCAGCGCATAGCTGAGCAACGACACAACTACGAACTTCACGCCCCGCGCGGCGTGATTGCCATCGCCGCCCTGGCCGCGGAAGGTAAAGGCGCTGTGCGTCACATAGCCGATCATGACCGCAGCCAGATAGCCGATCCCATTGGCAACCTGCGGGTGCCATCCGGCCAGCGCTGCGAGCGTCCAGTAAACCACTGCCTGGCAGGCGGTGATGAACAGGCCGCTGATGCCATAGCGCACGACCTGCCAGAACAGGGCCCGTCTTTCCGGCGGCAGTCGTGACAGCAATTTCATGAAGGCCCCGTTGCGATTTGATGCGGAGCCTCTAATCCACCCGCCATGAACTTGCAAAGTAGCCTTGCCCTGCGCGGACCTGTCCGGCGCGCCCTGACCTGCCTGTCCGCCGGGGCAGAACGGCACTGGAAATGGCTGACCTTCCTGTTGTGGCTCGTGGCCGTGGCGTGGCTGCTCTACTCGCGCTGGCCTTCGGTCCATTGGCTGACACTCAACGATACGGACGACAATATCCGCTTCGTTCAGGTGAGGGACTGGCTGGCGGGGCAGGGCTGGTACGACCTGAGGCAGTATCGGCTGGATCCGCCCGCGGGGTTCAACATTCACTGGTCCCGCTTGGTCGATCTGCCGCTCGCTGCCCTGATGCTGTTTTTTCGCGCGTTCGTGGAGCAAGGGCTTGCCGACCGGCTCGCCTGCGCGATTGCGCCGATGATCCCGCTATTGCCGCTGATGCTGGCGCTTGGCTTCATTGCGCGGCGGCTGGCGGGGGGCAATGGCTGGATATTGGCCGCGCTTGCGCCCTTTGCCGCGCAGATGGGCATCAGCATGTTCGTGCCGATGCGCGTCGATCATCATGGCTGGCAGTTGGCGCTGGTCGTGACGATGCTGGCGGGGCTGATCGACCGCAACTGGCTGCGTGGCGGGGTGATCGCCGGAGTGAGCAGCGCGCTGTCCATCGCCATCGGCATGGAAATGATCGTCTATCTGGCGGCGGGCGGGGCGCTGATCGCGCTGCGCTGGGTGTTCAAGGAGGGGGCCGGGAGGCGGATGCTGCCCTATGCGCTGAGCCTTGCCGGATCGGTCTCTATCCTCTTCCTGCTCTTTGCCAGCTACGCCAATCGCCAGATGGTATGCGACGCGATCTCGCCTATCTGGGTCGCGATATTTGCAGCGGCAGGCGCGGGCATGACGCTGCTGGCGGTGCTGCCGCTACGTAGCTGGCCTGCCCGGCTGGCTGCTGGCGTCGTCGTTGGCGCAGCGGTCGCGGCCTTTGCCTGGCTCAACTGGCCGCAATGCCTGACGGGCGCCTATCAGATTTCGCCCGAACTGGAGCAGCTGTGGCTTTCCAACATCCGCGAAGCCAAGCCCATCACCGCGCAGGCGCGCAGCCTGGTCGTGCCGTTGATGGCGATCCCGGTGGCGGGCCTGTTCGGCCTGATCTGGGCCTTGTGGGAATCGCGCCGGGACAGCGACCGGCTGTGGGCGTGGGCGACGGTGGGGTTGATGATGCTCTTTTCCACCGCCCTGCTATTCTGGCAGTTGCGCGCGGGGCCGGCGGCGCAGTTGCTGGCGATCCCGGCGGCGGCATGGGCCGCGCATCGGGTGATCCGGGCGGTCATCTTCGGGCGGCCATTGGTCCGGCTGCTGGGCGTTGTTGCAACCGCGTTGCTCGCTACGGCGGCCTTTGCGACGCCGCTTTATCCGCAGATGAACCAGCTTTGGGCGGCGATATCCGATGAAAAGCCGAAGGCCGAGCAACCGGGCCGCAAGGCTAGGCGACAGGCGATCAACAAAGCCAATGGCCGTTGCCGGTCGTTGCCCGCGCTAGAGGTGCTGAACCAGCTTCCACCCGCCACCATATTCACCATGGTCGATCTGGGGCCGCGCATCATCGCGACGACGCATCACAGCGCGCTTGCCGGACCCTATCATCGCAACGGCAAGGTGATTCTGGACCTGCACCGTGCCTTTGACGGATCGCCCGATGCCTTCCGCCCGATCGCGGCGCGGCATCACGCCACCTACCTGCTGATCTGCCCCGGCTTCCCTGAAGGCACCATCTATCAGTCACGTAGCCCGCGCGGCTTCTACGCTGGACTGATGCGCGGGGAGACGCCTGGCTGGCTGCACCCGGTATCGCTCAAGAGTGGCTTTGCCCTGCCTTATACGCTCTATCGGATCGACTATTCAGCGCCGGGCGGCGAAGAAGTCCTTCAGCAGCGTTGAAGCCTCTGTTTCACCTATCCCGCCATAAACTTCCGGCCGGTGCAGGCATTGGGGCTGGGTGAAGAGACGTGGCCCCTGTTCTATCGCGCCGCCCTTTGCATCGGATGCGCCGTAAAAGAGGCGGGCGATGCGGGCGTGAGAAATGGCCCCTGCGCACATGGGGCAGGGTTCCAGCGTCACCCAGAGGTCACAGCCGGTGAGGCGGAAATCGCCCAGCCTGGCTGCTGCCGCGCGCATGGCGACGATTTCCGCGTGCGCCGTGGGATCGCAGTCGCGACGGTTGCGGTTTTCGCCCTCGCCGACGATCTGTCCGTCGCGGGTCACCACTGCGCCGACAGGGACTTCGCCAGCGCACTCGGCCGCGCTGGCCAGATCAAGCGCGCGGCGCATAGGCGCTGGAAGAGGGAAGGGCGGACTCATCGAGACCGCCTCTACAGCATGTTTCGCGCCTGCGGAATGATCAGGGCTTTTTGACGTCCACCGTTGGCACTTCCACCGTTTCGTTGCGCGTTCCGACTTCGACCTTTGCCACATCCGCCTGGAATTTTGGCAATTGCCCGCCTTCCACGGCGATTTTCGGCAGGCTGCCCTCCTGGGTTTTCTGCAGGTCGATGAAGCCGGTGGCGATGCCTCCGGCCAGTACCAGCAGCACAATCAGCAACAAGCCGCCAATGAGTCGCATTGCGCTCTCCTATGATCTATGCGCAACAAACGTCCCAGGGTTGGAAAGGGTTGCGAAAGCGATTCGATCCTGGGGCAGGCGGCTTGACGGGGACCGGGAATCCGGTTAGTGGCGCCGCTTTCCGAACGAACATGAACTACAAGGTTGATTGACTATGTCGCGCATTTGCGAACTGACCGGCAAGGGCCGCCAGGTGGGTCACAATGTTTCCCACGCCAATAACAAGACCAAGCGCGTGTTCCTGCCCAACCTGCAGAACGTGTCGCTCATTTCCGAGACGCTGGAAACGACCGTGAAGCTGCGCGTATCGACGCACGGCCTGCGTTCGGTCGAACATAATGGCGGCCTCGACAACTGGCTGCTCAAGACCAGCGATGAAAAGCTGTCGCTGAAGGCTCGCCGCCTGAAGCGCGACATCGTGAAGAAGCAGGCTGCCGTCGCCGCCTGATTACTTCGATTCGTTTCGGTTTAAGAAGCGGCCTGGCAACGGGCCGCTTTTTTGCGTGGCGGCTGGCGATGATGATGGTCAGCGGGAACGGAGCGCGAATTTCAGCAGCAGGGTGCGCTGGAAAAATTCGTGATTGTCGTCAGAGACGATCCAGACGATCGTCCTTCCGCCTTCGCGGGTGACCGCGATCCCTTCGAAATTGTCGGCCAGCAGCGGGGGCGCAAGCCTGGCGATGGGTCGCGCCCACAGGCGGTCGTCGGGTCTGGGCGTGACGGGCAGTTCGATGGTGGCGAGGGTGGCTGTGAACAGGCTCTTTAGCGTAACGCGGCGATTGAGCACCAGCAGGCGGCGATCATCCAGTGCGACGGCGTCGGTGGGCCTGTAGCCCCTGGGTGGCACATAGCGCAGATGCAGGGGCGATGGGGTGGCGCTGTCCGCCGGGTCTCCATCAAACAGCAGCGTGTCATGGCTGCCATCCCCGCGCATACCCATCTCTGCGATGACGAGAAAACGGCCATCCGGCAGGCGCGCCATGGATTCGATGGACCCGGTTTTCGGCCATGCCTCGATCTCTGGCCAGGTGCGGCAGGCCTCCACGCGCGAGAAGCCCGGCGCATAGCGGCAGATGCGCTGAAGCATTTCAAATCCCACCCAGTAGCGACCCGTGACCGGGTCGTGGGCCATCGCCTCCGAATCCCACGCCCACCATGGCTGGGCTGCATCCTGGCGTCGGACGGGCAGGGGCGCGATGAAGGGACGGCGGCTGTCCCGGCCCGGATGAAGCGTGAAGCCCATCAGCGTGCCGGAGTCGCTTAGCGCCAGCACCTGGCCTTCGCCCTGAACCAGAAGGGAGGAGATGCCGCCAAAGCCGCGATGGGGACTGCGCAGTTGCCACCCGCCAAGATAGTCCAGCATCCCGACACTGCGGACAGCCGGGTCCGATGCGTTCAAGGGCAGCGCCCGTGCCGTCACCAGCAGCGGGCCCGGGCCGAACAGTTCGGGCTTGTTCTTGTGCGGCGCTGGCAACAGCAGGATCGCAAGAAGCAGGACGATCAAAATTCGGCGCATCGCCTCGCCATAGGCAAATCACGCCTGCTTACCAATGGCCTTGCCGGACCAGCCCGTCCGGGTGCGGGACATGGGCCGTTTTTTGCCTGGGCAGGCGCTTGGCCGGAGAGGGGAGCAGGCCGTGGCAAGCGCGTGGACGAGCGATGGTTTTTGCTGAATGGTGGCTGACACGGCCATTCAGGCTCGGCTCAATGCGAATCAGGCAAAAAGGGTGTAATCGATGGTGCAGCCTTAACGAAAGCACCCGGATCGATGGCAAGATTTTGAGGAGCAACGCCATGAAAACCAAGTTTCTGATCAATATGGGGGCGGCGCTGGCAATGGGCGCTGCATCTTTTGCCGTGACCGCGGCTCCGGCCCAGGCGCGCGATGGCTGGGGCCGTTATGAGCGCGGCGATTATTATCGGGGCGACCGCGGCCATCGCGGTTACCGGGGCGATTATTATCGCGGCTATCGCGGCGACCGCTATTATCGGAACAATTATTATCGCGGCTACCGGGGCGGCTATCGCTGTCGCGACAACGGTACGGGCGGCACCATCATCGGTGCGATCGCGGGCGGCTTGCTCGGCAACGAAATCGGCAAGGGCAGCGGCCGTTATGGACGCGGCGACGGCACCACGGGCGCGATTGTCGGCGCAGGTGTGGGCGCGCTGGCCGGCCGGGCGATCGATCGCGATTGCTGATCGGGCTTGCGGTAATGTGAGGAAGAAGGGCTGCTCGATCGGGCGGCCCTTTTTTCATGGCGGCGGCACGATGGGAGCAGCGGGGTCGCCCGTGGCGCCTTCAATAGCCCGGTAATCAAAGAAAAGGGCCGCTCCGTCGCCGGCGCGGCCCTGTTTCCATAAAATCCCGAAAGGGAAATTACATCGCGTTCGAAACGGCGTTGTCGGCAGCGTTGCTGGCGTTTTCAGCGGCGTTCTCAGCGCTCATGGCGGCGTTTTCAGCAGCCATCATGGCGTTGTCGGCAGCGTTCACCGCGTTGTCGGCAGCGTTGTCGGCAACATTGGCGGCGTTGTCGGCATTGCCCGAGCAAGCAGCGAGGCCGAGCGACGCGGCGAAAACGAGCGAAAGAGCAATCGACTTGGACATGGGCAAACCCCTCTCAGAGAAAAAAACAGTGCAGACCACTCTCGGAGAAAAGTTCACCCCCCTTTGCGCCTGCGGGGCCGATTCGTAATGAATTGGGCTACGCATGGCAATCCCATTCATGCGACTCGCCAATTTACGGGCTTTGGCTCAGACAGATGGGGCAATCCGGGCCATTGCCATTGACGTATATAAAGATTTCTTTATATGCATGACCCATGAGCGCCGCACTCGACATTTTCAGGGCCTTGAGCGATCCGACGCGCCTGCGCATCATCTATCTGCTGCGCGCGATGGAGTTGGCGGTGGGCGAAATCGCGCAGGTCGTGGGCCAAAGCCAGCCGCGCGTGTCCCGCCATGTCCGTATCCTGGCCGAAGCGGGTCTGGTCGAGCGGCGCAAGGAAGGCAATTGGGTTTTTCTGCGGCTGGGGAAAGCGGCGGCGATCGCGCCTTTCCTGACCCTTTTCGATCAGCTGGTTCCTTCTGAAAGCGAGGATTTGTGGCAGAAGGCGGACCTGGCGCGTCTGGCGGCCGTGCGGGCGGACCGTTCGCGCGCGGCGGAAAGCTATTTCGCCGAACATGCCGAGGAATGGGACGCCATCCGGTCGATGCATGTGCCCGATGTGGATGTCGAGGCGGCGATGACGGCGCTGCTGGGCACCGAGGCGATTGGGCATCTGTTGGATATCGGCACCGGGACCGGGCGGATGATCGAGCTGTTTGGCCCGTCGGCGGAGCAGGTGACCGCGCTGGATCGCAGTCCCGACATGCTGCGGCTGGCGCGGGCGAAGCTGCCGCACGATGCCGGGGATAAATATGCGCTGGTGCTGGGCGACTTTGGCGCGCTTCCGTTGGAGGCGGGAAGCATTGACACGGTGGTGCTGCACCAGGTTCTGCACTATGCGCAGGCGCCCGAAACGGTAATTGCCGAGGCGGCGCGGGTCATGGCGGCGGGCGGCCGGGTGCTGATCGCTGACTTTGCCGCGCATGAGAGGGAAGAGCTGCGGTTGCGCGATCAACATGCGCGGCTTGGCTTTTCCGACGAGCAGATCGAAAGCTGGTTCGCGCAGGCGGGCCTGGAACTGGAACGGGTGGAAGTGCTGCCCGGCCAGGAATTGACGGTGCAATTATGGCTGGGGCGGCGTCTTGGCGCGCGCATCCTGCGACATGAAGGACGACTTTCCGCATGACACTTTCCTTCCCCTCCGTCGAAGAGGCCGCGCGGGCTTGGCAAGCGCCGCTCTATGCGGACCTTGCGGGCGACCTGAATGTGAGCTTCGAATTTTTCCCGCCCAAGACGGAGAAGATGGAAGAGCAGCTTTGGTCGGCGATCGAGACGCTGACGCCGCTGGCGCCGAAGTTCGTGTCGGTGACCTACGGTGCGGGCGGATCGACGCGGGAGCGGACGCATAACACGGTGGCGCGGATCGCGAAGGAAACGCCCCTCTCCGCCGCCGCGCACCTGACCTGCGTCGCTGCGAGCAAGGCCGAGATTGACGAGGTGGTGGACGCCTATTGGGACGCGGGCGTGCGCCATATCGTCGCGTTGCGCGGCGATCCGCCGGAAGCGGGCAAGCATTTCGAGCCGCATCCGGAAGGCTATAAGGGCGCGGCGGAACTGGTCGAAGGGCTGCGCAAGCGGCACCCCTTCGAGATTTCGGTGGCGGCCTATCCCGAGACGCACCCCGATGCGGCCAGCGCCCAGAGCGATATCGACAATCTGAAGCGCAAGCTGGACGCGGGCGCGAGCCGGGCGATCACGCAATTCTTCTTTGAGCCGGAAACCTTCTTCCGCTTCCGCGACACGGTGGCGGCGGCGGGGATCGACGCGGAGATCATTCCGGGGATCATGCCGGTCAGCAATTTCGCGGCGGTCCAGCGCATGTCGGCCATGTGCAATACGGACGTGCCAGGCTGGATGGGCAAGCTGTTCGAAGGGCTGGACGACCTGCCCGCCGCGCGACAGCTGGTGTCGGCGACGCTGGCGGCGGAACTGTGCCGCAAGCTCTATGCGGGCGGCGTGCGCGACTTCCATTTCTATACGCTCAACCGGGCCGAGCTGAGCTATGCGATCTGCCATCTGCTTGGGCTTAGGCCGGCATGAGCCCTTCGACAGGCTCAGGGCGAACGGAGTTTTGAGATGAACGCTGAACAAAGATTCCGCGCCGTGGCTGCGGAGAAGATCATGATTTTCGACGGCGGCTATGGCACGTCGATCCAGAAGCATGGGCTGACCGAGGCGGATTATCGCGGGTCGCTCGATCTGGCGAAGGACCAGAAGGGCAATAACGACCTTCTGTGCCTGACCCGGCCGGATATCGTCGAGGGCATCCATACCGCCTATCTCGATGCGGGCGCCGACATGATCGAGACGAACACCTTTTCGTCCACCAAGATCGCGATGGCCGATTATGGCTGCGAGCATCTGGTGCGGGAGATCAACATCGCGGCTGCGCAGATCGCTCGCAGGGCGTGCGAGGCGGCCACGGCGAAGGATGGGCGGCCGCGTTTCGTGGCGGGCTCCATCGGGCCGACGAACAAGACGCTTTCGATCTCGCCGGATGTGAACGACCCGGCCTATCGCGAGGTCGATTATGATACGTTGAAGGCCGACTATCGCGAGCAGTGCGATGCGCTGATCGAGGGCGGGGTAGACTTTCTGCTGGTCGAAACCTGCTTCGATACGCTGAACGCCAAAGCGGCGGGCATGGCGGCGCGGGAGGCCGAGGCGGCGGCGGGGCGGCCGGTGCCGCTGATGCTGAGCTTTACGATTACCGACATGTCCGGGCGCAACCTGTCGGGGCATACGATCAATGCCTTCTGGTATTCGCTGCGGCATTTGAAGCCGCTGACCATCGGGGTGAATTGCGCCTTTGGGGCGGACTTGCTGCGGCCTTATCTCAGCGAACTGGCGAAGAATGCCGATACGCTGATTTTGGCCTATCCCAATGCGGGGCTGCCCAATGAGCTAGGGCAATATGACGAGTTGCCGGAAACGACCGCTTCGCTGATCCGCCAGTGGGTAGATGAGGGGCTGGTGAATATGGTCGGCGGCTGCTGCGGCACGACGCCCGCGCATATCGGTGCGGTGGCGAAGGCGCTGGCGGGGCATAAGCCCAGGCAAGTGCCGGAACTGCCGGTGGTGACGCGGTTGGCCGGGCTGGAGCCCATGCACATCGCGGCATAAGTTTTAGCCCTCTCCCCTTGGGGAGGGGGTTGGGAGAGGGGGCGGGCGCTTCCTCTTCAGGATGACAACTGAGGGGTGGCGCATCTCCCCCTCTCCCCGGCCCTCTCCCTAAGGGGAGAGGGGGAAGGCATTGAAATGACCACGCAATCCACCGCCACTTTCGTCAACATCGGTGAACGCACCAACGTCACCGGATCGGCCAAGTTCAAGAAGCTGATCATGGCGGGCGATTACGCCGCGGCCATCGATATCGCGCGCGATCAGGTCGAAAATGGCGCGCAGATCGTCGACGTCAACATGGACGAAGGGCTGCTCGACGCGGTCGAGGCGATGACGACCTTCCTCAAGCTGATGACGTCGGAACCGGACATCAGTCGCGTGCCGGTGATGATCGACAGTTCCAAATGGGAAGTGATCGAGGCGGGGCTGAAATGCGTGTCCGGCAAGCCGATCGTCAATTCGATCAGCATGAAGGAGGGCGAAGAGGCCTTTCTGGGCCATGCCCGCAAATGCATGGCCTATGGCGCGGCGGCGGTTATCATGGCCTTTGACGAGAGGGGCCAGGCCGACACGAAGGAGCGCAAGGTCGAGATTTGCGAGCGGGCCTACAAGCTGCTGATGACCATCGGCTTTCCGCCCGAGGACATCATCTTCGACCCCAATATTTTCGCGGTGGCGACGGGGATCGAGGAGCATAATAATTACGGCGTTGATTTCATCGAGGCGTGCCGGGAGATCAAGGCGCGCTGCCCGCATGTCCATATTTCGGGCGGGCTGTCGAACTTCTCCTTCTCCTTCCGTGGCAATGAGCCTGTGCGTCGGGCGATGCATTCGGTGTTCCTGTACCACGCCATTCCCGCGGGGCTGGACATGGCGATCGTCAATGCGGGGCAGCTCGACGTTTACGACGCGATCGACCCGGCGCTGCGCAAGGCGTGCGAGGATGTGCTGCTGAACACCGATCCCGAGGCGGGCGACCGGCTGGTTGCGCTGGCCGAAAGCTACAAGGGCAAGGATGCTGCGTCGGAAAAGGCGGCGCAGGAATGGCGCGGCTGGCCGGTCGCCAAGCGGCTGGAACATGCGCTGGTCAAGGGCATCGACATGTATGTGGTCGAGGATACGGAGGAAGCGCGACTTTCCGCCGTCAAACCGATCGAGGTGATCGAAGGTCCGCTGATGGACGGCATGAATGTCGTGGGCGACCTGTTCGGCGCGGGCAAGATGTTCCTGCCGCAGGTGGTGAAGTCAGCGCGCGTCATGAAGAAGGCGGTCGCGCACCTGCTGCCCTTCATCGAGGCGTCGAAGGAACCGGGCGCCAAGGGCAAAGGCAAGATCATCATGGCGACGGTCAAGGGCGACGTCCATGACATCGGCAAGAATATTGTCGGCGTCGTGCTTCAGTGTAACGGCTTTGATGTGGTCGACATGGGCGTCATGGTGCCCTGGCAGGACATCATCAAGGCGGCGAACGAGAATGACGCCGACATGATCGGGCTTTCCGGCCTCATCACCCCCTCGCTGGACGAGATGGTGACGGTGGCGCAGGAAATGCAGCGGGCCGGGATGACCATGCCTTTGCTGATCGGCGGCGCGACCACCTCTCGCGTGCACACCGCGCTGCGCATCGACCCGGCGTTCGAGGGGCCGGTGGTGCATGTGCTGGACGCCAGCCGCGCCGTGGGCGTGGCGACGGCGCTTGTATCGGAGACGCAGAAGGACGACTTCGTCCGCAAGACCAAGGACGATTATGAGCATGTCCGCGTCGCCCGCGCCAACAAGGGGCAGAGCGCGCTGGTCAGCATCGAGGATGCCCGCGCCAACGCTTTCGAGATCGATGAGAGCCTGAAGCCCGGCAAGCCGCGCCTGCCCGGCGTGCATCGCTTCCCGGACTGGGACCTGAAGGATCTGCGCGACTATATCGACTGGACGCCATTCTTCCGGGCGTGGGAACTGGCGGGCAATTATCCCGCCATCCTTTCAGACGAGGTAGTGGGCGAAAGCGCGACCAGCCTGTTCAAGGACGCGCAGGCGATGCTCGACCGCATCATCGACGAGAAGTGGCTGACCGCGCGCGGCGTGTGCGGCCTGTGGCCCTGCCGCCGTGAGGGCGATGACATCATCGTCCATGTCGAGGATGAAAAGCATGTCCGCCTGCCGATGCTGCGCCAGCAGATCGCCAAGCGGGAAGGGCGCGCGAACATGTGCCTGGCGGATTTCATCAGCCATGACGGCGACTGGATGGGCGGCTTTGCCGTGTCGATCCATGGCATCGAGCCGCATCTGGCGCGGTTCAAGGCGGCGATCGACGATTATTCGGACATCCTGCTCAAGGCGCTGGCTGATCGGCTGGCCGAAGCCTTTGCCGAGCGGTTGCACCATTATGTCCGCACGGCGCTGTGGGGCTATGCGGAAGGCGAGCAACTGACCAACGAGGCGCTGATCAAGGAGCAATATCGCGGCATCCGCCCGGCTCCCGGCTATCCGGCCTGCCCGGAGCACAGCCTGAAGCCGCTGCTGTTCGACATGCTGGATGCGCATCATGCGACGGGCATCACGCTGACGGAAAGTTTTGCGATGCTGCCGACCGCGGCGGTCAGCGGCTTTTATTTCGGGCATCCGCAGGCGGAATATTTCGGCGTAGCGCGGGTCGGGCGCGATCAGCTGGAAGATTATGCGCAGCGGCGCGGTGTGGATCTGGAAACGGCGGAGCGCTGGTTGCGGCCCAATCTGGACTGAGGGACGGCGGGGGAACCGCCGTCCTGCGCGTCTCGCTACCGCTTTTCGTGATTGGCGGCGACCGCCTTGGCGACCGCCTGCATCAGTTCCCAACGCGCGGGTATGGGTTCGGTCGTGCTGCCGATCATAACCGCCACAGCATAGCTGGTGCCGTCGGGCGCGGTCATGATGCCGACATCATTGTAGCCGGTCGAGCGCGCGCCCAATACCTGGCCGGTGCCGGTCTTGTGCATATAGCGCCATCCCGCCGGTACGCCGCCCTTGATCCGTTGCGGTCCGGTTTTCGCCTCGCTCATGATCGACATCAGCAACTGGGACGATGCGGGGGAGAGCATGTCGCCTTCCTTCAGCTTCGCCAGCGCGTGCACGATGGCCGAAGGCGCTGCTCCGTCGGGCGGGCTGGCCAGATAATTGTCGAGCGCCCTTTTGCGCGCTTCGATGGGCAGCCGGGCGCGGGCCGCATAGAAATTGCGGCCTATCGAATAATCCTGCCGCCATTCCAGGCCCGCTGCGGTCGCCTGCAGCAACCGTTCGCCGGGGCCGAAGCGGACATCCTTTATAAAACGGCGGGCGAGATAGGAGCGCACGGCCTCCGGCCCGCCGACAGAGCGCAAGAGCGTGTCGTTCGCCGTATTGTCGCTGTTCATCATGGCGCGACGCATGAGGTCGGAATAGCTGGTGGTCCATCCGCTGCTTCCGACAAGCCCGGCGGACGGCTGATGGAAAAGGGTAAGATCCTTGCGGGTGATCGTGGTCGTGTCGGACAGGCGGAACTTGCCGCGATCGACCGCATCGAGGACGGTCATCGACACCCAGAGTTTCGACACGCTTTGCTGCGGGAAGAGAAGGTTGCCGTTCCAGGCGACGGTCCAGTCGCTGCCAATACGGCGGACCGCGATGCCAACCTTTCCGTTGAAGCTTTGACCAAGGTTGCGGACCACGCTGACCAAAGCGGGCGGCGGCGTTTCGCGCTGATCGACGGCGAGCGCCTGATAGGGCTTGGGCGGATTGGCGACCGGCTTGATCGGGAAGGTCGATGTCGTTGGTTGCACCCGCTGCGTGGCGCGAGCCTGCGGTTCTCCGGGCGCGCTGACACAAGCCGAAAGCGCTGCGATCAACAAGACGAGGCGGGCCGTACCGCCATCAGGACGCAACCCGCGCCCGTTATTTCCATCACTCATTTTCGTCCCCGCTCTCCCACCACTCTCTTCGTGGCGCGGGTGTTCTGGCTGGCAAGGTTCATGCGACGAATGATTCCACAATTGCGATGTAAGGAGCATGAACGGCCTGCTCCTTGCGCTCAGTCAAGGTTAAGGCGCTACGCCTATGAGGGTGCAATGATTGGCGAATTTCTGAATAGGCGGACGCTGCTGCTGAGCGGAGCGGCTGCGGCAGGTTGGGCGATGCTGGGCGGTCCGGCGCTGGCCGCGCCCTTCACATCGCGGCGGATCGCGGTGACGGTTCGGGGCACGGGGCGCGATGTGCTGTTGATCCCCGGGCTGGGGAGCGGGCCGGGCATCTGGAACGGGACGATGGCGGCCGTGCCGGGCTATCGGTGGCATCTGATCCATGTGCGCGGGTTTGCCGGGCTGGCGGCGGACGCCAACGCCTCGGGACCGCTGGTCCAGCCGCTTGCTGATGAAATCGCCCGCTATATCGGCGCGGCGGGGCTGGCGCGTCCGGCGATCGTCGGTCATTCCATGGGCGGCACGCTGGCCATGATGCTGGGACTGAAGGGGCTGGCCGGGCGGCTGATGGTCGTCGATATGCTGCCCGAAGGCGCGGCCATGGTCGGCGGCACGGCGCAGGGCATGGGCTATCTGGCCGACCAGATCAGCCAGTATTTTACCGGGACCAAGGCGGGGCGCGCCTATCTGGGGCAGATATTGGCGCAGGCGCCGGGCGCCAGGGGGAGCGACCCGGACGTGATTGCCAACGCGCTTCGGGATCTGGCGAATGTCGATCTTGGGCCACAACTTGCGCGCATCGATGCGCCAATGGATGTGGTTTATGCGGTGGGGTCCGACCCGGCGCAGGCGAATGCGATCAGCCGCAATTTCCGCGCCGCCTACGCCGCCAAGAAGGGAGTGAGGCTGTTGCCGATCGGTCCCAGCGGGCATGTCGTGATGGCTGATCAGCCCAGCCGCTTTGCGGCTATGATCAAGGATTTCCTGCGGGCGTGATCAGGGCGCCAGCACGGTATCAACAGCCGCTGGCAGCATGTCGGGATAATCAAGCGTGTAGTGCAATCCCCGGCTCTCCTTCCGCTTGAGCGCCGAGCGGACGACCAGCCGCGCGACTTCCAGCAGGTTGCGCAGTTCGATCAGGTCGGGCGTCACGCGGAAATGGCCGTAATATTCGTCCACCTCCTTGGCGAGCAGGTCGATGCGGTGCTGCGCCCGCTCCAGCCGCTTGGTGGTGCGCACGATACCGACATAATCCCACATGAAGCGGCGAATTTCCTTCCAGTTATGCTGGACGATGACCTCTTCGTCGGAATTAGTGACGCGGCTTTCATCCCATGGGAGGACCGGCGGGGGCGGGGGCAGGCTGTCCCAGTTGGCCCGGATATGCCGCGCGGCTGCTTCGCCGAAGACGAGGCATTCGAGCAGCGAGTTGGAAGCCAGGCGGTTTGCGCCATGCAGTCCGCTTTCAGTGACTTCCCCTGCGGCATAGAGGCCGGGCAGGTCGGTGCGGCCGTCAAGGTCGATCACCACCCCGCCGCAGGTATAATGCTGGGCGGGAACGACCGGGATCGGTTCCTTGGTGATGTCGATGTCCAGGTCCAGCAGCCGCGTGTAAATGGTTGGAAAATGCTGGCGGACAAATTCGGGCGGCTTGTGGCTGATGTCGAGATGGACATAGTCGAGGCCGAGCCGCTTGATTTCATGGTCGATCGCGCGGGCGACGATATCGCGCGGGGCCAATTCGCCGCGTGGGTCGAAACGGTCCATGAAACGCTGTCCGCCGCCGGGGACGCCGGGGGGCAGCTTCAGATGCCCGCCTTCGCCGCGCACGGCTTCGGTGATCAGGAAATTCTTGACCTCCAGATTATAGAGGCAGGTGGGGTGAAACTGGTTCATTTCCATGTTGGAAACGCGGCAACCCGCGCGCCAGGCCATGGCGATGCCATCGCCGGTCGCTCCACGCGGCGCTGTTGAAAAGAGGTAGGTGCGCCCTGCGCCGCCAGTGCAGAGGACCGTTGCCTTCCCCAGCAGGGCATCGACATGCTTGGTCTTTTTATTAAAGGCGTAGACGCCCCAGACATGGCCGTCGCCCGAATAGCGTTCGCCATGGCGGCTGGTGATGAGGTCGATGGCGACCAGATCCTCCAGCAGCGTGATGTTGGGATTGGCGCGTGCGGCCTTGAGCAACGCGACCTGAACCGCGTGGCCGGTGGCGTCGTCGACATGGACGATGCGGCGGTGGCTGTGCCCGCCCTCGCGTGTCAGGTGCCAGCGTTCGCCAAATTCGTCGCCGCCGTTGAAGGGCACGCCAAGCTGAGCCAGCCGTTCGATCGCAGCCGGGGCTTCGGAAACGACGAACTCCACCGTTTCGCGATTGTTGAGGCCAGCGCCCGCAACCATCGTATCTTCGATATGCGCTTCGAAACTGTCGCCCCCGTCAAGCACCGCGGCAATGCCGCCCTGCGCCCAATTGGTCGAGCCGCTGTCGAGCGCGGCCTTTGCCAGCACCACCACCTTGCGGTCCTGAGCCAGGTTGATCGCGGCGGTAAGACCGGCGGCGCCGGAGCCGATGATGACGACGTCATGAGAGGTGGTGGGCATATTCGATACTCTCCCCTCCTGCTAGCGGGAGGGGCCGGGGGTGGGCAGTTGCGGGAGCGCTGCCCCGATATGTGACAGCACGCCTTCGATGTTCGTCAGCACATCTGCATTGGTGAAGCGCAAAATGGAATAGCCTTGGCTGCGGCAATAGCTATCGCGGCGCGCTAGCCCCCTCCGCCAACGGGAGGGGGAATGTGACTTTCTTCCGTCACTAGGCAGGCGTTGTCAGGCTGAGGAACACATCCTCCAGATCGGGATCGCGCGTCACGACATCGACGATGGATAGGCCGCTCGCCTGCACGGCGTTCAGCACCTGACCCGCGTTGGCGCGGTCCTTCATATAGGTGATCGTCAGCGTACGTGGGTCCGAAAGCTCCACCTTCTCGAAACAGGGCCCGCTCGGCGCCGTGGCGATGTCGCGATCGACGGTGACCTGCACCACCTTTTCCTGCGCCATCGCGATCAACTCGCGCGTCGGTTTGTCAGTGATGACGCGGCCGTGGTTGATGATGCCGATCCGGTCGCACAGCTCCTCGGCTTCCTCAAGATAGTGCGTCGTCAGCACGATCGTCACGCCGAGCGCGTTGAGTTCGCGCACATATTCCCAAAGCTGCTGGCGAAGCTGCACATCGACACCCGCGGTGGGTTCGTCCAGCACCAGGATGGGCGGGCTGTGCACCATCGCCTTCGCCACCAGCAGCCGTCGCTTCATGCCGCCGGACAGGGTGCGGGCATAGGCGTGGGCCTTGTCCTCCAGATGGACGGCGCGCAGCAATTCCATCGAGCGCCGCCGTCCCTTGGGCACGCCATAATAGCCCGCTTGATTTTCCAGTGTTTCGAAAGGTGTGAAAAAGGGGTCGAAGACGATCTCCTGCGGCACGATGCCGATCGAATTCTTGGCGTTGCGGGGGTTCTGGTCGATGTCGAAGCCCCAGATCCTTGCCGACCCGCTGGTCTTGTTCACCAGTCCGGCGAGGATGTTGATCGTCGTCGACTTGCCCGCGCCATTGGGGCCGAGCAGGCCGTAAATCTGGCCGCGCGGGATCGACAGGCTGATGTCGTCCAGTGCGCGCTTGCCGCCCGCATAAACCTTGGTGAGGTGGCTGATTTCGATGGCTGGGGGGATAGCGTCGGTCATGGCTGCCTATTGTGGGGAAGGCACGGCCGAAAGGAAAGAGCCATGCCCCTCAGAAGTCGCCGGAAATGTCTACGGGGCCAGCGGCTACCGATCGCGCGTTACGAAGTCGGCGAGGGTGCGCGAGTAAAGCTGATGTTCGGCGATCAGAATGCGGGCGGCCAGCGTGTCGGCGCTGTCGCCGGGCAGGATGGCGACTTCCGTTTGGGCCAGCACGGGGCCGTCATCCAGTTCGCTGGTCACGACATGGACTGAGCAGCCCGCATGGCTGTCGCCTGCGTCCAGTGCCTTTTGATGCGTATCGAGGCCCTTATATTTCGGCAGCAGGCTGGGATGGATGTTCAGCATCCGGTTTTCCCAGCCGGCGACGAATTCAGCCGAAAGCAGGCGCATGTAACCGGCGAGGACCACATATTCGGCGCCTGCCCGGCGCAGCTGCGCGTCGATGATCCGGTCGAACTCGGCGCGCTTGAGGCCCTTGTGGCTTTGCGCGAAGGTGGGGACGCCTTCGGCCTGCGCCAGCGTGAGGCCAGCGGCTTCAGGATCATTGGCGGCGACCAGCACGATCTCATAGGGGCAGGAGGGGTGCTTGGCGGCGTAGAGCAGCGCCGCCATGTTGGACCCGCGCCCGGAGATCAGAACGCCGACTTTGGCTTTCACTTGCACAATCTCCGTTCGGTTCCAGCGAAGTCGAAAACGCTCAAGGCAGGGCCTTAACCCAGATGCGTCGCGGTCCAGTCGGCCTTTGCGCTCCAGGTTTCCTGCGATCCTTTGACGGTGCAGCCCTTCTCGCCCGCCTCGACCATGCCCACGCGGATCACGGTTTCGCCTGCCGCTTCCAGTTCCGCCGCAACCGCATCCGCTACGCCCGCATCGACCGCAAGCACCATGCCGACGCCGCAGTTGAACGTGCGCGCCATCTCTTCCGGCTCGATATGGCCCTGGGCCTGGAGGAAGGCCATCAGCCGTGGCTGTTCCCAACCGTCCGCATCGACCACGGCATGGCAGCCATCGGGCAGCACGCGCGGGATATTTTCCAGCAGGCCGCCGCCCGTGATATGGGCAAGCGCATTGATTTTGCCGTCGCGCACCAGCGGCAGCAGCGCCTTCACGTAGATGCGCGTCGGGGCCATCAGCGCGTCGATCAGCAGCACTTCATTGTCGAAGATCGCCGGGCGGTCGAGCTTCCACCCCTTGTCGGCGGCAAGGCGGCGGACAAGCGAGAAGCCGTTGGAATGCACGCCCGACGAGGTGAGGCCGAGCAGCACGTCGCCCGCCTTCACCCGATTGCCGGTCAGCGCCCTGGCCCGTTCCACCGCGCCGACGCAGAAGCCGGCGAGGTCATAGTCTCCGGCGGCGTACATGCCCGGCATTTCCGCCGTTTCGCCGCCGATGAGGGCGCAGCCGGCCTGCTTGCAGCCTTCTGCGATGCCAGCGATGACGCGCTCGGCGACGCCGCTCTCCAGCTTTCCGGTGGCGTAATAGTCGAGGAAGAAGAGCGGCTCTGCGCCCTGCACGATCAGGTCGTTGGCGCACATGGCGACCAGGTCGATGCCGACGCCGTCATGGCGGTCATGGTCGATGGCGAGCTTCAGCTTGGTGCCGACGCCGTCATTGGCCGCGACCAGCAGCGGATCGTCATAGCCAGCGGCCTTCAGGTCGAAGAAGCCGCCAAAGCCGCCCAATTCGGCGTCCGCTCCGGGGCGGCGCGTCGCCTTGGCAAGGGGGGCGATGGCGCGGACCAGCGCATTGCCTGCCGCGATGTCCACGCCAGCCTTGGCGTAGCTGTAGGATTCGGTGTCGCTCATGCTCGCGCCCCCTAAAGCATTTTCGAGCCAGATGGAAACATCTGGCGGCTCGGAAAATGCGGCAACCCAGAGAGTGCACAATGACGCGGAAAACGGAACGGGAAATGGGTTGCCGCTTGGCAGATGCGGGAAATCTCGCCAAAAGGGCGCGCGTGAGCCTGTCCCCTGCCTTGTCCCGCCTCAATTTCCGGCCATTGCAACTGCTTCGCCTGCTGTCGCGACCGGCCCAGATTATCGGCGCGATTGCGTTCGGCCTCGCCGCAGCGGCGCTGTTCGCGCAGATGGAGGGCGAGCGCGGCGTGCCGCCGATCGCCAGCGGCGGCGATTATCAGGTTAGCGGCATCAAGGTCGATGTGCTGGGCAAGGACGCCAGCAGCGCGCGGCTGGCCGGATGGCGGCTGGCGCAGCGGCAGGGATGGCGGATGCTGTGGACGCGCACCCATGGCAATGCGGGCGTGCCCAACCTGTCCGATTCGCAGCTGGAGGCGATGATTTCCGGCGTCGAAATCGAATATGAGCAGATCGGCCCGACCCGTTATGTCGCGACGCTGGGCATCCTGTTCGACCGGGCGCGCACGGGCCAACTGCTGGGCGTATCGGGCAATGTCATGCGCTCGCCGCCACTGCTGGTCATCCCGGTCATGTGGGACGGCGGCTCCGCCGTGTCCTATGAACGGATCAATGAGTGGCAGAAAGCGTGGGCGCGGTTCCGTACCGGGGAGAGCGCCATCGACTATGTGCGCGTCAGCGGATCGATCGCGGACCCGATACTCCTCAATGCCGGACAGGTCGGACGGCGCGGGCGGCTGTGGTGGCGCGTGCTGCTCGATCAATATGGCGCGGCCGATGTGGTGGTGCCCATCGCCCGGCTGGAACGGCAATGGCCGGGCGGTCCCGTCACCGGCACCTTCACCGCGCGCTATGGCCCCGACGATCACCTTATCGGCAGCTTCTCTCTGCGCGCTTCTGCTGAAAGCGCGATCCCGCAGATGCTGGACGAGGCGGCTCGGCGGATCGACCAGCTCTACACCACTGCGCTTAACGACGGTCGCTTGCGGCCCGACCCATCGCTCATCATCGAGGAGCCGATTGATCCGGGCGCCCTGGCCATCGAGAATGGGACCGATCAGCCGGTGGAAATGCTGGACGCGCCGCCGACGACTGCCGCCACCACCAGCTTCTCGATTCAATTCGATACGCCCGATGTGGGATCGGTGACGCAGGGCGAGGCTGCTGTGCGGTCAATCCTGGGCGTCCGTTCGGCGGCGACCAGCAGCCTGGCGCTGGGCGGCACATCGGTAATGCAGGTCAACTTCGACGGCACGGCCGACGCTTTGCGCGCGGCGCTGCAGGCGCGCGGCTTTACCGTGTCGGGATCCGGCAACGCCCTGCGCATCCGGCGTGGCGGGGCGTCGCCTGCGGGAGCAGCGCCGCCGCAATGAGCCAGATCAGCCTGCCGTTCGAATGGCCAGGGCAGGGCGCGGAGGGAGATTTCCTGGTCAGCGACGCCAACAGCATCGCCGTCCGCCATCTGGAAGGCTGGCGCGACTGGCCGCTGGCGACCAGCGTGCTGAGCGGGCCTGCCTTGTCTGGCCGGTCCATGCTGGGGCGGCGTTTCGCGGCGATGAGCGGCGGCCGGGTGATCGACGATGCGGAAGGGCAGGACGACCGGCTGCTGTTCAACGCGTGGAACGATGCGCAGACAAGCCGACGGCCGCTGCTGCTGATCGGCCGGAACGCCCCGACCCGCTGGGATGTCGCCTTGCCCGACCTTCGTTCGCGGCTTGCAGCGGCGCCTCATGTGGTCATCGCGGAGCCTGACGAGCCCCTTGCCCGCGCGTTGATCGAACGGTCTTTAGGGGCGATGGGCGCGCATTATGCGGCGGATTTGCCCGACTGGCTGCTCCGCCGGATCGAGCGCAGCTACGGGGTGATCGCACAGGTCACCCGGCTGCTTAATGAGGCGGCCCTGTCATCGGCGCGTAAGATTTCTGTCGCTATGGCGAAAGAGACCCTGCAAGACGCTGGATACTTGCCTATAGTGCCGGACGATCCGCAGCCCTGATCAACGTGAGAGAGACGTGGCCGAAGCCGACCCCTCCGCCAGCCTGACCCTGCCCAGCGACCGCTATTTCAACCGGGAGCTGTCCTGGCTGGCGTTCAACCAACGGGTATTGGAGGAGGCGATGAATCGCGCGCACCCGTTGCTCGAACGGCTGCGCTTCCTGTCGATTTCCGGTGCGAACCTCGACGAATTTTTCAGCGTGCGCGTGGCCGGGCTGAAAGGGCAGCAGTTGCAGGATGTCGACATGCGCTCCGCTGACGGATTGACGCCGGGACAGCAACTGGCCGCCATTGCTGATGAAACGACGCGGTTGATGGCGGCGCAGCAGAAGGTGTGGGGCGCGCTGCATGACGAATTGACGCAGGTGGGGATCGAGGTGATCGGCCCCGCCAGCCCGATCGACGCCGCCAGCGAGACATGGCTGCGCGAACATTTCCTGACGCAGGTGTTTCCGATACTCACGCCGCAGGCGCTGGATCCGGCGCATCCCTTTCCCTTCATACCCAATCAGGGCCTTTCGATCGTTTTTGATCTGGAGCGGCTGTCGGACAAGCAGCCGATCCGCGAACTGGTGATGATTCCATCCTCGCTCGCCCGCTTCGTCCGGGTGCCGGGCGAACCGGCGCGCTACATGGCGCTGGAGGCGGTGATCCGGCGCTTTTCCGCCGATCTCTTTCCGGGCTATCGGGTGCGCAACAGCGGCGTGTTCCGCATCATCCGCGACAGCGACATCGAAATAGAGGAAGAGGCGGAGGATCTGGTCCGCCATTTCCGTAGCGCCATCAAACGCCGCCGCCGGGGACGCGTGATCCGGCTGGAGATTGAGGAGCGGATTCCCGAGCCGGTCGAGGAAATGTTGCAGGACATGCTGCAGGGGCATGAGGCGATGATCGCGGAGGTCGAGGGGTTTGTCGGCATCGGCGACCTGTCGGGCGTCGTGGACGAAGATCGGCCCGACCTGAAATTCGAACCCTATGCGCCGCGATTCCCTGAACGAATCCGCGAATATGGCGGGGATTGCTTTGCGGCGATCCGGGCGAAGGACATTGTGGTCCATCATCCCTATGAAGCCTTTGACGTGGTCGTTTCGTTCCTGAAACAAGCGGCTTCCGACCCCGATGTCGTGGCGATCAAGCAGACGCTGTATCGCGCGGGCAAGCAATCGGCGATCATCCGCGCGCTGATCGATGCGGCAGAGGCGGGCAAATCGGTGACGGCTGTGGTCGAGCTTAAAGCCCGGTTCGACGAGGAACAGAATCTGATGTGGGCCGACGCGCTGGAACGCGCGGGCGTGCAGGTGGTCTATGGCTTCATCGACTGGAAAACCCATGCCAAGGTTTCAATGGTCGTCCGGCGCGAGGGCGAGGCGTTTCGCAGCTACTGCCATTTCGGCACCGGCAATTACCACCCGGTGACGGCGCGTATCTATACCGACCTCAGCTTCTTTACGGCGGACCCGGCCTACAGCCGCGATGCCGCCGCGCTGTTCAATTACATCACCGGCTATGTCGAGCCGGAGCGCCTTGAAAAGCTGGTCATGAGCCCGCGCGACCTGCGCAACCATCTCTGCGCGCTGATCGATGCGGAAATCGACCATGTCCGCGCGGGGCGGCCGGGCACTATCTGGGCCAAGATGAACTCTCTCGTCGATCCTGCGATCATCGAAAAGCTCTATGCCGCCAGCAATGCGGGGGTGCAGATCGACCTGATCGTGCGCGGCATATGCTGCCTGCGTCCGGGCGTACCGGGCATGTCGGAAAACATCCGGGTCAAGTCGGTCGTCGGCCGATTCCTGGAACATAGCCGCATCACCGTTTTCGGCAACGGCAAGGCGCTGCCCAACAATGGCGCGAAGGTGTTCATCAGCTCGGCCGACTGGATGCCCCGGAACTTCGACCGCCGCGTCGAATTCCTTGCCCCTGTGGAAAACCCGACGGTGCATGACCAGATTCTGGACCAGGTGATGGTGGCCAATCTGATCGATACGGAACAGAGTTGGGAGTTAGACAGCGAGGGGCATTATGCCCGCGTGGATTCGGCTGGCCGGCCGTTCAACCTGCACCGCTATTTCATGACCAACCCGTCGCTGTCGGGCCGGGGCGCGGCGCTGGACAGCGATGCCGTTCCGACATTGCGCCTGCGCGGCCGGGCCTGAGCGCCGCATGAACTCCATGCTCAGCCAGGTGCGCGCCATCGCCGGGACGATGGCGACGTCGCCTGAACATGCCAAGGCGCGCACGGCGATCATCGACATCGGGTCCAACAGCGTCCGGCTGGTCGTTTATGACGGCCCGCGCCGCATCCCCTTCATCCTCTTCAATGAAAAGGTGATGGCCGGGCTGGGCGCGTCGCTGGGCAAGACGGGACAGATCGAGCCGGATGCGATGGAGCGCGGGCTGCGCGCGGTTGGCCGCTTTGCGCATCTTTGCCGCGAAATGGACGTGCGGGAGGTGCGCTGCGTCGCCACGGCGGCGGTCCGCGATGCGGCCAATGGCGATGAGTTTCTACGCCGCGCGAAGGCGATAGGGCTGAATGTCGAGCTGCTTTCGGGGGCGCAGGAGGCGATCGCCGCAGCCTATGGCGTGCTGTCGGGTATTCCGGGTGCGGACGGGATCGTGGGTGATTTGGGCGGAGGCAGCCTGGAACTGGCGCGAATCCGCGATGGCGCGGTGCATGAGACGATTTCCCTGCCGCTGGGGGTGCTGCGCCTGCCGCAGATCCGGGCGAAGGGGCCGGGCGTGCTGGAACGGCAGGTCAAGAAGATGCTGGCCAAGGCAGGCTGGATCGTGGAACCGGAACTGCCATTCTACCTTGTGGGCGGATCGTGGCGCGCACTGGCCCGTTTCGACATGCAGCTCACCAATTTTCCGCTGCCGGTGGTTCATCAATATGCGATGCCGGCGTCGCGCGCCGAGCAGTTGACGCGGATCGTGTCGCATGTCGGTCGCGCGCGGCTGAAGGATATTCCGTCCATGACCGGACCGCGCGTGCCCACGCTGCCCGATGCGGCTGCGCTGCTGTCGGTTATCGTTCGGCAATTGAAGTCGCGCGACCTGATCGTGTCCGCCTATGGCCTGCGCGAAGGATTGTTGTTCGAGGATCTGCCCCCCGATATTCGCGCGCACGACCCGCTGCTGGTCGCGGCGGAGGCGGAAGGCGAGGCGCAGGGCCGCTTTGCCGGTCATGGCGACATGATCGATCGCTGGATCGCGCCTGTGTTCCAGGATGACGATCCGGCCTGCCGCCGCATCCGCCGCGCGGCATGCCTGCTGGCCGATGTGGGATGGCGCGCCAACCCGGATTTCCGCGCCGAACGCGGCGTGGAGATTGCGCTGCACAGCAATTGGGTAGGCATCACCGCGCCCGAACGCGCGATGCTGGCGCAGGCATTGCACAGCAATTTCGGCGGAGGTGCGGCGATCGCCCCTTCGATCGAGGGGCTTGCTTCTCCAGCGGCGCTGAAGCGGGCGACATTGTGGGGGTTGGCGATCCGGCTGGGCCAGCGATTGTCAGGCGGGGTCGAAGGACCGTTGCTGGGATCGAAGCTGGAAATGGCAGGCGACACTCTGGAATTGCGGCTGCGGGGCGTGGATGCCGACCTTTTCGGCGAAGCTGTGGAGCGGCGGCAGCGCAATCTGGCGCAGGCCATGGGGGTCAAGTACCGGATGGCCTGGTAAGGGCGAGGTTGACCGGTTTTTGCTTACGCAGAGGCGCAGAGGATGCGGAGGAGTTAATAGCTTCCCGAACCGTTCGGGCTGAGCCTGTCGAAGCCCATTCCTGTTGTCGTAACGAACAGCCCTTCGACAAGCTCAGGGCGAACGGAGGGATGGCGTTCGATTCCTCCCCATCCCCTGCGCGAAACCAGCACAGCCCAAAACTTGCCCCCGCATGGATAAGGCCCTATTGCGCGCGCGCATGAACAGCAAGCACGCCCCTGATCCCGCGCTCCTCGCGAAGGCTGAAACCCTTGTCGAGGCCTTGCCCTATATGCAGCGTTATGCGGGGCAGACATTTGTCGTGAAATATGGCGGCCACGCCATGGGCGATCCCGAAGCGGCGCGCGATTTCGCCGAGGATGTCGTGCTGATGAAAGCGGTCGGCATCAATGTCGTCGTTGTCCATGGCGGCGGTCCGCAGATCGGCGCGATGCTGCAGAAGCTGGGCGTCGAATCGCAGTTTATTGGCGGCCTGCGCGTCACCGACAAGGAAACCGCGCAGATTGCCGAAATGGTTCTGGCAGGATCGATCAACAAGGAAATCGTCGGCTGGATCGCGGGCGCCGGTGGCCGGGCCGTGGGCATTTCCGGCAAGGATGGCGGCCTGGTCCTGTGCGAAAAGGTGCTGGGCAAGCGGCAGGCCGATCCCAATTCGGGGATCGAGCGCAATGTCGATCTGGGCTTCGTCGGCGATCCGGTGAAGGTTGACCGCAGCATCCTCGACACGCTGACGCAAAGTGGCATCATTCCGGTGGTTGCCCCTGTGGGAATTGGCGCGGACGGCCATACCTATAATGTCAATGCCGACACGATGGCGGGCGCGATTGCGTCGGAGCTTCAGGCGTCGCGCTTCTTCCTGCTGACCGATGTTCCGGGCGTGCTGGACAAGCAGGGCCAGTTGCTGACGGACCTTGATCCGGCGGCAATCCGGGTGTTGCAGGAAGACGGCACGATCAGCGGCGGCATGATTCCCAAGCTGGAAACCTGTGTGAAGGCGGTCGAGGGTGGCGTGGACGCCGCCGTCATCCTGGACGGGCGGGTGCCCCATGCGATGCTGCTGGAAATCTTCACCAGGCGCGGTGCGGGTACTTTAGTGCGCCGGTAAGTTGCGGAGCAGTTCGTCATCCCAGCGGAAGCTGGGACCTCCTCCGGTTGGGCTGTGTCGTTGAGAGGAGAGATGCCAGCTTTTGCTGGCATGACGAAGGAACAGGCAGCAAATCCTCCGCTAAGCCTTGTCGCGTGCTGTCCCCCTCGGCTAGAGCATCCGCAGTCAATTTGGAGACCACATGGCCTACGCGCTCTATCAGATCATCGTCATCCTGCTCGATGTGCTGTGGTGGATCATCATCATCCAGGCGATCATGAGCTGGCTGATTGCCTTTAATGTCATCAACACCTCCAGCGACGTGGTCCGCACGGTCATGGTCGCGCTCGACCGGATGACGGCGCCCATTTATAACCCCATCCGCCGCGTCATGCCGGATCTGGGCGCCCTCGACCTTTCGCCGATGGTCGTTCTGCTGGCGATCCTTATCATCCGCCAGGCCATATTGCCGCCGATCTTCGGACAGGTGTGAGCGTCTGGAGGCAGGACGGAAACGACCTGCTGGTCAGCATTCGCCTGACGCCTGGCGCTGCGCGCGATGAGTGGGGCGGATGCTGGACAGACGAGAAGGGCGAGGACTGGTTGCGCGCCCGCGTGCGTGCGGCGCCCGAAAAGGGCAGGGCGAACACGGCGCTGATCGTGCTGCTGGCCAAGGCGCTGGATTGGCCGCGTAGCGCGATTTCGCTGGAATCGGGGGACAGCAACCGGCTAAAGCGGCTGCGGATCAAGGGCGGGGGTGAAGCGTTAGCGCTGAAGCGCCTGTCCACCATCATCAGGGAACGGGTTGAGGCAGCATGACCATCGGCAAGATCATCGACGGCAAGGCTTATGCCGCAGCGCTGCGGGGCAAGGTCGCGGACGGCGTTGCCGCCTTCGTCAAAAGCACCGGGCGCAAACCCGGCCTGGCGGTTGTGCTGGTGGGTGAGGATCCGGCCAGTTCCGTCTATGTCCGTAACAAGGGCAAGATGACGGTCGAGGCGGGCATGGAAAGCCTGGAATTCAAGCTGCCCGCGAGTATCGGCGAAGAGGAACTGCTCGACCTGGTCGAGGAATTGAACGCCGATGACCGCGTGGACGGCATCCTCGTGCAATTGCCCTTGCCCGGCCATATCGACGAGTCGGCGGTGATCGGCGCGATCGACCCGGCCAAGGATGTGGATGGATTCCATGTCGTCAATTCCGGGCGGCTCGCCACGGGGCAGGAGGCGCTGGTGCCCTGCACGCCGCTGGGCTGCATCATGCTGCTGAAGGACGAACTGGGCGACCTGTCGGGCATGGAGGCGGTGGTCGTGGGCCGCTCCAACATCGTGGGCAAGCCGATGGCGCAGCTGCTGCTGGCTGAAAATTGCACCGTCACCATCGCGCACAGCCGGACGCGGGATCTGGCGTCGGTCGTGCACCGCGCCGACATCGTGGTGGCGGCGGTGGGCCGGGCGGAAATGGTCAAGGGCGAATGGATCAGGCCCGGCGCGACCGTGATCGATGTCGGCATCAACCGCGTCACCGATACCGAAGATGGCAAGAGCCGCATCGTGGGCGATGTCGCCACCGCCGAAGCGTTGGCCCATGTCCGGGCGATTACCCCCGTGCCGGGCGGCGTGGGTCCGATGACCATTGCGGTGCTGCTGCGCAATACGCTGGTTGCCGCCCATGCGCGGGCGGGGCTGGCGAAGCCGGAGGGCCTGTGAAGGCAGGGCGGGCGCTGCTGCTCGCGGTCAGTCTTGTCGGGCTGGTCGCGGCGCGTCCGCCGATGCGTTACCAGCCTGATCCCAGTTCCGTATTTGCCGCCGAGATCGCGTTTAACCGGCTGGCGCGGGACAAGGGGCAATGGACCGCCTTTCGCCAGACCGCCGCCGATGACGCCGTGATGTTCACGCCGCAGCGGGTGCTGGCGAAACAATGGCTGAACGGACGGGACGATCCGCCCAAGCCGGTAAGCTGGACGCCATCGGTCGTTCATGTGTCCTGCGACGGCAATCTTGCCGCGAGCACGGGCAACTGGCAGCGGCCGGACGGATCGGTGGGCTATTTCACGACGATCTGGCGGCGCGACAAGAAGGGCGCGTGGAAGTGGATCCTCGATCATGGCGACACGCTGGCTCAGCCGCGCGAGACGCCGGAATTTCTGGTGGGCAAGGTCGCGACATGCAAACGGCGCGCGCGCGCGCCGGAGGGCGGCGCGAAGCAGCCCGCTCCCACGCCTGACGACAGCCTGACCTGGAGCGCAGACGTCGCCGCCGATGGCAGCCGCCGGATCAGCGTGCGCGTCTGGAACGGCAGCGATTATGAAATGGTGATCGACGACCGGGTGGCGGCGCCGGGCGCATGATCGAGCTGTTCATTTCCGCTTTCGTAACCTTGTTCGTGGTCATCGACCCGCCGGGATGCGCGCCCATCTATGCCAGCCTGACGACTGGAGCGACCCATGCGCAGCGGCGGGCCATGGCGGTGCGGGCGGTGGGGATCGCGGCGGCCATATTGCTGGTCTTTGCGCTGTGGGGAAAGCAGTTGCTGGGCGTGCTCGGCATCGCGCTCGACAGCTTCCGCATCGCGGGCGGCATCATGCTGTTCATCATTGCGATGGACATGGTGTTCGAAAAGCGCACCCAGCGGCGCGAGGACCGGGCGCACAAGATCGCCGAAACGCCCGAAGTGGAGGATGTGTCGGTCTTTCCGATGGCGATGCCGATGATCGCGGGGCCGGGGTCCATCGCCACGGTGATGCTGCTGATGTCGCAGGCGGAAGGGATCGGCGAGCGGCTGGTCGTCGTGGCGGCGGTGGTGGCGACGCTCGTGCTGATGCTGGGTTCGCTGTTGGCGGCGGGGCCGATCATGGCGCGGCTCGGCAGCAAGATCGAGGCGGTGATTACCCGGTTGCTCGGCGTGCTGCTGGCGGCGCTGGCGG